>DXGF01000127.1 GCA_019114065.1 Candidatus Dorea gallistercoris
ACCTGGCAGGACCGCAGGGGAGACCTGCCCTGCAGGGGCCCGGGGCTGCCAGAGAAAACGTACGTGGAAGATCTGAACGAGAAGACGGGATATAGGACGGCTTCTGGGTTTGGCCTGGCAACTCACTACTATCATGTGAAAAATGGCTCGGTCCCGGAGCGGGCGGTGACCCTGTGTACGATCCCGGATTATGTCGGGATGTCGCTGGCAGGGGAGAAGCGGCCTCTGATGCATCAGAGTATGGCCGCAAGCCTGGGTCTGTATGATCTGGAACATTCCTGCTTTGACAAGGCGGCGCTCCAGAAGGCGGGGGTTGATGAGAAATTTATGCCGGAGGTGACCAGGGAAAATCGGACGGTGGGCTGTCTAAAGGACTTAGCGCCGGCTCCTCCCTGTCAGGTGAGCGTGGCGCTGGGAGATAATCAGGCCAGCTTCCTTGGCTCTGTAGGACCAGAAGAAAAGCTGCTTTTGAATGTAGGGACGGGAAGCCAGATTTCCGCATGTACCGGCCAGCTTGTGAAGACGAAAGAGGCAGAATGCAGGCCATATCTGGGAGAAACCTGGCTGATCGCGGGCTCGCCCCTGTGCGGCGGGTATGCCTATTCCCTGCTGAAACGTTTTGTGGAAGAAATTTTCGCCCTGGATGGTACCGCGCCAGCCCATTCTGTGTATGAGCTGCTAAATGGAGCGGCCAGGCAGATATATGAGAAAAAGGAGCGGGAAGCGCAGGTAGATACCCGGTTTAACGGAAGTCGGAGCAATCCTTCCCTTACCGGAAGCATCCGCGGACTTACAGAAAACACCTTTCATTTGGGCCAGTTCGCCCTTGGGACCTTGAAAGGGATCTGCGAGGAATTGCACCGATATTATGAGGAATTCCCAGAAGAAGTAAAAAGAGCGGCAACACTTGTGGGAAGCGGCAATGGGATCCGAATGAATCCCCTCCTCCAGGAAGTCTGCCGCCAGCGGTTTGGCATGGAGATGAAGATTCCGCTGTACTCGGAAGAAGCGGGATATGGAGCGGCGCTCTTCTCCCTCTTGGCATCCGGCTATTATGAGAGACTGGAGGAAGCGCAAAGACGGATTCGGTATCAATGACAGGCAGAAGCCAGGCGCAGGCTTACCCGGTCGTCTGCCTGCGGATCAGGATCGGCGTGATGATCTGGTGGACCGGCCCTTCCTGGGGGGCCGGTCTGCGTTTCTTGCGCTCTTCCATCTGCGACGAGAGAAGTTTCATGGCTTCGCCGGCGATGACCGGAATCTGCTGGCCCACGGTACTGATGGGGATGACGGACTCCTGGGAAATGGGGGAGTTGTCAAAGCCGATGATCCGGTACGTGTCCGGAAGCTTCCCATATCTTTGGAATAAGATGTTCAGAAGTACGTTTGCGTGGGTGTCGTTGGACATAAAGATCCCTTTCTTTTGATCGGGATAAGTTTTCTCCAGTTCGTCTACGAATCTGGAGATCCGGGTTTGATTTTCCGCAAATGTGTTTCCCAGATCTGTCAGCACAAGCTTATAGGGCACCTGATGCTCCTTACAGGTATCTACAAATCCACGGATACGCCCGGAGGAAGGCACGTTATCCGGCACATCCGCGTTTACGTGGAACAACATATCGCAGTCGATCTCCCGAAGCAGGCTTGCGGCCTGGACACCGCCCATATAATTGTCTGTGTTGACGCTGGAGATATACTGGTCTTCCCGCTCGATCCCAACAACAGGAACATTGTAAGAGGCAAGCTCTTTGGAAGAGATGGTAGGACTTAAGACGATCATACCCTCAATATTGTAAGCCAGAAGTTCCTCAATGTATTTCCGCTCTGTCTCCGCCTTGGCATCTCCGGCGAAAACAAGAAATTTATAGCCGAACGTCTCATAGGTGGCCAGAAGCTGGTTCAGCATTTCTGAATAGTAGTGCATGTACAGGTTGGGAATGAGCACTCCTACAAACTCCGTCCTTCCGCTGGCCAGGATCCGTCCCACCTTATTCTCCTTATAATCCAGAGCCACAAGAGCGTCCGCGATCTTCTGCTGATTTTCCAAAGTAAGAGAATCCGGGTCATTAAAATATCTGGATATCGTAGTCTTTGAGAAATTGGTGTAGGCTGCGATGTCCGCAAACGTCACTTTCTTTGATTTCATATATAATATCCCTTTCTGCTGATATAAATATCCCGTGTTTTGTTCTTAGGAACGTCTATAGTATAGCAGAACATGAAACGTAAAATCAATAAAGTAACCGGTAACAAAACCGGTTTTGTGAAAGATATACAGAAAAAGAGGCGCAAAAATGGGACATCTGACGAAAGTATATTTTTCGGTTGACACTTTCTATATTTCATTTTATGATTGCCTTAAAGGAACCGGTTACTTTACCGGTAACATCACCGATTACATATCAATCTGAATCTAGGATAAGGAGGAGATGGAATGAGAAAGCGTTTGCTGTGCCTGCTGGGAATCCTCTTCGTCGCGGCCTGTCTGGCCGGCTGTCAGAAGAAGGATCCTAAGCCCGGCGAAGTGGCCGGATACGACGAGGGCGAAGAGTACCTGTCGATCTGGGTCCACTCGATCGAGGATACAGAGGAAGGCCAGGCATACAAAGAATCCGTGGAAACTTTTAACGAAGCCTACAACGGTCAGTATTTTGCGGACATTGAATTTGTCCCCAGAAATGACAGCGGAGGCGGATATTCAGACAAAGTCAACGCATCCGTCATGGCGGGAGGTCTTCCCGATGTGCTGACGGTGGACGGTCCAAACATATCCGCTTACGCGGCCAACGGGATCATCCAGCCGCTGGCGGATCTGACAGAGGATGAAAAGAGCGCGTATCTGCCTTCGATCATCGAGCAGGGAACGGTAGGAGACGATCTGTACGCCCTGGGAGTGATGGAGTCCAGCGTAGGCTTTTACTACAATAAGGATATTCTGGAAGAGGCAGACATTGAGGTCCCGGATGCGGACCACCCCTGGACCTGGTCAGAATTCACAGAGATCCTGGAGCAGCTAAAGCCTTTGATGGAAGAGAAAGGCGGCTATCCTTTGGATATGACCTTCCCGGTAGGAGAGACGAGCATCTATTATTTCGCGCCCTTCGTCTGGTCCGGCGGGGGAGAGTTGGTCAGTGAAGACGGCCTGACCGCGGACGGTTACTTCAATTCCAAAGAAACGGCGGCGGCCATGGATTATTTCCGCTCCATCGTAGAGAATGGCTATATGTCTGAGGCCCCCATCGACAATCTGTTTGAGAGCGGGCGCGCGGCGTTTAAGATTGACGGCGCCTGGGAAGTCAATACCGTCTATACAAGCTACCCGGATCTGAACCTTGGCGTTGCTCCCTATATCGTCAGTGACGACTGGGAAGGCCAGGCGTACACACCGACAGGCTCCTGGGCCTTTGCCGCTTCATCTGAGGCGGAGGATGTAGAAGGAGCCACAGAACTGGTGAAATGGATGAGCGGTGTGGAAAGCGGCATCAGGATCTGGGATATGACGAAGAACTTTCCGTCCACCTACGAGGCGTTTGAGAATATCGATGTCTTCCAGTCAGATGAAAATTACAGCGCTTTGTATGACCAGTTAAGCAACTATGGTCATCCAAGACCGAAGACTCCTGCTTATCCCCAGGTCAGCACCTCCTTCCAGGAAGTACTGGAAAGCGTGGCGCTGGGAGGCAAGGATACCCAGACTGAACTGGACAAAGCAGTGGAACGGATCAACTCTAAATTGGAACGTTATGCGAGGGAATCAGAATGAAAAGAAAGAATTCGATCATAGGAATGGCATTTTTCGGACCGGCGCTTGTGCTGCTGACGCTCTTTTTGTTCCTGCCGATGCTGCTCACCCTCGGATTCAGCTTTACCGACTATTTTGCGCTGAATCCGGAACTGACGCATTTCGTAGGTTTGGAAAATTATATAGGAATCTTTAAGGACGACCTGTTCGTACAGTCCTTTTTGAACACGGTAAAATTTGTGATCATCATTGTGCCGCTGCAGTGCGGCGGAGCGCTGCTTCTGGCGCTTGCCATCAACAAGGCGGCTCACTGCAAGAAATATTTTAAAGTGGCGTTCTTCGTGCCGGTAGTCATGTCCCTGGCGGTAGTGTCCACTCTGTGGATGCAGATCTACAGCCCGGAAGGGATCCTAAATACACTGCTGGCCCATATTGGGATCGACGCTCAGCCCTTTATCTACAGCGCCGGACAGGCCCTGCCCTCCATCGCGATCATGAGTGTGTGGCAGGGAGTAGGATACCAGATGATCATCTTCCTGGGCGGACTGCAGAACATCAACCCGGCCCTCTATGAGGCGGCGGAGATGGACCACGCTACTGCTTGGCAGAAATTCAAAGATATTACCCTGCCGGAGCTGAAGCCCTTATGTGTCTTCGTGTTTATCACCGTCACCATCGGCGCCTTCCGTATGCTGGTACAGCCAATGGTCATGACAGGCGGAGGCCCCGATCATTCTACGTACACCTTGGTGTATGACATTTACGAGACCGGCACCGTCAACTGGGAGATGGGCCTGGCCTCCACTATGGCGATCGTATTTACCGTATTTGTTGTGGTACTGACGATCATCCAGAACGTACTGACCAAAGATAGGGAAGGAGGGAAAAAGCATGTTCACAAAAAAGCAGAGGCGAATTAACTGGATCCTGGTGGCAGTCCTGCTGGTGCTCTCCATCTTCTTCCTGTTTCCGGTGATCTGGATGCTGGCAAACTCGTTTAAGCCGGACGCGGACATCACAGCGGATATGAATTCCATCGCGGCATTTATCCCACCGGCCTTAAATGGAAACTTTCTCGATAACTATGTTTCCATCATCACAGACACCAGCTTCCTGAGGTATATGGGAAACACCCTTCTGTACGCGGCAATCCTGATCGTGCTGAGCATCATTGTCAATGGTCTTGCCGGTTACGCGCTTGCCAAGATCAAGTTTCCCTTCCGGGACCAATGGCTGATGATCATTATCATGCTGCTGATCGTGCCTACAGAGACGGTCATCACGATCCATTTCCTGATCATCGCCAAAGCCGGACTGTTAAACACGATCGTGGGATATATCCTTCCGCTGATCGTGAATCCCTTCAATATATTCCTGTTCCGGCAGGTGTTCGTAAGTCTGCCGGACGATGTGTATGAAGCCGCCCAATTGGATTTCTGCGGGCCGGTAAAATACTTCTTTACCATGGTCCTGCCCATGTCCAAGACGGTCGTGGCTACCGTCAGTGTATTTACGTTCCTGAATGTGTGGAATGACTACCTGTGGCCGTCCCTGGTATTTACCTCCAGCGATCTTCTCACGGCTCAGATCGGTCTGAACTCTATCACGTCCAACGAAAACACGACGATGGGACAGACGCTTGCGGTCATCACTCTTGTTACAATACCGGTCATCATCATCTACTCTTTGTTCTCAAAACAGATCGTAGAAGGTGTTACTTCAACAGGTTCAAAGGAAGGATAAGAAAATGAGTTTTATAGAATTTAAGAATGTATGTAAAATGTATCCAGGCTCCAAGGTAAATACCGTAGATCATTTTAATCTGAATATTGAAGAGAAAGAATTCATCGCTTTTGTCGGACCTTCCGGGTGTGGGAAATCCACCACGCTCCGCATGATCGCCGGATTTGAGGAAATCACGGACGGAGAGCTTTATATCGGCGGAAAGAAGGTCAATGATATGGCGCCTAGAGACAGGGGCATAGCCATGGTATTCCAGAATTATGCGCTCTATCCTCACATGACGGTTGAGAAAAATATCGGATATGGGTTAAAAAATATGAAACTGCCGGCAGACGAGATCAAGAAGAAAGTAGACTGGGCGATCAACATCCTGGGCCTGGAAGAATACCGTCACCGCAAGCCTAAGAATCTGTCCGGCGGCCAGCGGCAGAGGGTAGCCGTGGGGCGGGCCATCGTGAAAAACCAGAAGCTGTTCCTGATGGATGAGCCACTATCCAACCTGGACGCGAAACTGCGTGTCAGCATGAGGACAGAGATCAGCAAGCTGCACCGGGAACTGGGGGCGACCACGATCTATGTCACCCACGACCAGGTGGAGGCTATGACCATGGCGGACCGCATCGTGATCATGAAGGACGGTGTGATCCAGCAGATCGGGAAACCAATGGAGCTCTACGACCATCCCAAGAATCAGTTCGTGGCCGGATTCATCGGATCGCCTCAGATGAACTTCTTCGATGTGAAGGTGGAAGACGGGACAGTAAAATTCGCCGATGGGAGCACTATGACCCTTCCAGAGGATGTACTGCAGTCGCTGGCTGGGCGCCAGGGAGAGATGACGCTGGGAATCCGGGGAGAGGACATCAAAACAGATGCCCAGATGATCGCCGGGGACAGCGGCAACGTCCAGCACGCGGTCATAACAGATACCGAAGTAATGGGAAATGAGAATAATCTGTACTTTGGCTTTGGAGGCAGCCAGGCGGTGGCCCGTGTCTCCAAATATGAGATCAGCCAGATCGGAGACAAGATCGATTTCGTGTTTGTGCCGCAGAAGCTGCACTTCTTTGACAAAGAAACAGGAGTCAACTATATAGAGGCATAATGGAGGAGACAGAATGGAAAAACGACAGAGATTACGTCTGAAGGCGCCTGATAACTGGGTCAATGATCCGAATGGTTTTATATACTTTAAGGGGCATTACCATCTTTTCTATCAGTACTTCCCTTACGGCCCCCGGTGGGGGACCATGCACTGGGGGCATGCGGTCAGCCAGGATCTGATCACCTGGGAACACAAAGGTCTTGCCCTTTATCCCACTACTTACGGGGATCAGAATGGATGCTTTTCTGGCAGCGCGGTTGAAGAAGATGGAAAGCTTTATCTTGTGTATACCGGTGTCCGTTATGAAGTGATCAATCCGGAGGATTCTCATACCTGCCTGGATGAGCAGTTTGAATCCTGTCAGATGCTGATCGCTTCGGAGGATGGTTTCCACTTTGATAATCAGAATGGAAAAGAAGTGATCATTCCTCCGATCACGGACGCTGCCGTGGGAGACCGGACCCATACCAGAGATCCCAAAGTGTGGCGGGGCAGTGATGAATGGTATTTGATCGTGGGCAGCACGATCGAGGAAAAACACGGAGAGGTGTTGTTCTACAAAAGTAAAGACCTGCATCACTGGACCTATGTAAATCAGGCGATGAAGGGCCCGGAATATGGATGGATGTGGGAGTGCCCGGATTATTTTTCCACCCAAGGAGGAGAAGTCCTGCTGCTGTCAGCCATGGGGCTTTTGGACAATGGAGAGAAAGAGAGAAATCAATCCATCTGTTTTCCTGTACATTTTGAAGAGGAGACCTGCCAGATCCAGATCCCGGACGAGTATCAGTTTATCGACCAGGGAATGGACCTGTACGCCCCCCAGACAACACTGGATGCCCAGGGAAGGCGCACGATGCTTGCCTGGGTACGGATGCCCGAGGTGACAAAAGAAGGGTGGATCGGGATGTTCTGCTCTCCTCGTGTGGTGGAGATGGAAGATGGGCACATCTGCTTCCGGCTGCATCCGAATGTCAGAGACGCTTATTCAAAGATCACAGACGATGTCAGCCAGACCCATGAAGACGGCTATATGGCCGTATTTGACCTGGAAGAAGGCGAAGAGGTGTCGATCGGAGGATTTCGCATCCGCAGAGAGGGCGATCGGATCTGTACGGACCGGAGCCGGGTCTATCCTGATTTTGCGGGGGCGCACCTGCGCTCAGAGACGCCGAGGCTCAGGGGAGGCTTCCATGTGGAAGCGCTGGTGGACGAGTATTTTATCGAAGTGTTCATCAATGACGGAGAATCTGTGATCAGCAATGCGGTCTATGGATTGAAGAAAGAGATCACGGCCAGCGAGTCTGTGCGGATCGTGCTGAAAACCCCTGAAGATCTTACGCAATGACCAAAGGAATCTTGAGTTCCTTGGCGATCTCTATATTTTCCCGGGAAACCTGATCATCGGTGATAATCTTGTGTACCTGGCTGATGGGGCAGATCACGGACAGGTATCCGCCGCCGAATTTGCTGCTGTCCGCCAGGACATAGACTTCCCGGGAAGCCTTCAGGATGGCCCGCTTGACCTGCATCTGGGGGGTGGCGATGGAGGTAAGGCCCGCTTCATAATTGATCCCATGGACGCCGATAAAGCCTTTGTCTACATGGAAGCTTTCCATATTTTCCAGCGCGGCCTCCCCCATGGTGGCTGAGAGATGGCCTCCCACATATCCGCCGATCATATACAGCTCTACATGACCGACCCCTGCCAGTTCATTGCCGGTGAGCAGAGAGTTGGTGACCACCGCGATCCGTTTCTCGGGGTGGTCCTTGATATAGAGGGCCAGATAGAAACTGGTGGAAGCATCATCGATGATGATGGTATCTCCGTCTTCAATGTACTCATAAGCCCGCCGGGCGATGGCCTCCTTGCGGTCCGCGTTCCGGTAGATGCTTTCGGTGCCGTATTTTTTTGCCAGGCTGGACTCCAGGCGGACAGCTCCGCCGTGGATCCGCTTTAAGAGCCCCTCCTCATGCATGGCCTTGATATCGCTGCGGATGGTGACCTCGGAACAGTTCAGTGTCCTGCTCAAGTCCGATACCCGCACCTTTCCTTTTTTTTCCAGTTCTTTTAAAATGGCCTGTCTGCGTTCTTCCATATCCGGCTCCCCCTTGATCCTTTCCTATATCTGCGCTGTCACTTTGCCCAGAATGAGGGCTACTGTGTCAGTCGTACATGATTCAGCCCAATGTGGCGCACTACCATCTGCATGATCGGTACAAAGCGGTCTCCAAAGTCCTCCTTTGGGATGATGAAGGCCAGATCTTTTCCGTAGTAGATGCCGATCGTCTTAGGAGTGGTCACTGTCCGGCGGACCTGACTCCAGTCATACTTTTTCTCAGTTCCGTTCTGCACTACCAAGATCCCGTCTTCTTCGGAAAAGATATATTCTCTTGGATCCTTGTATTCCGGGTTGATCCGAATCTGTTTATGAGCCCGGAATCTGAGCAGTACAGGGGTATAAGACAGAAAAGCCACACCGGCGATCACATATAAGAGAAAATGTTCAAAATCAACCTTTCCCATAACCTGCATGACAACGCCGACTACGATCACATCCATGCCAAGCATGTTGACAAGAAAACCTGAGGCCTTTGAAAATGTATGATATAAAAGAAAGTCAAATAACTGTTCCTTTGTAAGCTGTACGTTTAATTTTTCCATAAATATCTTCCTCATACTGATCGAAAAAAGTCCTCTCTCTATGTACAAAATTATTGTAACACATCAGAGGACTTTTTTCACTACTTACTCGGCTGCCGCGGGAGCCGGTACGTTTGCATCTACTTTGTAGCGTGCCCAGCCTTCCGGTGAATAGATCCCAAGCTGTTTCTTCTGCATGATCTTGTCAAAGAACGCCGTGATGAACGGGCAGAGGAACAGGGTTACCACAGAGGCAGTGGCGCACTGGGCGGTAGCCATATCCACATACTGAGCCATGGTCGGATCAGCTTCGCCCACCGCTGCCGGTGTCATGGCGGAGTTCAGGGCCGTCGTACCAATAGCGGCGCCCATAGCGTTCCGCTCTTTCTTAGGCAGGAGCAG
>DXGF01000128.1 GCA_019114065.1 Candidatus Dorea gallistercoris
CGCCCGCGCGCTTCTAAAGAAACCGAAGGTCCTGATCCTGGACGATTCCACCAGCGCGGTGGATACCGCGACGGATGCCAGCATCCGAACGGCCTTCGCCAGAGAAATCCCCGGCACCACCAAGATCATCATTGCCCAGCGAGTATCCAGCGTCCAGTCCGCGGACCGGATTCTGGTACTGGACGAGGGCAGGATCGACGCGTTTGACACCCATGAACATCTGCTGGAACATAACGCCATTTACCAGGAGATCTATAATTCACAGATCGAGGGCGGCGGAGACTTCGACCAGCCAGCATAAACCGGGAAGGAGGAGATTTGATCTATGAGTGAGAAACAGAGTGAAAGAAAATCAGGATCCAGAGCGGCGTCAGCTACAAAGCTGATCAATCGGGTCATCCGATATATGCTTCATTACTATAAATTTCCATTTTTGCTTGTGATCCTCTGTATTGTGATCACTGCCATCGCTACCGTGATAGGAGCCACCTTCCCGCAGACTTTGGTGGATGATTATATCACCCCCATGCTGCAGACGGGTTCTGACGATTTTAGCGGCCTTGCAAGGGACCTGTTCCAACTGGCCTGTGTGATGGGGACTGGTGTCATCACGGCCTTTGCCTATAACCGGATCATGGTCAATATCAGCCAGGGTACCATGCTCCATCTCAGGGACGATCTGTTCAGCAGGATGGAGGCGCTGCCGATCAAATACTTTGATACCCACGCCCATGGAGATATCATGTCGGTATACACCAACGATGTGGACACATTGAGACAGCTCTTGAGCCAGAGCATTCCTCAGATCATCAACTCGGTGATCACGATGACTGCTACGCTGATCACAATGCTCATCCTGAATCCGGCGCTGACGGTGATCTCGATCCTGACCGCGGTGGTCATGCTTGTTGTCACCTCTAATTTCTCCAAGCTGTCCGGGAAATACTATATCCGCCAGCAGATCGATCTGGGCGCTGTGGACGGCTTTATTGAGGAAATGATGGACGGCCAGAAAGTCGTCAAGGTTTTCTGCCATGAAGAGGCGGCAATGCGTGATTTCCATAAGGTAAATGAAAAACTCAGGGACAGCGCCAACAAAGCGAATCGTTATGCCAACCTGCTGATGCCCATCAATGCCAATATCGGGTGGATCAGTTACGCTCTGGTGGCGATCGTCGGCGCGATCCTGGGAATCAACGGACTGGCCGGCGTCACCATCGGAACGGTCGTTACCTTTGTCGGCTTAAATAAAAGTTTTACCAACCCGATCACTCAGGTCAGCCAGCAGATCAACTTCGTAGTCAACGCCGCGGCCGGCGCTCAGCGTGTATTTGAGCTGATGGATCAGGAACCGGAAGTGGATGAAGGATATGTGGAATTGGTCAACGCCAAAGAAGACGAGAACGGCAATCTGACAGAAGCGGACACCCGCACCAACCTGTGGGCCTGGAAGCATCCTCATAAGGCAGAAGGAACTGTGACTTATACCAAATTGGAAGGCAAAGTGGTCTTCGATGATGTAGACTTCGGGTACACAGACGACAAGATCGTTCTGCACAATATCAGCCTGTGGGCGAAGCCAGGTCAGAAGATCGCCTTCGTCGGAGCCACCGGCGCAGGCAAGACCACCATTACCAACCTGATCAATCGATTCTACGATATCGCGGACGGTAAGATTCGTTATGACGGCATCAATATCAACAAGATCAAGAAACCAGACCTGAGAAGGTCTCTGGGAATGGTTCTCCAGGATACGCACCTCTTTACGGGGACGGTTATGGAGAATATCCGTTACGGGAAGCTGGACGCCACAGATGAGGATTGTATCAAAGCCGCCAAGCTTGCCAACGCGGACGGATTTATCCGCCGTCTGCCGGACGGTTATGACACCATGCTCATCGGCGATGGTTCCAATCTGAGCCAGGGGCAGAGACAACTTCTGGCGATCGCCAGAGCGGCAGTTGCCGATCCGCCGGCGCTGATCCTGGATGAGGCCACATCCTCTATCGATACCCGTACAGAGAAATTAGTGCAGGCTGGCATGGATGCGCTGATGAAAGGACGGACCACCTTCGTCATTGCCCACAGATTGTCCACGGTCAAGAACTCCGACTGTATCATGGTCATGGAGCAGGGCCGCATCATTGAGCGGGGAACTCATGACGAGCTGATCGCGGAGAAGGGCAGGTATTACCAGTTGTACACCGGAAACTTTGCTGCCCAGGGCTAAACAAGATTTGATCGGTTTGGCGATTGCAATTGTCCCGCCCTATGTGTTACTATTATAGAAGTTAGAAATCTCTAACGAAGAAGCGGACGACAGCGGGACGAAAGAAGGTGAAGGGTATGAAATACATGAAGTGGCATAAATACAGCGCAGTGGTCATGATGATCAGCGCTCTGATCTGTCTCTATACGGGCCATAAGATGGTCGCGCCAAAGAAGAAAACGGAAGAGTAGAAAAGATTCAGAGCGAGGGAAAAGAAAAACGCTGAAGCCGTAAGGCTCCAGCGTTTTTGTATCAGGGAATGTATAGCGTTCGCTGAGAGACGGTTAAGCAAGAGCCTTCCTGCCTAACGCGTCTGCGGTGACGATAGCGGCATAAAGCTGATCAGGGGTCACGTCCGCCACCATATTGTGGATGGACTCACCCTCTACACAGGATTTCTCAGCGATGACGCGGATCTCTTCGTCTTTGGTGATGCCGATCTCTTCCAGAGTGACCGGAAGTCCTACTTCCCGGCAGAAATCCTGGACTTCCTGAAATTCTTCTTTAGAAGCCCGTTCCAGGACCAGCTGGACCAGAGTTCCAAACGCCACACAATTTCCATGCGGCGCGCTGTGTCCTCCAAGGGCGGTCAGTCCATTATAGAAGGAATGAGCAACGGCAAGACCGCCGTTATCGGCTCCTACGCCGGAAAGATAGACATTAGCCTCGATGATCGCTTCCAGGGCAGGAGTGACAACGTGATTTTCGCAGGCCTGCTTTGCCGCGGCGCCATATTCCTTCAAGGTCTCATAGCAGAGACGGCACAATGCCATAGCGGACTGAGTGATCCCGCCATTTTCCAGGCTTGGCGCATCGGTGCGCTCACAGGCTCTGGCCTCAAAATAGGTGCCAAGCGCATCGCCCATGCCGGCAACCAGGAATTTGACAGGTGCTTTGGCGATGATGTCACTGTCCACAAGGACCGCTTCAGGATTCTTTGGATAGAACAGATAGCTGTTGAAGGTCTTGTCGTCATTGTAGATAACCGACAGACCTGTGCAGGGAGCATCTGTGGCGACAACGGTCGGAATGATCACGACCGGAAGCTTTTCGTAGTAGGCCGTGGCCTTGGCGGTATCGATGGCAGAGCCGCCGCCTACGCCGACGATGACATTCAGACCTTCCTCCCGCGCGATCTTGCGCATCCGCTCGATCTCTCCCACACTGGAGGTACCGCCGAAGACTTCATAGCGGCGGACATCCGGGGCATCTCCAAAGCTTTTCTCGATGTTATCACGGCACATCTTGTAGCCGCTGTTGGAACAGATGAACAGCCATTTGTCTCCCAGATCCTTCATTTCTTCGTGAAAATGGAGCAGAGAATGTTTTCCCTGAACATATTTCTGAGGTGCTCGCATCATTCTAAGTCTTAGCATATTGAATTCCTCCTTTATTGTTAAAATAATATCAATCTTTGGTTTTATTATAGCTCAATCTCTCTCATTTTCAAGAGTAAATGTTCTGAAAATGAGGAGAAGATCAAGAGATTAATACTACAATATTCACAAAAAGGAGAAAATGGGACATCTATCGGTAATATCCCGCATAGATACCGCCCAAACGCAGCAGCTCCTCGTGGGTTCCCCGCTCTGCGATGCCATTGTCCGCCACTACTAGGATCTCGTCAGCGTTCTGGATGGTGGACAGCCGGTGGGCGATGGTGATGGTGGTCCGGTCATGGGCCAGAACATCCAGACTCTTCTGGATCCAGCGTTCGCTTTCATTATCCAGGGCGCTGGTGGCCTCATCCAGGATTAAAATGGGCGGATTCTTCAGAAATACACGGGCGATGGAGATGCGCTGTTTCTGTCCGCCGGACAAGCGGGTTCCCCGTTCACCCACATAGGTGTCATAACCTTCAGGCAGACTTTCGATAAAGTCGTGGATGTTGGCTTTCCTGGCGGCTTCTACGATTTCTTCCAAGGATGCGCCGGGCTTCCCGTAGGCGATATTTTCCCGGATGGTGCCACAGAACAGATAGACATCCTGCTGGACGATGCCGATCTGACCGCGAAGAGATTCCAGGGTCAGCTTTTGCACGTTTTTGCCGTCGATGGTCACTCGTCCGCCGGTCACATCATAGAACCGGGGCAGCAGGTTGCAGATGGTGGTCTTGCCGGAACCGGAAGGACCGACCAGAGCCACTGAGCGGCCTGCCGGGATCTCAAAGGAAACATCAGAGAGCACCGGGGTGTCATCATCGGAATAGTGGAAGGAAACGTGTTCATAAGCGACCGTTCCCTTTACGTCCGTCAGGGGTTTCGCGTCAGGAGCATCTGTGATCTGTATCTCTGTCTCCATCACATCCAGATAACGGCGGAAGCCGGAGAGACCTTTCTGCATCATTTCCATCAACTCCACCAGAATCTGTATCGGGCTGATGAAAATGCCGATATAGAGGGCGTACATAGACAAGTCCACCACGTCCATCCGTCCCTGGGCGATCAGATATCCGCCGTACACCAGGGTCACCAGATACATCATGCCCTGGAAGAAGAGATTGCCTCCTGTAAAAGTTCCCATGCAGTGATAATTATCATCCTTGGATTTTAAGAAGCCCTGGTTGCTTTTGGCGAATTTCTTCCGCTCCACGTCCTCATTGGCAAAGGATTGAACTACACGGATGCCTGCCAGAGTGTCCTGGAGACTGGCGTTCACATCCCCGATCTTCCTGCGGTTGTCCAGGAAGGTGGCCTGCATCCGCTTATTCTGGCTGACGGAGAAGATCAGCATACAGAAGACCAGGATCAAAAGCGGGATGGCAAGCTGCCAGTTGATCAGGAATAGGAAGATGAAGGACCCGACGATCTTGATGACAGAGATGAACAGGTTTTCCGGCCCATGGTGGGCAAACTCAGCGATATCGAACAAGTCAGAGACCAGCTTGCTCATCATCTGGCCGGAATTATTCTGGTCATAGTAAGAGAAGGACAATCTCTCATAGTGGTCAAAGAGCTTGGCCCGCATATCCCTTTCCATGTGAGCCCCCATCATGTGGCCTTGATAGCTGATGTAATACTTGCACAGGCTCTGAAGGACATACATGACAAAAAGCCCGATGCCGATGGGGAAAAGCGCACGGGTGATCTCCCCGGCGCTCCTGGTGAACAGACCGTTGATGGCGCCGCGCAGGAACTGGGGATACAGAAGATCCACTACGCTGATAAAAGTAGCGCAGAAAAGATCTAAGAAAAATACACCTTTGTAAGGTTGATAGTATTGGATAAATTTTTTTAATGTAGACATAACTTTCCTCTTTAAAATCCGCCCTGTCGGGCTTCTTTTTCCTGGTTTTGCAGGCCTTTGAGACCCTGGTATCATATTATAACATCACAAGGTGGGGGTGGGTCAAGTGGCGGGTGAGGTTTCGGAGCCGGGAAATATTGATCCGTCAGGCCGCGGCCTTGGAGGTCTCAGGCGTATCGGCCAGCTGTTTCCTGAACAGGGTGCGGAAGATCAGCCGCACCAGCGGGCCCACATAGAAGACCTGGGCACAGAGGGCGAACGGGAAATTCTGGACCAGCTTGGTGAGCCAGTGATCCAACAGTTCCGGGCAGAGCCCTATATGAAAAATGGATACATACAAAGTCATTATAGGCGCCATCATGGATACGGTGAACCCAGCGGTGGCTAGGATGATGAAGATGGGTTTGTCCTGGCCGGGCGTAAAGACCCGTGCTACCAGCTGTTTTACTGCCGGCGAGGAGATATAGCGCTGGGCGATGAAGGCGCCGATCACCTCCGGCCACATGTGGGTCAGAGCATAGCCGAAGGTAGACAATGTGACTTTTCCTTCCAGCCCCGCGTTGTAAAAAGTCATGACATAAACAAAAATAAGCACCATGAGAATGGTAAAAATAAGATCTTGGAATTTCGTTCTTGGCATAAGGCTTCCTCCTGATATACAAACAATAAAAAAAGCGAGACTGACCGGACAACTGGACTTACGTTTCCGACACTGCTCGCTGCTTTAAAAGTTTGAAATAAAAAAAGCAAAAATGTCAAAATCAAATCTGCAGATATGCTATAATTTAAAAAGTCAGGATAGTTAAAAACTGGAAGAAATAAAGCAATCAGGAGGGAAAAGCTATGAACTGTCGAGAGTTGGGAAACACAGGATTAAAAGTCGGCGAGATCGGACTTGGCTGCGAGGGATTCGTGGAGGATGACTGTCGGGGAGTAAAGCTGCTTCTGGACGAGGCTGAAGAGCAGGGCGTCAATTATTTTGACTTATATACATCCAACCCGCAGGTGCGCTCCAGTGTAGGGGAGGCGTTAAAGGGCAGAAGGGATAAATTCATTATCCAGGCCCATGTCTGTTCCGTCTGGAAGGACGGCCAGTATAAAAGGAGCCGTCAGATCGAGGAAGTGAAAGCAGGAATGGAGGACCTGCTGTCCCGTCTCCAGACGGACTATATCGATGTGGGGATGATCCACTATGTAGATTCTATGCAGGATTGGAAGACGGTGGCGGAAGGCTCGGTCCTTTCCTATGTAAAAGAATTGAAAGAAAAAGGGGTGATCCATCACATCGGACTTTCCAGCCATAACCCGGAAGTGGCGCTGGAGGCAGTGAGAAGCGGGGATATCGAAGTGCTGATGTTCAGCGTGAACCCCTGCTACGACCTTCAGCCGGCCAGTGAGGATGTGAATGAGCTGTGGGCAGACGAAAATTATGAAAAGCATCTGGTGAACATGGACCCTCAGAGGCAGGAACTGTATGAGACCTGCCAGAGGCTGGGAGTGGGTGTGACAGTCATGAAGGCATTCGGAGGCGGGGACCTTCTGGATGCGGCCATGTCTCCTGCCGGCAAAGCCCTGACGGTGAATCAGTGTCTCCACTATGCCCTGACCCGGCCGGCGGTAGCCACGGTTCTTGCGGGCGCCCACAGTGTGGAACAGCTTCGGACCAGTCTGGCTTACGAGGAAGCGTCAGAGGAGGAGAAGGATTATGCGCCGGCTTTTGCTTCGTTCCCAAACATCAGCTGGGAAGGGCACTGTATGTACTGCAGTCACTGCGCGCCCTGCCCTAAGAAGATTGATGTTGCCTCCGTGACCAAGTTCCTGAACCTGGCCAAGGCGCAGGGTGGTGTGCCAGAGACGGTGAGAGAGCATTATGAGGTGCTTCCCCATCACGCGGGAGAATGCATCCAGTGCGGAAGCTGTGAGACCCGCTGCCCCTTTGGAGTTT
>DXGF01000129.1 GCA_019114065.1 Candidatus Dorea gallistercoris
GAGACCTTGAGGCGGGCGCATAAGGTCTGCCCGGTAACAGCGGTACAGAACCGGTATTCGATGATGTACCGGGATTATGAAGCGTTGTTCCCGGTACTGGAAGAGCTGCAGATCGGGTTTGTGGCCTTCTCTCCGCTGGCAAATGGATTCCTGAGCGCCAAGTATAATAAGGAATCCAAATTTGAAGAGGGGACTGACTACCGCAGCGCAATGCCTCAGTTTACCCCGGAGGCCATGGACAAAAATCAGGAAATGATCCGGTATATCAAGGAGATGGCGGAACAAAAGAACGCGACACCTGCTCAGATCTCCCTGGCCTGGATGCTGGCAAAGAAGCCTTTTATCGTGCCGATCCCGGGGACCAGAAAATTAGAGCGGCTGCTGGAAAACGGGCAAGCGGCGGATATCCGATTGACAGAGCAAGAAGTCAAAGACCTGGATCTGATGCTGGATACTGTCCCTATGTCTCAGGTGTTTGGCGGGTCCAAAGTGAAATAATGAACGTTTGGAGCCAGCAGTGGAAATCGCGGGGATAATCATTCCCTTACTCGGATGCGTATGCGGATGATCTGTCCGCTCCTATCTGCGCTGCCAACCTCATCGATGAGCCTTTCCTCGTAGGAGGGGCCGGTGACGGGGCAGTGAGTTTCCCTGATAAAATCGAATAGGCGGCTGTAGATGGCGGCCGTATCTTCCAATCCGCCCTTTCCGCAGACGGTGACATAGTCCCCTGCGGGGAGGGCGTTGTTGGCGTATCTGTGGTCTTTTACATAAGCTATGATATTTGAGACTTCGCCAGTCTGCTGTCTTGCCAGATTGTCTTCGGTTACAAGATACCCTTCCGGGTAACCAAAAGACACATGTTTCTTCTTGCATTTCACATAGAAATCCAGCCAGATATCATCGGGAATACACGTTCTGTCCGCGTGAAAGGGGTCGCTGATAAAAATCGGTTCCTCCTCAAAACGCCGGATCTGGACGCTTCCGGTATCGATGGAGATCCCCTGCTCTAATTTGGCGAGTTTTGTACTCAGCATATCCTGGATGGCCGTAAGTTCCCCGATCTTATCCTGAAGGTGAGCTGCCTGTTCTCGTAAAAGAGAGGCCGCCCGCTCAGGGGAAATGTGATTGGTATATTCTTTGATCTGGGACAACGGCATTCCAAGCTCTTTTAGTATATTGACGACAGAGATGACATAGATCTGTTCGTGAGTATAATACCGATAACCATTGGGAGCGGTGTGTTTAGGAGAGAATACGCCGATTTTGTCATAGAAGATCAAGGCCTTGCGGCTGATCTCTGAAATCCGGGCGAATTCGCTGATCGTGAGATAATTCTTTTTATCCATTAAAATTCCTCTTGACTGTCTAGTTACTATACAGAATATACTGTGTTACGTCGAACATGTCAAGGAAAGTTTCCTTGACCAGACAAACATACTTCAAGGAGGCAGTCAGCATGAATTTACGGAATAAGCAGATACTTTCCTACATACTGCCCTCGGCGGGAGGGCTGTGTGTAACTTATTTGTATAATATCGTGGACGGAATCTTCGTGGGCCGGGGAGTAGGAGCCCTTGCCCTGGCCGCGGTCAACATTACCGTTCCCTTCATCACGGCCATGGTAGCGGTCTCAACGCTTTTTGCCATGGGCGGTTCTACGGTGATCGCGATCCGGCTTGGGAGGGGAGATAAGAAAGGAGCCAATGACGCGTTTATGACGGCTTTGGTCCTGACGTTTCTGTTGTCGGTCTTATTGCTGGCGGCAGGTATGGCATTTCCAGAGCAGATTGCTTATCTATGCGGGAGCAGCGAGCAAGTGCTGCCCTTGGCGAGGGAGTATCTTTTCTTCTACACCGCGTTTTCGATTCCTTTCCTTTTGAGTAACTGCCTGGCGATCTTCGTACGTAACGATGGCGCGCCGGGGCTGGCCTTCCTGGGAATGTGCGCCGGAGCTGCGGCCAATATATTTCTGGACTGGCTGTTTATCTTTCCTATGGGGATGGGGATCATGGGAGCGGCTGTGGCTTCCGGCTTGGGACAGCTTCTTTCCTTTTTGATACTGATGAGCCATTTTATTCGCAGAAAAGGAGATCTGAGGATCCAAAGATACACCCCTTCACTGGCGCTGACGAAGAAGATCTGCAACCGGGGAGTGCCGGAGTGCTTCTCCCAGTTAAACACACCTGTAACAGCGTTCTGCTACAACTGGGTACTGGCTGGAACACTGGGGGATATAGGGGTGGCAACGTTCAGCGTTCTGAGTTTTATCTATTCGCTGGCCAATGCTATCCTTTCGGGAGTGGCTCAGGGGCTTCAGCCTTTGTGGGGGCTTGCCTTTGGAAAGAAGGATAAGAAGGAACTGCAGTCAGATCTACAGGCAGGGTTTAAGATCAATCTAGCCGCCTCAGTCGTGATCTATGCGGCCCTTGTAGTGTTCCGGGTTCCGGTGGTAAGATTGTTTAACCAGGAGTCGGAGCTGGTAGAGATGGCTTCAAACGCGCTGCCGGTCTTTGCCCTTTCTTTTGTATTTATGGCAGTAAATCTTATTTTTACCGCTTACTTTTATTCCACGAAACAGACCTGGAAGTCCAATGTCATCGCGGTCAGCAGAGGAATTGTGGTGAAGGGGGCGGCGATCTTCCTGGTGCCAGTACTGCTGGGAGAGAATTGGATCTGGGCCTCGGCAGCGGCGGCGGAAGGGATCACCCTGTGTGTGATCGGCGTTCTGCATGTGGCAGCAGACAGAAGAAATAGAATTAACCGTATTTGGTAAAATAAATTGACAGCACCCGTATATGGATGTATCATATAAATAGAAACAGATTGAAAGATCCAGAGTGCGGGAGGGAAGATTATGCTATACGAAGAATTGAATAAAAGAAAGAAAGAACTGGGACTGACAACGGAACAACTCTCTCAGCTTTCTGGCGTCCCCACAGGCACGATCAACAAGATTCTGAGCGGAGAGACCCGCTCCCCTCGCTATGATACCATTCGGGCGCTGGAGGCTGTTCTGTTTGCGGAGGAATATACGAAGGAAGAAACACTGCGGGAGAGCAGAGCGCCGTATTGCGCGAAGAGGCAGGATGAATATACGCTGGAGGATTACAGAGGGCTGCCGGAAGATGTGAGGGCGGAATTGATCGATGGAAAGCTATTCTTCCTTGAAGCCCCCAGTTTTACCCATCAGGAACTGGTCACGGAACTTCTTTTCGAGATCAAACTGTTCATTCGGCAGCAGGGAGGGCCGTGCCGGATCCTGCCATCTCCCTTAGATGTGCAGTTGGACCGGGACGATAGGACGGTGATACAGCCGGATCTCGCTTTGGTCTGTCAGAGAGAAAAGATTACGAAAAAAGGGGTCTATGGCGCGCCGGATCTGTGTATTGAGATCACGTCTGAATCCACCAGGAAGCGAGACTATGGGATCAAAGTGCAGAAATACATGAACGCCGGAGTGCGGGAATATTGGATTGTGGACGTAAAGCGAGAGATGGTTGTATGTTACTGGTTTGAAGGGGAGGCTGCTCCATATATTTCTCTGTATACATTCAAGGATAAAGTGCCTGTACGCATGTTTGGGGAAAGGCTTCAGATTGATTTTTCGGAACTTGCGGCAGAGATTTGGAAGGAATAAAGAACGGACTATATAGAGTATATGCAGAGGGAGAGAGGGAAGCATATAAGGGAAATGAAAAAGAGCTCATTTTATTTGAATCAGAAGATAAGAGTATTGCGCTGCCGGTCATGCTAGAAAATGAATCGGTCTGGCTTAATAGAAATCAGATGTCAACATTATTTAAACGTGATATAAAAACTATCGGAAAGCATATTAATAATGCATTGAAGGAAGAACTTGCTGGACAAGATGCAGTTGTCGCAAAATTTGCGACAACTGCATCGGACAATAAGCAATATATGGTAGAACACTATAATTTAGACGTAATCATCTCTGTTGGTTACCGCGTGAAATCTAAACGAGGTGTGGAATTTCGCCGCTGGGCTAATTCTGTGTTAAAAGAGTATATAATCAAAGGATACGCTGTAAATCATAACCGCATGAATCAGTTGAACGAGGAGATACAGGTTATGAAAAGAG
>DXGF01000130.1 GCA_019114065.1 Candidatus Dorea gallistercoris
GTGTCACGGGAGCAGGAAGGAACCTACGGTTACAAGATCACTCAGGATGTGAGAAAAGCGCTCGACGTCTCTGAATCTACACTGTATCCTGTACTGCGAAGACTTCAGAAGGATGAATGTCTGGAGGTCTATGACCAGCAGTTTGACGGCAGGAACCGGAGATATTACAAAGTGACAGATAAGGGAATGGCACAATTGAATCTTTACCGTGTAGAATGGAAGAGTTATTCGACGAAGATCAATGAGTTATTTGAGGGAGGTGTGACCGCATGAACCGTATAGAGTTTATGACTGAATTAGCCGCGTTGCTGCAGGATGTTCCGGTAGAGGAACGCAGGGAGGCGATGCGGTACTATAACGACTATTTTGACGATGCGGGAAAAGAGCATGAAGCAGAGGCTGTCTCAGATCTTGGAAGCCCGGCGAAGGTGGCAGCCAAGATCAAGGAGGAGTTAAGCGGACAGGATAAAGAAAAAGAGGAATACCGGGAGTACCGGGAGACAGGTTATCAGGATACCAGGTTTGAACAGAGGGACGTACCTGGAGAGAGAGGCCCGCGGGCAGATGCAAACCAGGGGAACGGATCCCGGGGAGCGCCGCAAAATGGCGTGAATACAACAAATAGCACGATCCTGAAGGTAATCTTGATCATTCTGATCATTGTGGTGGGAGCGCCTGTTGTGATCCCTGTTGTCACAGGTCTGCTGGGACTTGTGGTCGGGGCAGTCGCGGTCGTGTTTGGCATTTTTATCGCCTTAGTCGTGTTGTTCCTGGCCCTTGCGATCACCGGGGCGGCTTTGGTGTGTGCCGGGATCGTAAGCTTGGTGCCGGAGATCGCGGTGGGGCTTGCCCTGATCGGCATGGGACTGATCATCACGGTGATCGGAGTGATCGGAACCGTGGCCTGTGTGAAGCTCTGTATGGTAGTATTTCCAAGTCTGTTCCGGGGGATCGTGAATCTCTGCCGGAAACCGTTTCACAGAAAGGCGGTGGGTTAAGAGATGAAAAAGCGATGGAAAATATTCTGGGCAGTCTGCGCGGTCACGGCTGGGCTCGGGCTGGTGTGCTGTGTCACGGCGCTTGCCCTGGGGGTAAGCGTTGAGATGCTCCAGAACCGACTGCCCAATGGGATCGGGCTGGTGGTCGGAGGCGACAACCTGGAGAGCGCCACAGAGACTTATGAAGGCGTTCAAAAGATTGACATGGAATTGTTTGCCGGAAATGTAGAAGTTCTTCCCGGTGACGGTCAGGAAGTGGTGGTGGAGGCAGAGAATATCAGCCGACGACTGAACTTTTCCGCCACCATGGAGGGCGATGAGCTTAAGATCACTTCCAGAAAATGGGCGTTTTTCACCGAACAGATAGGGAGAGGAAAGATCTATATCTATCTTCCCCGGGAACGGACACTGGAGGAGATTTCCCTGGATGTGGGGGCGGGCAGTCTGATGGTAGAGGATCTGCGGGCGGACAGATTTTCTCTGGATGTAGGAGCCGGAGATGGAGCAGTAGAGGATTTTACAGCCCGGGAGGCGGATTTTGACTGCGGTACCGGGACGATAGCCGCCCGTGGAGATGCAAGCCAAAAGCTTGATATTGACTGCGGCGTAGGAGATATAGAATATACGGCTTATGGAAGCGAAGGAGACTATGACTATAACATTGACTGCGGCGTAGGCGATGTGACCGTAGGGGAACGGAGCTATTCCGGACTTGGAAGAAGCAATCATGTCAATAACGGGACCGGGCGGGAGATCAATATCGATTGTGGCGTGGGAAGCGTCTGTGTCTTTTTTGACAGTGCCATGTAGACGGTAACCGCCAGACGATGTGCTGGCGCAGAATAGATTTTTGACCGGAAGAAAAGCCGGATGCGCCATAGATGTAAGTTTCTGCCGGAAAGCTGAATAATTCCCGCCATCCTGGTCCATACTCCAGAAAAAGAAAGGGGTATGACATATGGCGGGAAAAAATCAGAAACCGATCCGGCTGGAGGAACTGACGCCGGAAGAGAAAATGAAATATGAGATCGCGGAAGAACTGGGGCTTCTGGACAGAGTGATAGAGGAAGGATGGCGCTCGCTTTCTTCCAAAGAAACCGGTCGCATCGGCGGTCTGCTGGCCAGGAGAAAACGGTCTGCGCAAAAAAATTAACAAAAATATTAAGAACTGTGAACATTTTGTTAGATGCCTTGAAAACGAACTGCCTGTTTGCTATAATCCGAAAATTGGAAGAGGATGATAGCAGGTGGGAACATGAGCGCTAAGATAAATGTTTTAGATATTGAGATTGACAACTGCACAGCCAAAGAAGCGATGAAAAAAGCGGTGGAATATCTGGAATCAGAACCGGTGAACATGATCGAGATGGTGACGGTAGATGCTCTCATGCAGATGGACGAGATGGCGGAAATGAGAAAAGAGTTCGACCGGTTTGACCTGGTGCTGGCTGGAGACCGGATGATCCTGGAGGTGGCGGAGATCACAGAGAGGAAGTGGCTTCAGGAGACTGAGAATCAGGTGTTTCTCCGGATGTTGCTGCGGTATCTCCATAAGACTCATAAGAGGATCTACCTCCTGGTAGGATCAGAAGAAGACGGACAGCGATTTTATGACTATCTGGAGCGGCACTATGGAGGTGTCCAGGTGGTTGGGATGGCCAAGGTATCTGCCCAGGACCGGGCGGACGATATGCTGGTCAACGCGATCAATGGCGGTGAGATCGACTGTATCATATCCGCGTTGCCGGCCCCTCTGCAGGAAGAATTCATCGTGCAGAACAAAAGCCTTCTGAACGCGGGACTGTGGCTGGGACTGGGGAGCGAGATGCTCCCGGTGCGCAGGGGCGGCTTTGGGAGAGGGAAGCTCAGTCAGTTCCTTGTGAAGATGATCTTTAAAAAAGAAATGGAGAAGAAGAAAAAGAGAGGAAATTAACAAAAAAATGTAATTTCCTCTTTCTTTTTTTGTAAAAATATATTAAGATAATCTCGGTAGTATGCATTTTGACAAAAGAAATTGTTTTTTTGTTGTGAAAAATGCATATTGTAACGAGTGGAGGAGATAGAATATGATATCTAATCAAATACTTCAAAATACAATTGAAGGATTGAAGGGGATCACAAGAATTGATTTTTGTGTCATGGATACGGACGGAAAATCTCTTGCCAGTACATTTTCGGAGCAGGATGACTATGAAGACGAGGTGCTGTCTTTTGTGGGTTCACCCGCGGACAGCCAGGTGGTCCAGGGATATCAGTTTTTCAAGATCTTTGATGAACACCAGTTAGAATACGTTCTTTTGGCGAACGGCGGAAGCGACGATGTATACATGGTGGGGAAGATAGCGGCTTTCCAGATCCAGAATCTTCTGGTGGCTTATAAGGAACGATTTGATAAAGATAATTTTGTCAAAAATCTGCTGCTGGATAACCTGCTTCTGGTCGATATCTATAACCGTGCCAAAAAATTACATATTGACACAGAAGTCAGACGTGTTATCTTTATTATTGAGACAAAACATGAGAAGGATTCTAACGCGCTCGACAATATGCGCGGCCTTCTGGGCAATAAAGCCAAGGATTTTGTCACGGCGGTAGACGAGAAGAATGTGATCGTGGTCAAAGAGCTGGAAGAGCAGGACGGTTCCGCCGAACTGGAGAAGACGGCTGAGAATTTCTATGAAATTTTGAAAAATGACGGTGAGGAAGACATCCTCATCGCCTATGGAACGATCATCAATGATATCAAGGAGGTGTCCAAATCCTACAAAGAAGCCAAACTTGCCCTTGATGTGGGAAAAATTTTCTTTAGTGAGAAGAACGTCATCGCGTTCAGCGAACTTGGGATCGGCCGATTGATCTATCAGCTTCCAGTTCCGCTGTGCAAGATGTTCATACGAGAGATATTTGAGGGGAAATCACCGGATGATTTTGACGAAGAGACGCTGACAACGATCAACAAATTCTTCGAAAATAATCTGAACGTGTCAGAGACATCCAGACAGCTGTACATCCACAGGAATACGCTGGTGTACCGTCTGGATAAGCTTCAGAAGAGTACAGGTCTGGACCTGCGCGTATTTGAAGATGCCATTACTTTCAAGATCGCCCTTATGGTGGTAAAATATATGAAGTATATGGAGTCGCTGGAGTATTAGTAATTAGGAGGAGCATATGATTGAATTAAAAGAAGTTACAAAGGAGTATTCCAAAGGGATCGCTGCTTTGAATGGGGTGAACCTGAAGGTGGAGAAGGGGGAGTTCGTCTTCATTGTTGGTGACAGCGGTTCGGGGAAATCCACGCTGATCCGGCTGATCATGAAGGAGTTGGATCCGACATCAGGAAGTATCATTGTCAATGGTCAGAACCTGAACCGGATGAAACACAGAAAGATACCGTTGTACCGTAGGAGGCTGGGAGTGGTATTCCAGGATTTCCGTCTTCTGAAGGATCGGAATATCTATGAGAATATCGCTTTTGCTCAGAGGGTGACAGAAGTCCCCACAAGAGTGATCAAGAAGAAAGTTCCGGCGGCCTTGTCGCTGGTAGGGCTGGCGCAGAAATACAAATCCTTCCCGAAAGAACTCTCGGGAGGCGAGCAGCAGAGAGTGGCGATCGCCAGAGCGATCGTAAATGAACCGGCGATCCTGCTGGCTGACGAGCCTACGGGAAATCTGGACCCGACAAATTCATGGGAGATCATGAAGCTCTTGGAAGAGGCAAATGAAAGAGGAACAACCGTCCTGGTGGTGACACATAACCAGGAGATCGTTAACGAGATGAAGAAGCGGGTGGTTACAATGAAAAAGGGGGTCATTGTAAGCGACGAGAAAAAAGGTGGGTATAAATAAATGAGGATAAGTACATTTGGATATTCGATGAGACAGGGAGTAAAGAACATAGGAAGAAATAAGATGTTTTCCATCGCTTCGGTCGCGACGATGGCGGCCTGTATCTTTTTGTTCGGACTGTTCTATTCCATCGTGCTCAATTTTAATTATATCGTGGAGAAAGCGGAAGAAGGGGTGGCGATCACCGTTTTCTTTGAGGAGGACGCCACGCAGGATCAGAAGGATGAGATCGGAAGGGAACTGGAGGATGCGGAGGGCGTCCTGAGCGTGAATTATGTCAGCGCGGATGAGGCGTGGGAAAGCTTCCAGCAGGATTACTTCGGAGGGTCGGAAGAGGCGGCCGCGGGATTTGCCAACGACAACCCACTGGCTACCTCAGATAACTACGAGGTTTACATGGCGGATGTCTCCAAGCAGGATGATGTGGTATCCTTCGCGGAGGGCCTGGACGGCGTGCGGATGGTCAATAAGTCCGATGTCGTGGCAGATACACTGACTAGTGTAAACCGGCTAGTGGGTTATGTTTCAGCGGCGATCATCCTGATTCTTTTGGTGGTATCCGTCTTCCTGATCAGCAACACCGTCACCATGGGTGTCACGGTCAGAAGAGAGGAGATCGCCATTATGAAATACATAGGGGCCAAAGACGGATTTGTCCGGGCGCCATTCGTGTTCGAGGGCCTTCTTATTGGGATCATCGGAGCGCTGATCCCGCTGGTGGCGCTGTATTTCATGTACGACCAGGCAGTGCAGTATATCATGACCAGGTTCAGCCTTCTGAACAATATCATTGATTTTCTGCCGGTCACAACCGTATATAGAACGCTGCTACCGGTAGGGGTCGCTCTGGGAGTCGGGATCGGATTCCTGGGAAGCTTCCTTACGATCAGAAAGCATTTAAGAGTATAAGAGTCAGGGGTAATTATTAGGGGGTACATTAAGATGCGAGGGAAGAAACTGATCAGCGTATTATGCGTACTGTCGCTGTGCCTCGGGATGAGCTTCCAGGCAGAGGCATCGGAACTCCAGGAAAAGAGGGAACAGCTGCAGGAACTTGAGAAAGATAAATCAGCCGCTCAGCAGGAGAAGGATTCTCTGTCCCAGGAATTGGAGACTGTGGTGGCTGAGATGGAGGAGACCAAGGCGAGGATCGAGGCGAAAGAAGCCGAGATCACAGCCAAAGAAGAAGAATTGATCCAGGCTCAGATCGATGAGAACGATCAGTACGAGAGTATGAAAAAGCGGATCAAATACATGTACGAGAACGGTGGCGGCCAGTTTATCGAAGTTTTATGTGAGGCAAAAGATATCACAGATTTTCTGAATAAAGCGGAGTATATCTCTAATATCTCAGATTATGACAGGGATATGCTCAAGCAGTTCCAGGACATCGTGGCAGATGTAGAAGCCCAGGAAGCGCAGCTTCAGAAAGAATACGATGAGATGGAACAGATGCAGAACGAGTTGATCGAGAAGCAGAGTACCATAGAGGCTCTGATCGACGAGAAAGACACAGAGATCGGGGAGATGTCAGAACAGCTTGCGCAACTGAAGGAAGCGGTGGAGACGGCGGAGCGGAAGCAGCGGGAGAAAGCGGCTTCCTACTCTGACAGCGCAGGCGCTTCTGTGGTGAGCGGCAATGGCATATTCACCCATCCATGTCCGGGCTACAGCCGGATATCCAGTACGTTTGGCTGGAGAGAGCAGCCTCTGCCGGGCGCCAGTACCAACCACAAAGGGGTTGACTTTGCCGCGCCCACAGGGACGCCGATCTACGCGGCCGCGGATGGGACAGTTACTTCTGCCGGATACAGCGGCAACGCGGGGAATATGATCATCATCAACCACGGGAATGGCCTGCAGACATACTATATGCACTGTCAGCAGATCTATGTGACGGCAGGTCAGAAGGTGAGCAAGGGACAGAATATCGCGAGTGTTGGTTCTACGGGGAATTCCACGGGACCACATCTGCATTTTCAGGTCATGTCTGGAGGCACACCTGTGAATCCAATGAATTATCTGTAGATGGGATGGAAGAGATATGAAGCATCAGAAGAAATTTTGTCAGGGGGCGCTGTGCGGCGCCCTTGCTGTGTTGCTGGGCACAGGACTGGTGTCCTGCGCCGGAAGGCTGCCGCTGTTCGGCCAGGATGCGGTTTCCTCGGAAGCGGAAGAAAAACTGGCCCAGATCCAGGCTCTGATCAACCAGGAGTATCTGGGGGAGATCGATGAGGAAACCCTCCAGACAGGGATCTATGAGGGCTATGTAGGGGCGCTGGAGGATCCTTATTCTGTTTATTATGATGAGGAGCAGACGACTGCCCTGATGGAGACGACCCAGGGTGAATACGGAGGAATCGGAGTAGTCCTGACCCAGGATCTGGATACCGGGATCACAGAAGCCTCTAATGTGTATGAGGATTCTCCGGCGATGAAGGCGGGGATGCAGGACGGAGACATTATCTATAAAGTGGATGGAGAAGATGTATCCGGAAAGGACCTGGAAGAAATCTCGGGAAGCATCAAGGGAGAGAAGGGAAGTACTGTCGAAGTGACTGTCCTTCGGGGAGAAGAGCAAGAAGAAGTTACGCTCACAATCACCAGGGATACGATCCAGGCAGAGACGGTGGAGAGCCGGATGCTGACAGAGACGGTCGGCTATCTCTCCATCAGCGAATTTGATGATGTGACGCTGGAACAGTATCAGGAAGCCATGACAGATCTGGAGGCGGAAGGAATGGAAGGCCTGGTGGTGGACCTGAGAGGCAATCCGGGAGGCAACCTGGATACGGTCTGCCAGATCCTGGATCTGATGCTGCCGGAAGGCCTGATCGTCTACACAGAGGATAAGGATGGCAACCGGCAGGAGATGGTATCGGATGAAGAACGCCAGATCGATGTGCCGCTGGCAGTCCTGGTGGACGGCAACAGCGCCAGCGCCTCGGAGATCTACGCGGGTGCTATCCAGGATTACGGGATCGGCCAGATCGTGGGTACCCAGACCTTCGGCAAAGGCGTGGTGCAGTCTATTTACGATCTGGGGGACGGGACCAGCCTGAAACTTACGGTGGCAGAATATTTCACTCCCAATGGAAGGAGTATTGACGGGGAAGGGATCACGCCGGATGTGGTGGTGGAATATCAGAGAAACGAAAGTGATCCGGAGGCGGACAATCAACTGGATCAGGCGGTAGAGACGTTGCGGGAAATGATGGAATAGCAGCGCGGTATTGAGAGGGAATGTCAAAACAGGCATTCCCTTTTTTGCCGCGGTATGATAAAATAAAAAGGAGTATGGGATAAAAATGCCTGTTTTACAGGAAGGAAAGGAATAGTATGCGTATCATCATTCGAAATGGATATGTTGTGGATCCTCTTTCCGGGACCATGGAAAGATCGGACATTCTGGTCGAGTGTGGCAAGATCCGGAAAATAGAAGAAAAGATCCGAGAAGAGGCAGATCAGGTCCTGGAAGCAGACGGCTGCTATGTGATGCCTGGATTTATCGATCTTCATGTGCATCTGAGAGATCCGGGGCAGGAATATAAGGAGACTTTGGCCACGGGCGGGAAAGCGGCGGTAAAGGGTGGTGTGACAACCATCTGCGCTATGCCCAACACGTGCCCGCCCATCGACGACAAGGAGAAATATCTGGACGTCCAGAGACGGGCAGAGGAGGAGTCTCCGGCACATGTACTGCAGCTGGGCGCTGTAACGAAAGGTCAGAAGGGAGAAGAACTGGCGGACATTGAAGGGATGGCCAGGGCAGGCTGTGTGGGGATCAGCGAAGACGGGAAATCTGTCATGAACGCTTCCCTGTACCGGAGGGGGATGAAAGCCGCGAAAGAATGTGGAATGACGGTCTTCGCCCACTGCGAGGATATCCAAATGGTGGAAGGCGGCGTGATGAACGCCGATGAAAATGCCGGGCGTCTGGGGATGAAAGGGATCACCAATTCTGTGGAGGATGTGATCGTGGCCAGAGATATCCTGCTGGCGAAGGAGACCGGAGTGAAACTGCATCTGTGCCACTGTTCCACGGCAGACAGTGTGAAGATGGTGGAACAGGCGAAGAAGGAAGGACTTCCGGTGACCGCGGAGGTGTGTCCCCATCATTTCATCCTGACTTCCGATGATATCCCCGGAGACGATGGAAACTATAAGATGAATCCACCCCTGAGGAGAAGAGCGGATGTGGAAGAGCTCCGCAGGGGGCTGAAGGAAGGGATCATGGACGTGATCGCCACAGACCATGCTCCTCATGGGGAAGAAGAAAAGAATCAATCTATGGAGAGAGCGCCCTTTGGGATCGTCGGGCTGGAGACATCAGCGGCCCTCACCTACACAGAACTGGTGAAAACCGATATCTTGAGCATACTGGATATGGCAGATAAGATGAGTCTGCAGCCGGCCAGGATCTTGGGGCTGACAGAGAAGGGCAGCGTGTCTGAAGGGAAGATCGCTGATCTGGTGGTCTTTGATCCCGGCAGGGAATACGAGATCGACCGGGAGACCTTTGTCTCCAAAGGGAAGAATACCCCGTTCCATGGGCGGAAAGTCTGGGGAGAAGTGAGATATACCCTGGTGGACGGACGTCTGGTGTACGAAGGCGGCGTCGGATCAGACAGAGCATAAGAATTGTAGTAGGAGGAAGAAACATTGATCGATCGATTAGTGGAAAGGATAAAAAGGACAAAGGCGCCGATCGTGGTGGGCCTGGATCCTATGTTGAAGTATGTGCCCCAAAAGATACAGGCAAAAGCCTTCATTGACCACGGAGAAACATTAGAAGGCGCGGCCGAGGCGATCTGGCGGTTTAATAAGGAGATCGTGGACAGGACCTGCGACCTGATCCCGGCGGTGAAGCCACAGATCGCCATGTATGAGCAGTTTGGCGTGCCTGGGCTTGTGGCTTTTCAGAAAACGGTAGACTACTGCCATGAGAAAGGGCTGGTGGTGATCGGGGATATCAAGCGGGGAGATATTGGTTCTACTTCAGCGGCTTACGCCGCGGGACATCTGGGACGTGTCAGGGTAGGGAGGAATACCTATAGGCCCTTTGGGGAAGATTTCGCGACGGTCAATCCCTATCTTGGTTCGGATGGAGTAGATCCATTTCTGGAAGTGTGCAGAAAAGAGAAGAAGGGAATCTTCGTCCTCGTGAAGACGTCCAACCCATCCAGCGGGGAATTCCAGGACCAGAAGATCGATGGGCGCCCACTTTACGAACTGGTGGGAGAGAAAGTGGCGGCCTGGGGAGAAGACCTGATGGGCCGGGAATACAGTTATGTGGGCGCTGTAGTGGGCGCTACATACCCGGAGATGGGGAAAGCGCTCCGCAAGATCATGCCGAAGGCTTACATTCTGGTGCCGGGCTACGGTGCCCAGGGCGGACAAGGGAAAGACCTGGTCCATTTCTTCAATGAGGACGGTCTGGGCGCGGTCATCAATTCTTCCAGAGGGATCATCGCCGCCTGGCAGCAGGAGAGGTACGCTTCCTACGGTGAGGACAACTATGGAGAGGCGGCCAGAGAAGCAGTCCTGGATATGCGCAGAGACATCCAGGAGGCTCTGGAAAGCAGGGATTAGGAGAGGACCGAAGGAGAGCAGTATGAGCAAATACAAGGAGCATGCCCTGGTCTGTTCCCAGGAACAGATCGGCACGGATATCTGGAGTCTGTGGTTGCAGACAGGAAATATCGCGAGAGAGGCGGGGGCCGGTCAGTTTCTTTCTGTATACACCAATGACGGGACAAAATTGCTGCCGCGTCCCATCAGCATCTGTGAGATCGACCGGGAATGGAACCGGGTCCGGCTGGTCTACCGGGTGACCGGACCGGGAACGGGAACAGAACAGTTTGCCAGGCTGGAACCGGGAGATATCGTCGAGGTGCTGGGCCCTCTGGGCAATGGATTTCCGGTGGATCTTAAAGGAACGGTATTCCTGGTGGGCGGAGGGATCGGGATTCCGCCGATGCTGGAGCTGGCCAGAGAGATCACTGGGGATAAGAAGATCATCGTGGGATACCGGGATGAGCAGTATCTGACAGAGGAACTGAAAAACTATGGAGAGGTATATACAGCCACAGAAGACGGGAGCGAGGGGACCAAAGGAACTGTTCTGGATGCGATCCGGGAGCATGGTCTGCGGGCGGACGTGATCTGCGCCTGCGGCCCCACACCTATGTTGCGCGCGATCAAGGAATATGCCGCGGAAGAAAATATACCATGCTACCTGTCTCTGGAGGAGCGGATGGCCTGCGGGATCGGTGCCTGCCTGGGCTGCGTCTGTCAGTCCACAGAGGTGGACAGCCACAGCCATGTCCGCAACAAGAGGGTCTGTAAGGACGGACCGGTATTTCTGGCGACGGAGGTGGAGTTATCATGAATACCAGAGTGAAGATCGCGGGCGTGGAATTGAAGAATCCGGTCATGACCGCTTCCGGGACTTTCGGGTCAGGGGAAGAATACAGTGAGTTCGCAGATCTCAATAAGCTGGGAGCGATAGTGACCAAAGGGGTGGCTAACGTGCCCTGGGAAGGAAACAAACCCCCCAGGATCGCGGAGACCAGCAGCGGGATGCTCAATGCCATTGGACTGCAGAATCCGGGAGTAGAGGTGTTTTGCAAAAGAGATCTTCCGTTTCTGCGCAAATATGACACGAAGATCATCGTAAATGTCTGCGGGCATACACCAGAGGAATATCTGAAAGTGGTAGAACGCCTGTCGGACGAATCCATCGACCTGATGGAGATCAATATCTCCTGCCCGAATGTAAACGAGGGATTCCTGGCTTTTGGCCAGGATGCCGGACATGTGGAAAGACTGACGGCACAGATCAAAAAGGTCGCTGCCCATCCGGTGATCATGAAACTAACCCCCAACGTGACAGACATCACGGAGATCGCCAAGGCGGCAGAAGCGGGAGGCGCGGACGCGGTCTCTCTGATCAATACACTGACAGGAATGAAGATAGATGTCAGGCGGAGGACATTTGCCTTGGCCAACCGGACCGGAGGACTGTCCGGACCGGCCATCAAGCCGGTTGCTGTCCGTATGGTCTACCAGACAGCCCATGCGGTAAAGATTCCCGTGATCGGGATGGGGGGCATCGCCAGCGCGGAAGACGCGCTGGAATTCATCCTGGCAGGAGCCACGGCTGTAGCGGTCGGAACTGCGAATTTCAGAAATCCCAGCGCTGCGGAGGAGATCGCGGACGACCTGAAAGCATATATGGAACAGTTTAAAGTTGATGATATCCAGGAATTGATCGGGGGTGTAAGAGAATGACTGGATGTGGAACATGTACACTAAAGAAGTGACTAAAAAGGAGGAAGGATTACTCTGTTTATTGGTTTTTACCGAAATAAGTTTAAAGAAAAGTTAAAGGAAGCCCTGATCGCGGTGCTTCCCACAATTGGGATCGTAATTCTGTTAAGTTTTACCATCGCCCCGATCCCGCCAAGCATATTGCTTTTGTTTCTGTTTGGGGCGGTTCTTCTGATCATAGGCATGATGTTTTTTACCTTGGGAGCGGAGCTGGCGATGACGCCGATCGGAGAGAAGATCGGGACTAGGATCGCCCAGTCCAGGAATCTGGGGATCGTACTGTTCCTGTGCTTTATCCTGGGATTCATCATTACCATATCTGAACCAGATCTTCAGGTTCTGGCGGAGCAGGTGCCATCGGTGCCAAATATCACGCTGATCGTAGCGGTTGCCGTAGGCGTGGGACTTTTTCTGATGGTAGCCATGTTGCGAATGCTGTTTTCCAGGACATTGCGTTCTTTATTGATCTTGTTTTATCTGTTGGTATTCGGACTGGCATTCTTCGTGCCAGATGATTTCCTCGCAGTTGCGTTTGACTCCGGCGGTGTGACCACCGGTCCCATGACGGTTCCTTTTATCATGGCGCTGGGTGTCGGATTTGCGGCGGTCCGGAGCGATAAGCACGCTGAGGATGACAGTTTCGGTCTGGTGGCCCTCTGTTCCATCGGCCCGATCATGGCTGTTTTGATCCTCGGCTTTTTGTACCGGCCGGAGGATAGAGGATATACCCCGTCGGAACTTCCGTCCATCCAGGATTCGGTAGAGCTTTGGAGGTGCTTCGAGGAAGGACTGCCCAAATATATCATGGAGATCGCGGTCTCCCTGCTGCCGATCGTGATGTTTTTCATCATTTTCCAGGTAATCTCTCTGAAGATCAAGAAGAAACCCCTTCTTAAGATTGTTATTGGTATGATCTATACTTACATCGGGCTGGTCCTGTTCCTGACTGGAGTCAATGTGGGCTTTATGCCTGCCGGAAACTATCTGGGCGGCACCATAGCGGGACTCTCCTACAGCTGGATCCTGATCCCCATCGGGATGGTGATCGGCTATTTTATCGTAAAGGCAGAGCCTGCGGTCTATGTATTGAAGGAACAGGTAGAAGAGATCACTTCCGGAGCAATCTCCGGTGAGGCTATGGCCTTAAGCCTGTCTCTTGGCGTTTCCGCCTCGATCGGCCTGGCGATAATCCGGGTGCTGACGGGAATCTCTATATTCTGGTTTATCCTTCCGGGATATATCCTCGCTCTGTGCCTCTCATTTTTTGTACCGAAAATCTTTACGGCGATCGCGTTTGACTCGGGTGGAGTCGCATCTGGACCTATGACCGCCACGTTCCTGCTGCCTTTCGCCATGGGGGCATGTCAGGCGGTAGGAGGAAATATTGTTCAGGACGCCTTTGGCGTTGTGGCGATGGTGGCGATGACGCCGCTGATCACGATCCAGATCATGGGTGTGATCTATAAATACCGGTTTGCCCATACGGAAAGCATGGAATCCGCGACTGCTTCCTACCTGGATGCCTGGGCGGATGATGATATCATAGAATTATAGGAGGAAAGCTATGAACAGCATCTATATACTGGGATTGATCACAAACCGGGGTATGCGGGAACGGTTCATCCAGTTTTTTAAAGAGTATCATATCGAAGTGTCCTTTGCGACTCTGGGCAGGGGGACTGCCAGCAGTTCTCTGTTGGATTATCTTGGAATGGAAGATACGGAGAAGGCGATCTATTTCGCGGTGATCACGCAGGATACCTGGCAGGCGTTAAGAAAAGTTTTATATACCAGGATGCAGATCGATGTGCCGGGGAGGGGCATCGCCTTCCTGGTCCCCTTGAGCAGCGTAGGAGGGAAACATGTCCTGCAGTACCTGACGGCTGGCCAGAAAATCGAGATAGAGGAGGAAAGCATATTGCAGAATACAGAGTATGAATTGTTGGTGGCGATCGCCAATTCAGGATATACAGAAAACATCATGGATGCCGCGAGAAGTGCCCGCGCTCCAGGTGGAACGATCATCCATGCCAAGGGGACAGGGGCGGAGCACGCTAAGAAATTCCTGGGGATCAGCCTTGCGGAAGAAAAAGAGATGGTGTTTATCGTAGTGAAATCTACGCGAAAGAAGGCGATCATGAAGGCCATCATGGACGAGGCCGGGATCGATACGAAAGCAGGGACAGTAGTATTTTCCCTGCCGGTAACGGAGACCGCCGGCCTTCGTGTGATGGATGAGATGGAAGAAGACTAATTCCAGAAGTCAGTCTTGTCCGCAAGATGGATACTGGAGGCCTTGAAGACAGGATCCTTCCCTTCTCGTTTCTGCCTGATGTAATCGCGCATCGCGCGGATCGCTGGAGTGCCCAGGATCAGGATCACAGGAAGGTTGATGAGAGCCATCAGTCCCATCAGGACATCGGCCATATTCCAGACCAATCCAAACTCCATCATAGCGCCGGCAAGGACTACCAGCGCGGCAGCGATGCGGAAGACATTGAGCAGCAGTCTTCTGGGATTCCTGCCGCACAGGAACTTTAAGCCCATCTCCGCATAGTAGAAGTTGCCGATCAGAGTGGTGAAGGCAAACAGGCAGAGGGCGATGGTGATAAAGATAGTTCCGAATCCACCCAGAGAATTAGAAGCCGCAGCTTGTACCCAGGGCATCCCGGCAAGATCAGCGGCCGGTTCTACACCGGAGCACAGAAGCATGAATGAGGTGGCGGAACAGATCAGGATGGTGTCGATAAAGACGGAAAGCATCTGTACCAGTCCCTGCTTGACCGGATGGGATACAGAGGCGCTGGCCGCCGCGTTGGGAGCAGACCCCACACCAGCCTCGTTGGAGAAAAGTCCCCGCTTGATCCCCTGCATGACACAGGATCCAGCAAAACCACCGAAGATCGCCGGAAGATCAAAGGCACTGGTAAAGATATCCGCAAACATCTGTGGGATCAGTTGAACATGAGTGACCACGATGAACAGCGCTACGGCCAGATAGAAGATACCCATCAGAGGGACCAGAACGCCGGTGATCCGGGAGATCTGTTTGCTTCCTCCAAAGATGGAGACAGCAAAGATCAGAGCTAGGGCCACGCCGATGACAAGGGGCGTGGCTTTCGGATCATAAAAACCATAGGCCCGGAAAGAATCTGCGATATTGAAGGAAGCCACAAGGTTAAATCCGCCCATATAGGTCAGGATCAGGGCGATGGCAAATAGGACGCCGATCCAGCGCTTTTTGAGGGCGGCCTGGATGTAGTAGGCCGGTCCACCGTAAGAACTGCCATCCTCTGCCCGGTGCTTATAGATCTGGGCGAGAGTGCTCTCGATGAAAGCCGAAGCGCTTCCAAGGAGGGCAGTCAGCCACATCCAGAAGACGGCTCCCGGTCCGCCCAGGCAGATAGCGGTGGAGATCCCGGCGATATTCCCAGTCCCTACTCTGGAAGCGGTGGACACCATGAGGGCCTGGAAGGAAGAAAGACCGTTTTCATCATCGCCAGGCTGTGTTACTACACGCAGAGATTCTGTAAACATACGGAATTGAACAAAACGGGTGCGGATGGAAAACCAGATTCCCGCGCCCAGAAGAAGGACGATCAGGATATAACTGTAAAGAAGATCACTGATCGTGCTGATGATTTCTGCAAACAAAATAAGTTCCTCTCTTTCTTTAAATGACATAAATGTTTAACTATTATATAGTATTTGTAAGATTTTGTCCAGAATCCTGACAGGAAAGAGGGGAGTTTCTTTTCTCAACAGGACGGCTCCTGACGTCCATATTTTCTGCCGGCTTTCATCGACTTCCATGAATCAGTCTACTTTCAAGGAGACTAAATATGAATGAGATAGACAGACCATATAACTTAAAGCGTTTTTATCTGCAATGGCAGAAATTGAACCATGTATATGAAGATTACGCAAAGATACATGATTTGACTTATATTTCTATGTTTATTTTGCAACTGCTGGACGGTGAGGGGACGACACAGAAAGAACTGTGCGATACCTTATATTTCCCGAAGCAGACGGTCAATAAGGTTATACTTTCTTTTGAAAAACGGGGATATGTTACTCTGGATGAAAATCCACAGGACAGACGTTCCCGTTCGATTGTACTCACAGAAAAAGGAAAGGAATTTCAAAAGAAAGTGATCTCCCATATTGAGCAGGCAGAACTACAGGCATTTGCTTCTTTATCAGAGCGGGAGCAGGAAGTGATAACAGACCTTTGGGAAAAATACACCAGCATATGTATCAATAAGATTAATGGCAGTTAAGTGTGCCGGATGGAGGAACGGATAGATGAAAAAACTGGGATTTGGACTTATGCGTTTACCGCTGATAAATGATGAATTTTCTCGTGTAGATAAGAAAATGTTATGTGATATGGTTGACTATTATCTGGATAAAGGATTCCAATACTTTGATACAGCATGGTTTTATCACGATGGACAGTCGGAAATATCTGTAAAAGAGTGTCTTGCAGACCGTTATCCCCGCTCTGCTTTCCTGCTTGCGGATAAAATGCCTCTTGTACTGATCCGGGAAGAAAAGGAACTGGAAGAATGACGCGATTCAGTCGGAAAAGTGTTATCAGGTAGCGAAAAAGCACGGGAAACCGGTTATTGTTATGGAACCTGTCAAGGGTGGAACTCTTGCAGATATTCCGGAAGAAGCGGAAAAGTTATTCAAGTCTTATCACTCTGATATGTCTGTTGCTTCGTGGGCGATCCGCTTTGCGGCAAGCCATGAGAATGTTATGTTGGTTTTAAGTGGCATGAGCAGCATGGAACAGTTAAAAGACAATTTATCGTATATGGAAAATTTCAAACCATTTGCACCGGAAGAATTTGAATTAGTCTGCGAAGCTGCAAAAATGATCAATCAGAGTGTTGCCATTCCGTGTACCGGATGTTCTTACTGTATCAATAAATGCCCGATAAATATTGCTATTCCTAAATACTTTGCACTCTACAATGCAGACATGCGGGAGTTGGAAACGAAGGCATGGACAGCACAGACAATGCTGTACAGTCATTTTTCGGAGCAGTATGGCAAGGCGGGTGATTGTATCAGGTGCGGTCAATGTGAGAAGATATGTCCGCAGCATCTGCCGATCAGAGAATGGATGAAAAAGGTGGCTGAAAGATTTGAAGGAGACCAGGGTAATTCCTGAATTGAAAAACCCTACCAGATATGTTAGAATTGATAAGAATTATGTAGGAGGTTTGAAAGATATGGAACAGTACAAGCAGGAATTTATCGAATTTATGGTAGAAAGCGACGTGTTGAAATTCGGGGAGTTCACACTGAAAAGTGGAAGAAAATCTCCGTTTTTTATGAATGCGGGAGCTTATGTGACAGGCACGCAGCTTAAAAAGCTGGGTGAATATT
>DXGF01000131.1 GCA_019114065.1 Candidatus Dorea gallistercoris
CAGTATCTTCACCAATATAAACAATTTTTCCATCTTTTACACCAATGGCGGCCTCAAATGTCCTGTCGGCGGTTACGATTTTTCCGTTCTTGAACAATAAATCAAACATCTTTTCGCCTTCTTTCTTCAATTAGAGTATATTTCCGATTCCTGTTACCTTCTGATAAAATATTTTGTTTTAAATTGTCGACAATTTGTATATTTTTATAATACATCCAGTCTCCCAATGTTGTCAAGCACTTTATCGTTTTTCAAAAAACTTTTTCAACATTATGTATCTATCCACAAAAAAAGAAAGAAAATCCTCGAAATACGATAGAATTTTCTTTCTTAATCACAAATATCAAACTATCTAGTGCTGCTATTTTTCGCTTGTCTCGTTCCGCATAAATTGAATATCCTTCTCATCCATCCGGATCTGTTCCAGCCTCTTGATCCGCTCGTCCAGATGATGCTCTGTCACATATGCGTACACACTTTTGGGGACAAGATGAGCCCACTCCTGATCTGTAGCGATGCAGCTTCTGACCCAGGAAGACGTGATCCCTTTTTCTTCCGGTGTCTTCCGCCACAGAATCTCCACGTCTAAACCCAGACTGCGCAGGATCTTATATTTCTCTTCGTCCCACTCATCGCACAGACCAAGATAATATACCGCATCCTTGGGAGCGTACTGCGGAATGTACTCGGGACAGTTAATCGGAAATGGAAGGATGTCATACTCCGATTCCGGCACCCGGAATTCCGCCATCGCTCCCCGGATCATCTCATAGCGTTCAAAATAGGTCAGCGGATTGGCCGATTTGGCTGAGCGGTTTTCATCGTTGACAGACTCCCTTGTGTGAAGACTGTCCGGATTGGTCAGCCCGATATACAGCTTGCCACACCGCATTTTTGCCGCCAGGATGTATTCCATATGTTTTAAATGAAGCACCTGAAATCTCCCATTTACAACACCTGTTTTCTTCATAAGCTCTCCCTCGTCTTGTAGTTATTCATGTTCTAGTATGTATGTTTTCAGTTGTTCTGATACAGTCTCCCGGAAATAAGGGATCTTCTGGTCTCGATCCGAGGCCGAGGCCAAAAGATGGACCGTTCCTTTCTGTATTCTCCAGCGTTTTGCCAGGAAATTCTGCTTAAGCTGAAGATACTGGATCTTTCCAAACCGGATCGCTAGGAATCTCCTTCCCATATAGCCCTGAGATATGAGGAGAAATTCCTCGCCGATACCTAACCCGGCTGTGCGATATCGGCACACCAGCGCTATCCCTGTCACGGCTATTATCAAAATCTCCGCCGCTATGATCCAGATCCGGTATTCCTCCCAGATCAGTCCTGCGACCCCGGCTCCGCCAGCCGTCAGGAGTATCCAGATCACTCCCCAGATGAGCCAGATTCCCCACACGGTCCCCGGCTGTCTCTCTGTCTCCTGTCGCATGACGCCTGAGAATTCCGGAAGCAGTTCCTCGATCCTCTCCTCATTCTTTTCCTTCTTATCATAAAGCAGAAGAAACGACTTCTTTTCCTCCTGATTATCTCCCATTCCCACGTTGATAATCTCTGCCATGCAGCGTCCCGTAAGCCTGCCCTGGAAGGACTGGGTCAGTTTCAGCGCGTTGATCTTATCCACAGGGACCGTATAACTGATCTTTTTTAGCAGGCCATAGCTGATATACAGCTTGTCGTCTCTCCGCCGCACTTTAAAATCATAGTATTGGATAAATCCCTTGATGATATCCCATATCGCCGACAGAAAGACAAATGCCACCACCACTCCTCCGATCAGCAGTTCCGCCAGGCTCTTTCCGATATTTCCCTGCCCCAGTGATTCCACCGCTGTCATGACCGCTCCTGCAATGCACACGACTACCACCAGAACTGACATAAGACTGGCCTGATAAAAGCCGTGAATCAGCATGGCGCCAAGAGCTGCTCCCGTCTCGTCCCTCAACACTTCTTCCACACTTCCATGCACCTCTGTCAGGTCCATCCTCTCCACCGCCTGTTCCCCGGAAACAGCCGTAGTCTCTCTGCTTTTCTGCGCATTCCTGCCTGCAGGGTCTTCCATGATCTGGGCAATATACCTGCAGAACTCCTCTGCTTCTTTCTTTTTTAAGACAATCTTTACATCGGTAGAATCCGCTGTTGACAGACTGTTGGTATCGATTTTGATCTTGCAGGTTCCGATCAGCATCTCAAACAGATTCTGCTCTGTGTTTACATTTGAGATATTTCCGATCCCTATCGTGTTCTTCTTCCGGTTCAGGGTATTTCTCTCGATCACCAGCGTTGTCCCATCGATAGAAATATAAGTCCTGGCCCAGATAATCATCTGCCAGACCGCCAGGAGGATCAAGAGCAGCAAAGCCCCCAGCATTCCCAGCAGCGCTCCGCTTCCGGCTTTCCTCCCCATCTCTGTCAGCTCCATCACTTCATTTAAGTTCTGGAGGCTGCCACCCACGAGCAGCGCCAGGACCACCCAGAAACCTTTTCCCATCCGTTCTGCCACGATCGATATATGATTCCTGAATCTCACATTACCGTCCATTTCCCGTCTGGCCCTCCGCGTTTCTCTGCTCTTCTACGATCGCATTGATCCTTCTTCTGAGCGCATCCGCGATCCTTTCTGCTTTTTCTTCTTCCAGGAAACGGATCGTCACATCGCCTCCCGCCGTGGTCACTACCACCTTTGCCACCCGGAACAGCTGATCCAGAGGCCCCTTCGCCGTCTGCAGCTTGTGGAGCCTCTCGATGGGGACAATATTTCTCTCCACAAATAAATATCCTTCCTGGATATCTATACACTCGTCATTGATGCTGTACCGGTACCGGTGATATTTGAAATAGGGACTTATGAACACGTCCAGCAGGACAAAGATCACCAGGATCAGCGAGATGATCTTCCCAACACCGATATCCGCGGGGAACAGCCAGAACCAATTCACGGCCCCGATCACCGCCAGGACCACCAGTCTCGTTACCGCCCCGGCAGCATACATACAATAAAGCGCGCGTTTTGACAATTTCTCGTATATCATTCTTATCCCCTCTCATGATTCTGCGTTTTTCTCTATTGTAATCCATATAGTGAGTTAACGCCAGTAAAAAGTTCGGATTCGTAGAGATAGAAATAGTATAGGACAGATAGATAACGCAAGCGCTTCGTCCGGGATTTGTAGGGATCAGGAGTGCACAGTGGAGGCTGGGAATGGCTGTCGAGGTTAAGTGGCGTCCCCGGAGAATCCATCCCAAAAATGTCAGGCTCCGGGATTGGAGCCACAATTTGCGACTATCCCGGAGCCCTATATTTTTGTGGATGTAAGTTGCAGGGGACAGAACGTCGAGACAGACGTCCCGGCCTCCATCGTGCGGATCTGACCTCTACAGACCTGAATTTATCTCATCCGGAACACCGGACTGATCTTCTTGTAGATAATGAACACGATCAGCGATACCAGTACGCCTTTCAGCAGGTTGAAGGGCGCCACCGCGAATAATACAAAGGTGGTCAGATCTGTGATCCCTCCATTGACCGCAGTCCCCATCTCTACCAGGCCGCTGATCGGCATTCCAAAGGCCGTGGCGTAGATTGGGAGCAGGACAAACGCGTTCAGGAAACAGCCGACTACCGTCATAAATACCGTTCCGACGGCCATTCCGATGATCGCGCCCTTTCTGGTATGCATTCGCCGATAGATCACCGCCGCCGGCAGGACCAAAGCGCATCCGATCACGAAGTTAGCCACTTCTCCCACTCCTGCTGTTGTGGTCCCATTGATCACCAGATTCAGAAGGATCTTCAGCAGTTCCACTGCTACTCCAGCCAGCGGTCCCATCGCGAAACAGCCCACCAGGACCGGAACTTCGCTGAAATCGATCTCATAGAAGGACGGTGCGAAAGGAAGCGGGATCTCAAAGAGCATCAACACTACCGCGATCGCTCCCAGCATGGCGATCTGTGCCATCTTCCTTACATTCACCTTTGATCTTGTGCTTGTCATTACTTCTGAACTCATTACTTTTCTCTCCTTTACAAATAAAATCAACAAAGAAAGAAAATCTTCCTGGAATGATGCAACCTCCACTGTCTTAAGCAGGCCGCGCGCCGCCCGCCGGATGGCCTCTGAGCACGGCACTCAAAGGATGTCCTCTAAAAAAGCCCCAATACACAAGGTATCAGGGCTTTGCAGCATTGCGATCACACATTTCTTCTCTCATCCAGACTATACTGTCGGTCCTGGAATCTCACCAGGTCAGCCGGCGCAAAAAACTGCACCGGGTCGCGGACTTTACCGCCGGTTGGGAATTCACCATCAGCCGGAAACTTCCAGCCTCCTGCGTCACCCTGCCCCGAAGAATTTCTTTTTTAGTTCTTTCTCATTATACGCCTCTCTTTTCCATTATTCAAGAGTTTTTGTGAAATATGGCTAAAAACGCCATATGTATTGTCTTCTTTTCCTTCTTCGCCTATAATAGAAGCATGACTACGCAACATAGGGAGGGGCGGCTATGACATGGAAAGAGGAGTGCCTGTCGGCACTCCACACGGAAGATTTATTTATAGATTATGGACACCGGACCCGTTTCAAGGAATTGCTGGACTGCTTTTCCGAACAGCCATTCTTTACTTCGGGTCTCTGTAAATGTATGTATCTGTCTGCCTGGGATGACGGACATTTCTTCATCATGCTGGGAACCTTGAACCAGATGGCTCTCGCAAGAGAGACCAGTCTGGAAGGGATGCGCTTTACCGGGGATATCCTGGCCAGTGAACAACAGGATGCCCAGTATTACGTCTATCTCCTTGCCAACTCGTTTCTTGATGGGACTTCTTTCTCGCTGCCAGATGAGGCTCAGGTCCCAAGGGATATCCAGTTTATCATCCGTCAGGCCCAGAAGGCCGCCGCTATCATCGACCAGTGCTTTGACACAAAGGCTTAGTCCCCGATCATCATCTTGATGATCTCTTCATTCGTTTCTCTCATGCCTTCTTTTCCAAGGCGCCCGATATTGGTGATGGTAGCTTCTACGCCCTTGGTGACGATCCCGTCCCCGGCGTAGAACTGTTGCCCGTTCAGGTACATATGATAGCCCAGGATCCCCGCATCCACCGCGGATGCGATCTTGGCGGCGCAGGATGCCTTCGCTCCATCACAGACGATCCCGGAGACGATCGCCAGAGCGTTGACTACCGTATGGATCACTTCTTCATAGCCTCCGCCGCACAGATAGGCGATCCCTGCGCCCGCGGCCGCTCCCGCGCTGACTGCGCCGCAGTAGGCAGACAGTCTGCCGATCCCTGTCTTCTGATGGATCGCGATCAGGTTGGACAGCGCCAGCGCGCGGTATACCTGATCTTCCTCTGCCTGCAGTTCTCTGCCATATTCTAGCACAGGCAGGGAACAGGTCATCCCCTGATTCCCGCTTCCCGCATTGATCACCACCGGCAGTTCGCAGCCATTCATCCGGGCATCCGATCCTGCCGCGGCCATCGCCTTGGCCCGGTTCTTCACATCCTGTCCATAAGTCTCCAACAGGACACTTCCGATATTTGCTCCATAATCACCCCGCAGCCCTTCTCTGGCAATGGCTGTATTATATTCGATCTGGCGGCCGATAACTTCCCGGATGTCATCGATCTCCACCGTATGGATGAAATCCCAGATACTTTCCACATCCAGGAGGCTCCGGTCTGTAAGTCCCTCTTCCCTCTCTCCCTCCACCGGAAGATCCACCAGCTTCTCCTGATCCTTCTCCACCAGTACAATATTGGTATGATAGTTAGCGATCCGCACTTTCGCATAAGAATCACCCTTTGAGACGGTCACGACAATGTCGAAGGTGATCCCCTGATCGATGTGCTCCACCGTGAACTCTGCCCGGTCCAGATATTCCCCGATCTCCCGTACCTGCTCTTCGGTCACATCGGCGATCACTTCCAGTTCCCGGTCCGCTTTCCCCGCCACGATCCCGGCCGCCGCCGCTGCCGGGATTCCTTTTAGATGCCCGGTATTAGGAACGATGACACTCTTCACATTCTTGATGATGCTCCCGCTGGCCCCAATCTTCACCCGGTCCGGCATACATCCCAGAGTCTCTCTCGCTTTTGCCGCCGCATAGGCAAGAGCGATCGGTTCCGTGCACCCCATAGCCGGTATCAATTCTTCTTCCAGGATCTTCACGTAAGCCTGGTACTTCTCATCCGTTCTCTTCACAAATATCCTCCTCTCTCTGTCACACGAAAGGTCTCCCATTCTCGCCGCTCTTCTATGAAATTCCTTTCATACTCAGCTGGATCCGCTTCTTTTTCAGATCCACGCTCAACACCTGTACATCTACAACATCCCCCACACTGACTACTTCCAGCGGATGCCGGATGAATTTCTTATCCGTCACCTCCGAGATATGGACCAGACCATCCTGGTGCACGCCGATATCCACGAACACACCAAAATCTATGACATTACGCACCGTTCCTTTCAGCACCATGCCTTCCTTTAAGTCTTTCATCTCCAGTACGTCCGTCCTCAGGATCGGGGCCGGCATCTCTTCTCTTGGGTCTCTTCCCGGCTTCTCCAGCTCCTTGACGATATCCCGCAAAGTGATCTCACCGATCCCCAGTTCCTCCGCAAGCTTCGGATAATCCTGGATTGTCAGAGACAGGCCCGCCAGCCGGTTCTCGCCGACGTCCTCCGCGGAGAATCCCTGTTTCTCGAGGAGGCTTTCCGCCGCTCCGTAGCTCTCCGGATGCACGCTGGTGGCATCCAGCGGATTCCCGCCCCCCTGGATCCGCATGAATCCCGCGCACTGCTCGAAAGCCTTTGGCCCCAGCTTCGCAACCTTGAGAAGCTGGCCGCGGTCTGTGAACCGCCCGTTCTCCTCCCGGTAAGCCACGATATTCCTGGCGATCGCCGGAGTGATCCCGGATATGTAGGAAAGCAGCGGCGCGGAAGCAGTGTTCAGATCCACGCCCACCCGGTTCACGCAGTCTTCCACCACACCCGAGAGCGTTTCGTTCAGCTTCTTCTGGTTCATATCATGCTGATACTGTCCCACTCCGATGGACTTGGGATCGATCTTCACCAGCTCTGCCAGAGGATCCTGCAGACGCCTGGCAATGGAAGCCGCGCTCCTTTGTCCCACATCGAATTTGGGGAATTCCTCAGAGGCCAGCTTGCTCGCCGAATACACGGATGCTCCTGCTTCGCTTACGATCACGTACTGGACCTTCTGCGGGATCTCTTTGAGCAGTTCTACGATAAACTGTTCCGATTCCCGGGAGGCTGTCCCATTTCCCAGGGAGATCAAGGTGATATGATACTTCTCAATGATTTTTTTCAGCAGATCCTTGGAAGCCTGGATCTTTTTTGGTGTTGTGGGCGCCGTTGGGTAGATCACAGTAGTGCCGATCACCTTTCCGGTAGGATCTACCACCGCCAGCTTACAGCCTGTCCGAAATGCGGGATCCCATCCCAGGACCGTCTGTCCCGCGATCGGCGGCTGCATCAGGAGCTGGGTCAGGTTTTTGCCAAAGACCTGGATTGCCCCCTCTTCCGCCTTCTCCGTCAGTTCACTCCGGATCTCCCGTTCGATCGCCGGCGCGATCAGCCGCTTATAGCCATCCTCCAGCGCCTCTTTCAGGATCGGCTCCGTGCGCGGATTTCCCGGGCGGATCACCTGACGCTCCAGATAGGCAAGGATCTCTTCTTCCGGCGCCCGAACCTTGACCGTCAGGAACTTCTCCTTCTCTCCCCGGTTGATCGCCAGGACCCGGTGGCCGGCCAGGCGGCTTACCGGCTCCTCAAAGGTATAGTACATCTCATAGACCGACTCTTTCGCCGAATCCTTCGCCTGGGACACCAAGGTCCCCTTTTTCATCGTCGCCTTCCGGATCCAGCTCCGATAATCCGCCTTATCGGAAATGAATTCCGCGATGATATCCCGGGCGCCAGCGATGGCCTCCGCCGCCGTTGCCACTCCCTTTTCCTCATTGACATACTTTTCTGCCGCCTCTTCCACTGTTTTGTCCAGCTTCTGCCAGGTGATCACCGCAGCCAGGGGTTCCAGCCCCTTCTCCTTGGCGATAGTGGCTCTGGTCCTCCTCTTGGGCCGGTACGGCCGATACAGATCTTCCACCGCCACCAACGTCTCCGCCGCCTGGATCTGCCGCTCCAACTCCGGTGTCAGCTTCCCCTGCTCCTCAATACTGGAAAGGACCTGTCCCTTCTTCTCCTCCAGTCCCCGCAGATAATTGAGACGCTCATACAGCCTGCGGAGCTGCTCATCATCCAGAGTCCCTGTGGCTTCTTTACGGTATCTGGCGATGAACGGGATCGTATTCCCCTCGTCGATCAGCTTTACCGCCGCATCCACCTGCCACTTTTTGACGCTTAGTTCTTCCGTGATCTTCTGATTGATATCCATATCCTTTTCCTCTGTTCTTCCTTTGATCTCTATAGATTATACCTGAATTTGCCCCCCTGCGCAATGCTTGGAGTATGCTCTGTTTTCTTGAAAATCCCGCTCCTATATGGTATACTGAGAGCGCCTTTAAGAGGCAGGAAAATCCTCTCAGCGGCGTGATGGGACCGCGGGAGAGGGCCGAGCAAGGGAGCGTTCACGATTATGAGTCTGAAAAAAGAAACCGGGGAGTTATCCCACCAGCAGCAGAAATCTCAGGAAACAAAGGACAGGATCTTCCAGGCTGCCAAGCGAATCCTGCAGAAGAAAGGCTATGAGGCGCTTTCGATCAAAAACATCTGCGAAGAAGCCGGCGTCTCCAACGGAAGTTTCTATCATCATTTTAAGACCAAGGATGATCTTCTGTCCTATTATATCGAGGAACAGCCCAGCATCGACCCGGATCTTCTGGAGCTGCCCAACAGCGCCAAAGAGGCGGAAAATGCCATCGTCTATGTCTACCTGAACTATGTACACTACTGCCGGGAACTTGGCGTGGAATTCATGGCTAATTATTATACGCCCAAGAATCAGTCTCTGAATCCTTTGATCCGTACAGAACGTCCCTACCCCATCGTTACCGTACACAAGTATCTCCAGAAATGCGTGGAGGCCGGCATCCTGTCCCCCAGGTTTCCCCTGGAACAGGTCACCAGCGACATCCGCATCATTGTGATCGGAAATGTGTTCGAATGGTGCCTCAAAGGCGGAGAGGCCGACTTTGAGGGCAACATGAAGCGGACTCTGAAAGCCTATCTGGATGGTGTTTTATGATCTTTTTCCGAAACAAAAAATCCTTTAAGCGGGACTTAAAGGATTTTCCGGAAGGAAACCGGCAGCTCTGCTGCCAAACAATAATATCTTACGGTTTTATTATAATTCTCTTTTTCCAGGATTGCTAATTGTTTATTTTAATCCATTTATAGATATCATCTATAGCAAAAAAAGGAGGAGCCAGCATGTACTATTTTATCGTAAATCCTAACGCACGTTCCGGCAAAGGGCTGCGCGCCTGGAAACTCCTGGAGCGAGAACTGGACAGAAAACAGGTGCCCTATCAGGTCTTCTTCACCAAATACCAGAATCATGCTTCCAGTATCGCCAGAGAACTTACCCTGAAGTCATCCTGCCGCTCCCTGATCGTCCTTGGCGGCGACGGCACCCTCAACGAAGCAGTCAACGGGATCGCGGATCTCTCCAGGATCACCCTTGGTTACATCCCGATCGGATCCAGCAATGACTTCGCCAGAAGTCTGGGCCTTGAGCGGGATCCTTTGAAAGCCCTGCCCAGACTCCTTACGCCGTCCCAATATATCCGTGTCAATATAGGCGTCCTCTGTTACCAGGAGAAAAAGAGGCGCTTTGCCGTCAGCGCCGGCATGGGATTTGACGCCGGCGTCTGCCATCAGGTGGCAGTCTCTCCTCTGAAACTCCTGCTCAACAGGCTCAAGCTTGGCAAACTGTCCTACGCCGCGGTCGCGGTGGGACTCCTTCTGTCCCTCACTCCCGGCCGTATGACCATCATCCTGGATGGAAAACAGAAACTGGAGTTTCAGAAAGCGTATTTTGCCGCGGCTATGAATCATCCCTATGAGGGAGGCGGCTTCCGCTTCTGCCCCAAGGCGGACCCCTCCGACGATATCCTGGATGTTGTGGTGATCGCGGATCTGCCCAAGCTCAAGACTCTCCTGCTGCTCCCCGCAACCTTCAAAGGCTGTCACGTCCATTTCAAAGGCGCCTATGTCTACCGCTGCAGGCAGATCGACATACTCAGCGAGAAGCCCCTTCCCGTCCACACAGACGGAGAGCCCATCGTCTATCAGAAGCATATGGCGGCCTCTCTGGAATCTCGGAAACTGCGCCTTATTAAAACCTAATGAAAAATTATTAAGAATGGGTGAAGATTATTGTTGATTCATTTTTTTCATGATATAATCCATATGATTTAAAAAAAAGAAAAACTAAAAAAGGAAGTATCACTATGACAGCCAAGAAAAAAATTACTGAGCTGGCAAAAAAATACAGTCATATCTGGGTGCTTTTGTACGGATTTATCTACATGCCCTGGTTCTGTTATCTGGAGAACCGCAGAGGAGTCCGGTATTTTTATATCCACTCCCCCCTGGATGACCATATTCCCTTTGTTGAATATTTTGTCGTCCCGTACCTGCTGTGGTTCCTCTTCATCGCCGCGACCCTTGCATACTTCTTTTTTACAGATAAAAAGGGCTTTTACCGGCTGGCGGCGTTTTTATGTACCGGCATGACGATCTTCCTGATCGTGTGCACCGTATTTCCTAACGCCCAGAACTTAAGACCCCACACCTTTGCCCGGGACAATATATTTGTCGATCTGGTAAAATATATTTATCAGGCGGATACATCAACGAATGTACTCCCCAGCATCCACGTGTTCAATTCTCTGGGCGCGGCCATTGCCATCGCCAAGAGCAGCGCTCTGAAAAAGCATCGGGCCGTGCAGTGGGGAGCCTATATCCTGGCAGCACTGATCATCCTGTCCACCGTGTTCTTAAAGCAACATTCCGTGACGGATATGATCGCCGCTTTTGCTATGGCAAGTATCCTGTATCCTCTGATCTACGTGGCTCAGGAAAAGAAGGCGCCGAAGTTTTCCCATCAGCCTGTGTGATCTTCGTGTTGATCAAGAACCCGCCGGCCTAACGGTCGGCGGGTTCTTCTTCCTTATCTTCTGTTATTCAGCGGAGCCTGCCACCTGGATACAGTTGTCTTTTACAAACTCCATGACCAGGTTTTTCAGCGCCGCGCTTCTTAACTCTTCTTCGTCAAAGGCTTCCTTCATCGCGTCGCCGTCTTCATAGCCGTAGTTTTCCGCCAGGATCCCAAGCTGTTCCTCATAGGCCTCATCGGTCAGTTCGATGTTTTCCTTATCCGCGATCGCCTCCACCGCCATCTCATCCTTCACGCTCTCCTGAGCCACAGCTTCCACTTCAGCCTCGAAATCCTCTGTCGCGTAGCCCATCTGCTCTTCTATGAACGTCTCATAATCCATCTGGTAATACTCTGCCGCCTCCTTATACTGCTGTATCAGGGAATCTGCGAATTCCTCCACTTCTCCCTCCGGATACTCTTTTACCTCCGTGTTTTCAAGCACTGCCTGCCATGCGTTCTGCTCCAGCGTGGCATCGTAGCTGACCTGGGACTCTTCTTCCAGATCTTTCTTGACTTCTTCTCGATATTCATCTACTGTGGTGGATTCTTCAGACAGGGTCTTTACCAGATCGTCGGTCAGTTCCGGCACCTCGTCCACCGTGATCGAATTGACTGTGATGGTGAACACTACCGCTTTCCCGGCCATATCCGCATTGCCGTAGTCCTCCGGGAAGGTTCCGTTCCAGTCGAAGGTATCTCCCACATTATGGCCGATGATGCTGTCCTCAAATCCCTCAATGAAGACTCCGGACCCGATAGTCAGCGGATAATCCTGAGCGGAGCCTCCCTCGAACTCCTCTCCATCTACCCTTCCTACAAAATCAATGCTTACCGTGTCCCCGGACTCCACCGCCCGATCCGTGATCTCTGTTGTGGTCGCCTCAGACTCCAGCGTGGACTGGATCGCCGCGTCCACATCCTCGTCTGTGATCTCCGCCGGCTTGTCTACCTCGTCCACTTCCACGCCTTTATACTTCGTGATCTTTATCGCGTCGGTCTCCAGCCCTGTGCTGCCGGTGCATCCGCCCAGTACCAGGGACAGGGTCAATATTCCTGCCAGAACTGCTGCTCTTTTCTTCATTACTACACCTCGTTCAACTTATTTTCCTGTGCCCGTCTGTCTTCCTGCGGGACAGAACTATGCATACTATTCATTTATACCACATTTTATCCGGTTTTGAAAGAGATTCCCGCATATTTTCTGTCAGGATCCTCCATCACAGGACTGGAGAAAACAATCTGCAGAACTGTTCCCGTCCCCGGACCAGCAGATTTCTCTGTTCATACTGCTTTCTCGTGACCAGGGTACTCCTGGCAATATCATTTTCAAACGCTTCCTCCAGCTTCCTTACCGTCGCCGCGCTGTAGATCACCGCGTTCACCTCGAAATTCAGGCTGAAGCTGCGGATATCCATATTAGCCGTCCCCACGCAGCACACCAGACCGTCCGCGCACAGACACTTGCTGTGGAGGAATCCATGGTCATAAGTATAACATCTGGCCCCGGCCTCCACCAGCTCCCCCATGTAGGAATAAGTGGCCCAGTACACAAAGGGATGATCCGGCTTACAGGGAATCATGAGCCGGACATCGATGCCGGACTTTGCCGCGATGATCAGCGCATCCCGGATATCTTCATCCGGAATAAAATAAGGCGTCTGGATGTAAATATTCTTCCGGGCCATGTGGATCAGCCGCAGATAATTATTGCGGATCTCCTTGCTGTGGGAATCCGGTCCGCTGGAAATGATCTGCACCGGGTCTTTTCCTCCACGCTCATATTCCGGCAGGCCAAACAGCCGATCCTCCAGGAACAGGTTCTCCTTAGCGGCATAGTTCCAGTCCAGCACAAACCGCACTGCCAGAGATGTTACCGCGGATCCCTCGATACAGATATGGGTATCCCTCCAATATCCGAACCTTGGGCTTCTCCCCAGATATTCCCGACCGATATTGAAGCCGCCGATGAAGCCGATCCTTCCGTCGATCACCACGATCTTCCGGTGATTGCGGTAATTGACGCGAAGCTGGAGCTTCCCCAGCACCGCCGGGAAGAATTCCGCCACCTGGATGCCTGCCTTTTTCAGACGCTCCCAGTCCGCATTCCTCATCCCCCGGCAGCCCATACTGTCGAACAGGACCCGGACCTCCACTCCCTGCCTCGCCTTCCGAACAAGGACGGCCTCGATCTCCTGCCACAGTTCATCATTCCGGATAATGTAATATTGAAGGTGGATATAATTCCTGGCATGGTCCATCTCCCACATCAGCGCCCGGAATTTCTCCTCTCCGTCCGTGTAGATGCGGATATCATTGTTGTCTGTCAGAACCGCTTCTCCCTCGTTCAGATTATATAAGATCAGGCTCTTAAACCGTTCCATCTCCGGGTCCCGCAGGCGCAGTTTCTTCCGATAGATCGACTCTTCCTGGCGTCTTACCGCGTATTTGATCTCACCTTCGATCTCCTTCATCTTGAACATCCGCTCTTTTCGAAAGTTCTGCCCCAGAATCAGGTAGAGAAGGAAACCAAGGACCGGGATAAAATACAGTAGGAGCAGCCACGCCCACACCGTCGTCGGATTCCGCCTCTGGAAGAAGATGATCAGAAGTGAAAATAAGATATTGATGATGAAAAAATGTTCCAGGATCCAGAGATAAGCAGATCCCAGCGCTCCTCCCGCCGTCTCCAGCATGATGCCGCCCCTCCTTTCTGTCTTTCTATTATATCTGTATTCCCCCAAAAAGTAACCCCAAAACCGCAAATCTCTTGCACTTGTCCAAAAACAATGATACAATGTACTTCGTGAAAAGGAGTTGTTTAGGAGGTTTATCATGAATACATTGACCATCGTCCTTCTCGTGATCCTGGCCGTTTTGATCATCGCCTGTATTGTTTTGTATTTTCTCGGCAGACGGGCCCAGAAAAAGCAGGCGGAGCAGCAGGAACAGTTAGATGCGGTCGCTCAGACTGTCTCCATGCTGATCATCGATAAGGGCAGGCTTCGTTTAAAAGAGGCCGGACTTCCGGCCATCGTTGTGGAGAATACTCCCAAGTACCTGCGCCGTTCCAAAGTTCCGGTGGTGAAGGCAAAGGTCGGGCCCAAAGTCATGACCCTGATGTGTGATTCCCAGATCTACCCACTGATCCCTGTGAAGAAAGAGGTAAAGGCGACTGTCAGCGGAATCTACATCACAGCTGTCAAGGGCTTGAGAGGTCCCCTTGAGACTCCGGTGAAGAAGAAAGGGCTTCTGGCCCGCCTGCGGAACCGGTAGACCGAAAGACATAAAACCCTGGGAGATCACTGCATCCCTCAGGGTTTTTTCTTTCGTTCTTCAAACATGGGCCACTCCGACATCGTATACTTCTTCCGGTATTCTTTCGGGGTCATCCCGTAGGTTTCCTTAAACAGCCGATGGAAATGGCTGGAATTCTCATAGCCCACGGCCACGATGATATTCTCCACCGGCTCTTTCGTCTCTGTCAGCATATATGCCGCCTGCAGAAGCCGTCTTCTCTGAAGATACTGAGTAAACGTATAGGGTGAATACCGTTTCATCAGCCGGCTGATATAATAGTCCGGCAGGTTCCGCTCCGCGCAAAACTTTCCAAGGCTGGCCGTCTGATATTGCGTCTCAATGTAATTCAGGGCCTCCAGCACGACGCTCTGCTCGTAGGAGGAGGGTGCGCCTACCGTGATCTTATATGTCCTTCCGGAGAGTTCCAGAAGCAGTACCCCCATTGTCGCCTGCAGGATCTGCCGGCTGTTCCTCCTGCGCTTCAAGAGCATCCGGGTCATATTTTCCAGAAGGTTCTCCGCTTCCGGCATCTCTTGGAGATGGAACTGGAGATAATCTCCTGATTCCCGGTCATCCTCCGCCGCGCGCTCAATAAACCGGCGCAACACTGTATCCTCATGGAGCATACTCAAGGGATACTGGAGAAAAGCAGGGCGAATCACGAACCGCACAGCGATATCATGATATCCGGCAGCGCTGACCGAATGAGAAGTCCCCTGCTGGATGAATAAAAGTTCCCCTGTATTCAGCGTGATCTCTGTCCCGTCATCAATCACATGGGTCGTAGATCCGCTGCACATATATACCACTTCCATATAATTATGGGTGTGTCTGGGCAGATCTACGAATCGAGGCTGCTTTAAGATGTCGATCAGCGTCATAGGCCGCATCACCACCTCCGCGTCTACAACGGTATCCCCCGAATTTTTCGTAAAATAATCGAGCACCTGCTTCCCTTCGCTCAAGATCTTCTGCTCCTGCTCGTTCATCTCCTCCAGGTATTCCAAAAGCTTTCTATCCATCCGGTCCTGCCCCTTTCTCTTGCCTGTCGCAAAGCTCCTTACCCCTACTATAACACACTTTGCAATTTTCGTCCCTGTTTTTGCCAGAATCGATACATTTTTCCAAATTTGCCATGTTCTTACAAGATATGGCCTTTTTTTTACAATCCTGGTTCTACATTTTTCGACATTGACCAAATATAATATACAATGAAAATGCGCGAAGAAAGGAGAGGTTTATAAATGATCAAGATACCTATCAATTTTCACCAAACCGATGATATCGTAAAATTTGTAAAAATCGCAAATCAGTATCCTTTTCATATGGACCTGGTGAGCGGGAACCGCGCTGTTGACGCCAAATCCCTTATGGGCACCCTTGCTATGGGACATGCCGCCGGACTTTCTTTGATGATCCATTCTTATCCTTCTCCATCCACGGAGCAGCTATTAACACAGATGCAGAGTTTTACTTAGGATCCTTTTTTCCCTTTTCTATGCTTTACACATTCTGTCAGAAGATACTCGATCTGCCCATTTATGGAGCGGAAGTCATCTTCCGCCCACTGGGCGATCTCGTTATATAATTTCTCTGAAAGCCGCAAGGGGACCTGTTTTTTCGTTTTCTTTTCTTTTTCCACAAGCTTCCCCCTTTCTACTTTATTTTAATACAGACTGCCACTGTTTACGATCGGCTGGGCTTCTCTGTTTCCACACAGTACCACCAGAAGATTGCTGACCATGGCGGCCTTTCTCTCTTCGTCTAATTCCACGACTTCTGCCTCACTCAAACGTCCGAGAGCCATCTCTACCATCCCCACGGCCCCTTCCACGATCTTCTGCCTGGCGTCGATGATCGCGGCCGCCTGCTGTCTCTGGAGCATGGCCGAGGCGATCTCCGGCGCGTATGCCAGATGGGTGATGCGTACTTCTATGATCTTGATCCCCGCATCCTCTGTCTTGGCCTGCAGTTCCCGGCTCATGATCTCGGCGATCTCCTGACTGCTGCCCCGCAGGGATTTCTCGTCGATCCCTTCGTTGGTATCGTAGGGATACTGTCTGGCCGTATTCCGAATGATCGCGTCACACTGGATGGACAGGTAATTCTTATAGTTCTCCACATTGATGACTGCCTTGGTAGGATTCTCCACCTTCCAGATCACAACAGCTCCGATCTCCACCGGATTCCCCAGAAGGTCGTTGACTTTCTGCTTCTTGTTATCCAGGGTCATCGTCCTCATAGAGACCTTCTTCGCTTTATTTCCCACAGAAAGGGAAGCGGAGGCCCCTTCTACCTTCCCTGTCACCACAGGAGTTGCTCTTATCGTAGGATTCAGCGCGGCGCAGAAAGGATTCACCCAGAAGAAGCCTTCCTTTTTCAAGGTTCCATAATAATTTCCAAAGAGGGCGAATACGTATGCCTCATTCGGATTCAGCACCTTCAGGCCACACAACAGAATCGTTGCCAGGATCACGACCACCGTCCCCACGCTTACACCGACGCCGATCGTCACGCCATTCTCTGCCATCCCGCCGATCACAGAGCCCGCGATGATCGCTCCGATCCCGGCCAGGAGTCCGATCACTCCGATCACCAGCATCACATATCCATTCATAGGATGTAAGATCCTTTCCTGCTTTAACTTCTCTCTTCCCATAATCGTACCCCTTTCTTTTTGATATCATTTTGATATCATTATATTAGCATCACAAAAGAAGAATGTCAATAGACATGAAAAAAGCTTCCCCCATCCGCAGGAAGCTTTCCACGCCTTATTTTCTATTTAAACCAGAAACATTTTTAAAATACCGCCCAGGCAGGACACCGCCACCAAGCAGTAAGCCGCCAGATACTGATAGTTCTTCTTCGCCGTCACATGCACGACCGCCGCTACCACGCTCAGGAATCCGATCCCCCATACCAGGATCTGCTGTCCCATCCAGTTGCTCGGAAGGCTGAACGCGCTCAATACCGCGATGCCCATACCCCAGGCGCACAGAAAGTAAAACAATCTCCTTTTCGCGGTCTCACTCTTCATCAAAAGCAGCAGGATCAGTCCCAAAATACTGATCACACTCATCCCTACAAACAAAATCATGATCAATCCAATTCCCATTTTTATTTCCTCCTTGACTTTTCTATGGACTTAGGATAACAACAGATCATGAAGAAATTCTAAATGAATTTCTAAAGAAATCTAAACAAGAAAGAACTCTAAACAAGAGGACGGATATACAGATCGATGCGGATCCAAAACTGGCGCGGCTCTTCTTTGATCTCTGCTTTCCCGTCGTACAGGGCCGCTAATTTCTGGATATTTGCCAAGCCGATCTTATGGCTCTCTCTTACGGCCCCTTCCTGCTCTCGGATCCCATTTCTCTGGATCAGAGATATGTTCCGGTCCTCCCTTAGGATCTCAAGCTCCACCGGCTGGCTGTCATCCGCGTATTTCTCCACATTGGAAGCAAGATTATCAAAGATCCGCCGGAGAACATAGATATCTGCCATACCTTCCATATCTTCCAGCCCAGACAGGCTGGTGCCGCATTGGAACCGGTCCTCCAGCACTTCCTGCCATTCCTCCGCCAGCTGTGAGAACAGAAATCCTACATCCCTCACCGGCTCCCAGTTTGCCCGGTCCCGCTCCATAAGCTGGTCTGTCAATTCTTTGATCTGCAGCGACTTGGTGTGGATCAAAGCCAGGCAGCTTCGCAGCTCTTCCTTATCCGCCTCTTCTTTCCCCAGCATCCATTCGGAATAAGAGATCATTGAGGTAAGAGGCGTTCGGATATCATGGGAAAGAGATCGGACCCAGGCCTCTCGTTCCTCCTTCATCCGGACTTCCTTCTGGCTTAATTCCCGCTGGGAGGCAGACAGATAATTGATGGTCTCCGCAAGTCTCGTCAGTTCATCCGCCCCCTCCAGAGCGATCCTGTGATCCATCTGATTCTCCTGGAGCTTCTCCACCCCCTTTATGATCTGGACCAGATAAGACAGTCTCTGCCCCAGCATAAAAAGGAAGAGGATCACAAATACAATGATCCCCGCCAAGCCGCAGAGGCTGCGCAGCCACACATGGAACACCCGTATCTGGACTTCCGTCAGCTCGATCTGTCTCCCCAGGAAATAATTCTCCGCGATGGAAGCACAGACCCCGTACAGGAAGAAAAAGATAAATCCCGATATCAGCACGGACAGGATCAGATATTCCAGGATGACCATCGAGAGCTTTTTACCTTTCTCCGCTTTCTTATTACCGTCAGTCCGCATAATACCCCTTCCCCCAGGCCGTCTTGATATACTTGGGATTCTTCGAGCTGTCTCCCAGCTTTCTGCGTATATTCTTGATATGCACCATGATCGTACTGTCTCCCACCGCCTCTTCTTCCCAGACGCTCTCATAGATATTATCCAGTGAGAAGATCTTTCTGCGGTAGGTAATGAACAGCTCTAAGATCTTGAACTCGGTATAGGTCAGAGCAATCACTTCACCGTCCCGATAAACCGACTGGCTGTCCAGATCCAGGATCAGATCCTTGTATGGGATCTTCGTCGGGTCCTCCTTCTCTTTGTCTTCACTGGCCGGACGATACTGCTGCGCTCTTCTCAGATGGGCCTTCACCCGGATCAAAAGCTCTGTATTGGAGAAGGGCTTCACCAGGTAATCGTCTCCGCCTACGGAGAATCCCATGACCTTATCGGACTCCCCCGCGTATGCCGTCAGAAAAAGAATGGGCGCATAGAAGCTCTTCCTGATCTTTGCCGCCGCCGCAAAACCGGACAAAACCGGCATATTCACGTCCAGGATATACAGATCCACGGAAGAGTCGGCAAGCTCCAGCGCCTCCTGTCCATTCTCTGCCGTCACCACCTCATAGCCTTCTCCTTCCAGGAGCAGTCCCACGATCTCCCGGATCTCTCCCTCGTCATCCGCCACCAGAATCTTACTCTTTTTTCCATCCATCGGTCTTGACCCCCACATTGTTTTCTACGGGTATTATACCTTTATTCCTTCCGTTTGGCTATAGGCGGAGGGATCAAAAATAACTATTCAGCTTATCTGCCGTCTCTTCTGGGACTTCAAATGTTACTGTGACTTTCCCAAGCTCAAGCGATACATAAGGGCCGTCATAAACCCTCAGCCGGCAGATATCATACAGTTCTCCGTCCGTTTCCGTCTCTCCGAATCTGAGCGTTTCTTCCTGCGCAAAGACGAAGCTGCCTGTTTCTTTTGCATCCTCAGGGAGGCTTACAGGTGCCCAGTCTTCGATTCCCTCTTCAATCCCCAGTTCTTCCAGAAACTTCTTCTGTTCTTCCTCTCCAGAGAAAACCTCCGCGGCTTCAGACGCCCCCGCGGGGATCACGGCGATCTCCTGCGCCTTCGTCAGCCGCTCCGCATAATCCGTGGCCTCTGTATGTCCTCTCCCCTGGCATCCTGTCAGCAGTCCGCATAAGATCAGCGCCAGAAAAATATTCCTTCTCATATATTTCCTCATTTTCTACTCCCTCCATACTCTTCATTCATGATCAATAACCGATATGCTCTGGCAGTACCCCACATATACACACATAGAAAGATTCCGATCCCTGCCAGGATCATCCCCGCCCCCAGCGCAAGATCGTCCAGAGCACTGTATTCCACCGGCACCACAAGGGGCAGGATGAGAAACCCTGCCGCGATCAGAGCGATCCCTGCCAGATTCCCTATATAGATCTTCCGCTTTCGGTCCGCATAGTCGCAAGAGAGCTTTGATCTTGTCTTTTTATCAAACAAAAGCGGTTCCCTCCAAAGGCTCCGGTAAGGGTTGTCATTCAGCCGCGCCGCGAACAATAACACGATGCCCAGGATGACCATCAGCATAAAGCCCAGAATCCCAAGGTCTGAAGCCAGATAGGAAAAAGCCATTCCCGCCACCATGATCCCTGCTCCCCCGCCGATCTTCATCATCTTGATCCTCTGATAGATCAGGAAGCCTTCTGCCATCTCCTGGCTTACGTAGATTCCTTTTTCTTCATCGGGGCTCTCCGGCTTCCTCTCATCTTCTTCATTTAACAGATAATCTAATGTAACATGGAAGATCTTACTCATCCGTACGATCTTCTCCGTCTCCGGGTATCCGTTATCACGTTCCCATTTGCTGACAGCCTGACGGGAAACTCCCAACTGATAAGACAACTCTTCCTGGGACAGGCCGGCTTCTTTCCTCAGCTTCTGAATCTTCTCCCCAAAGGTCATGTCGATCCCTCCTTTCACCCCCAGCATATACATTCCGCCCAAAACACGCAACCAAAATGCGGTTGCAACTGCGCAACGGCAGGTTGCGGCCGCAAAAATCTCTTCAAAAATCCCTTGATCATCCGGCCATTTCTCTTCTTCCCACATACTTCCAGGTATTCCCCTGATCCTCAGAGACAAAGACCAGCCGGTCTCCCTGGCCGGAGGAATCTTTGGCCGCCGTTATACAAAGGCCCTCCTGTGTTTCCTCTGGCAGAAACAGGTACTGGTATGCTTCCTGGCTGTCTGCCGTGTCCGTCACCTGGTCCCACGGAAGAAGGACCTGCCCAAAGCTCTTCCCCCCGTCTCTAGTAACATAGAGCCCTGCCGTCTCTCCAGATGCATTCCCGAGAGAAATATATCCGTACTGGTCATCAAAAAACAAGATCCCTCTGGTCACCCCGATCTGGTCTCCAAAGGGGGCCTCATTCCATTCCTGCCAGCTATCGCCTCCGTCCTCAGTCACATCCATCACATAATAACGGCTTCCCGCGGCCGCATCCTGCACCCTGAGCCGCCAGCCTTTGGAATCATTCAGATAAAAATACCAGCTTTCATCGGCCCGGTCCATATAACAGGAACCGATCTCTTTCAACGCTTCCCTGGCCTCTTCTTCCTTCTTGGCCTTCTCTTCCGTGGTGTCCGCCAGCCGCCAGCCATTGGCCAGCCAGATCTGCGCCAGCATCTCCTCCCCAGAATATACCTTAAGCTCTGTCAGGTATGCTTCCTGGCGCCCCTGGAGACCTTCTGCCATCACCTGTCCGCTGGCATTATACACCAGGGTCCTGTCCGGGTCTGTGACCGGCGTATAGCCGGAATAACTTATCGTATAAGACAGATCTTCTCCCGCGTTTTCCCCAATATTGGTCACCGCTTCCAGCCGCGCCACATCGAAGACTTCGATCATCGGACTTAAGCGCTTGCTGGGATAATGATCACCTTCTCCGGCATGATCCAGCCACACGGTCATACGGTCATCCCTTGCCCCATTATAGTCCAGCAGGTAGGTGTGTTCTTCTCCGGCCCCATCTCTTCCGTAGAAGAAACAGTAGAACTCCTGGATCGTCCCGTCCTGGTCAAAGGTCAGTGTAAAGGGGTTGATGATATACGCATCGGACGGGAGATCCACTTTCCGTTCCAGGTCCGCCAATATCCCGGATATCCCCGTTTCATAGATATTGTCATGCACAAGCCGGACCTTGCGGCTGTCCCTCCACTCCTGCAGTTTCCAGGATAACTTCCCCTGATAGGGGACCGCCGATTCCCCGATCTTAACCCCATAGTATCCTGTGATCCCCGCCAGCGCCACAAGCTCTGCCGCCAGTACGAAGATCCAGATCTTCCTGGCAGAAGAAGATCTGCCAGGCTCTTCTGACCCTTCCCGGCTCTTTCTTCTCTGATAGAAATAGAAAATAGTCCAGAAGATGATCCATACGATCCCCAGGAATCCGCAGCCGAGGATCCAGGGCAGAAACCGCCGAAGTCCTCCATACTGGCACAGCAGATAGAGGTATCGGAGGCCCAGCCCATAGAGCCCAAGAAAACCCGGGTTGAACAATATCATCCAATAGGTAAGCTTCTTACGCCACATCACACGCACGTTCCTTTCTTCTTATTTATGATCCGCTTTGACACATTCGCCGGGCCTCTGCCGGGGCCGTCTCTTAAGGGAGGACAAGCGCCGGACGGAAGTCCAGATAGTCCCCGGAGACCAGAAGATACTCAATCCCATGGAAAGTCCCGCGGATGCTGTCTCCAAAACGGCGTTCTCCATGACAGTGAGAATATACCACGGCTGTAACCTGATATTCCTCTGCGATCTCGGTAAAGGGTGACGTTTCTTCCAGGATATTGGTGGGCGGATAGTGGAGAAACATCAGAAACTTTCGATATCCCGCTTCCCGGGCCAGACGAAAAGACTCACGAAGCCGCGCCATCTCCCTGGCAACCAGTTTCTCTGCCTGCGCTTCCCGCTCTTCATCCCACCCGGCCACCCTGCCCCATGGATCCAGATAGAAGGGGCCCTCAAAGGTATATCCCTTGGTCCCCACCAGCGCGTAATCCCGGTATGTGCCAAAGTTATTCTGTAAAAAGAAGAGTCTTCCTTCATATTCTTCATTCAGGCGGGCTGTTTTCTTTGCGTCCCAAAACATGTCATGGTTCCCCCTAAGCAGGATCTTCCGCCCGGGAAGTCTCTCGATGAAAGCCAGATCTTCCCGGCATTCGGCCAGCCGCCTCCCCCAGGAATGGTCGCCGGTGAGCACAAGCGTGTCCTCCGGCTTAACCAGCCGTTTTACATGTTTCTCGATCTTACGCTCATGATGCTTCCATACTCCGCCGAACACATCCATGGATTTGTCCGACTGGAAGCTCAGATGCAGGTCGCCCAGCGCATATAGAGCCATCTCCGATCAACTCCTGTTATCTTTGATAAGGTTCATACATAATCTGTGGGTTTCGTAAAAAATTCAACAATCTGTTTCTTGTGGACATATATATCGTTTATGACAAAACATCCCAGAAAAACACACTCCAGGATCGTCATATAGTCTGCATAGCCGTAGTCCCAGAAATAATTTCCCAGCGCATGGAAC
>DXGF01000132.1 GCA_019114065.1 Candidatus Dorea gallistercoris
TCCTATATTCCTCCAGGCTGCCGGAGCATTTCAAGAAATACGCGGCGTTGATCTCGGTGACGACCAGTTCAATCCAGTATGAAAATGATGAGGTGATGCGTCCGGTATGGGGCGATGATTACTCGATCTGCTGCTGTGTATCCGCCACTCAGACGGGGAAAGAGATGCAGTTCTTCGGAGCCAGGGCAAATCTGGCGAAATGCCTGTTGTACGCGATCAACGGAGGCATCGATGTGAAGACAAAAGAGCAGGTAGGTCCTGCCTTTCGCCCGATCATTTCGGAGTACCTGGATTATGACGAAGTGATGGAACGCTATGATGCTATGATGGAATGGCTGTCCAAACTCTATGTGGATACTCTGAACATGATCCACTATATGCATGATAAATATAATTATGAGGCGGTGGAGATGGCGCTGATCGATACAGATGTGCGCCGGACCTTTGCCACTGGCATCGCTGGGTTCTCCCATGTGGTGGATTCTCTGAGCGCCATCAAGTACGCAAGGGTGAAGGTGATCCGGGATGGGGACGGGATCGCGGTGGATTTCCAGACAGAGGGAGATTTCCCAAGATATGGAAATGATGATGACAGAGCCGATGATATTGCGGTGTGGCTTCTGAAAACCTTTATGCATAAGCTGAAAAAATGCCATACCTACCGAAATTCCGAACCGACTACGTCTATTTTGACGATCACCTCCAATGTGGTCTACGGCAAAGCAACAGGATCCCTGCCAGATGGAAGAAAAGCAGGCGAACCGCTGGCACCCGGAGCCAATCCCTCTTATGGGGCGGAAAAAAGCGGTCTGCTGGCATCGCTGAACTCGGTGGCCAAGCTGCCTTACGAACTGGCGCTGGACGGAATCTCCAATACGCAGACGATCAGCCCCGGGGCCCTGGGGCACAGTGAAGAAGAGCAGAAAGATCATCTGGTCCGGATCCTGGACGGGTATTTTGATCAGGGGGCTCACCATCTAAATGTCAATGTATTTGGAACGGAGAAACTAAAAGATGCGATGGAACACCCGGAGAAACCGGAGTACGCCAATTTTACCGTCCGTGTATCTGGCTATGCGGTAAAATTCATCGATCTGACCAGAGAGCAGCAGATGGATGTGATATCCAGAACCTGCCATGACAGGATGTGACGGAACGCAGGCAGAGCCGCCCGTGAAAAGCAGCGGGAAGAATCATCCATGAAAGTGGGACTGTAAAAGGAGATACAACCATGGTATCATAGGGAAAGATCATATAGGAGAAAGGGAGTTGGAGACGGGATGGAAGGATACATTCATTCGTTGGAGAGTTTTGGCTCAGTGGATGGTCCGGGCGTCCGGTATGTGATCTTTTTCGCCGGCTGTCCTATGCGCTGCCAGTTCTGCCACAATCCGGACACCTGGAAGATGGAGTCGGGAACCAAGTATACGGCGGAGGAACTGATCCGGAAGGCTCTTCGGTACCAGTCTTACTGGGGAGCGGACGGAGGGATCACCGTCAGCGGGGGTGAACCGCTTCTGCAGATTGATTTTCTGACAGAATTATTTCAAAAGGCGAAGGAAGAGAAGATCCATACTGTCCTGGATACCAGCGGCAGTCCATTTGTCAGGGAAGATCCCTTCTTTGAGACTTTTCAGAAATTGATGGAGGCGACGGATCTGATCCTTCTGGATATCAAGCACATAGACGAGGAACAGCACCGGCGGCTGACGGGGCGCAACAATCAAAATATCCTGGACCTGGCGAGGTATCTTTCAGAGATCGGGAAACCGGTGTGGATCCGCCATGTGCTGGTGCCGGAGAGAAACGACGAGGATGTGTATCTGGAAAGACTCAAGGCGTTCCTGGACACCTTGGACAATGTGGAGAAGATCGAAGTCCTTCCCTACCATACCCTGGGCGTCTACAAATGGAAGGAGCTGGGGCTTGCGTATCCTTTGGAGGGGATCGAGCCGCCGTCCAGGCAGAGGGTGGAAAACGCAAGAGATATACTAGGCTTCTGACAGGGGCTGCGCAGGAAAGCGCAGCCCCTTTTCCAAAAGCTTTCACCGAACCCTTCGCCCCGCATATGCTATCATAAGGCACTCCAAGAGCGGGAAAGGAATGGGAGCATGGAGAAACCGAGCATGGCAGATCTGAGACCGGGAGACAAGGCGGCAGTGGAATCTATAGAGACAGAGCAGGACAAAGGCCGGCGGTTGAGGGAACTTGGGCTGATCGAAGGGACCCTGGTGGAATGTGTGGCGGTGAGCCCCCTGGGAGACCCTCGCGCCTATCGGATACGTGGAGCGGTATTCGCGCTCCGGCAGACTGAGGCGGAGACAGTGAAAGTCAGAGTGACCGAGACGGGGAGGGAACACAGGGCGGAACCAAGAGCAGATAAAAAGAAAGCGGGAAGAAGGATCGCCCTGGCCGGAAACCCGAATGTGGGGAAGAGCACCCTTTTTAACGCTCTGACAGGCAGCAGGCAGCATACCGGAAACTGGGCGGGGAAGACGGTAGAATACGCCAGAGGATATAGTACATATGGAGGGAGGGACTACGAATGGATCGATCTGCCCGGATGCTATTCTCTGTCCTACTGCTCCAAAGAAGAGGAGGCGGCCAGAGATTATCTGTATTTCAGAGCGTATGACGGGGTTCTGGTGATCTGTGACGGCGTGTGCCTGGAGCGGAATCTGGTTCTGGCGCTCTCGATCCTGGAGACTACAGACCGGGTGGTCTTATGTGTAAATCTCCAGGACGAGGCGGCGAAGAAGGGAATCCATACAGATCTGAAAAAGCTGGAGGAGTATCTGAAGATCCCAGTGGTGGGGATAGCCGCCAGGGAGAAAACCGGCATAAGAGAGGTCTATCAGGCGCTGGAGCGGATGTTTGAGAAGAAGCCGGAACCGGCAGCAGCTGCTTATCCAAAATGGCTGGAAGAGAAAGTAAAGCCCTTAGAGACCGCGATCCGGGAGGAAGGAGTGGGAGCAAGACGGGCAAGATGGCTTGCCCTGCGGCTCCTGGAGGGAGACGAGAAGCTGACCCATCTTCTGGAAGAGGCATATCCTCTACTGGAGGAGGAAAGAATCCAGAACATACTGGAACGGACTCGAGATCAGATCAAAGAAGGCGGGCCGGATCAGAATGTACGGCGGGAGATTGCCGAAAGCTGGGTGAAACAGGCGGAAGCTCTTGCCGGGAAAGTGGTTTCCTGTCAGACAGAAGATCACGACCGGGCAGACCGGAGGCTGGACGGCATCTTCACGGGAAAATGGACGGGACTGCCCCTGATGGCCGCAGGATTGTTTGTGATTTTCTGGCTGACTATCTGCGGCGCCAATTATCCGTCAGAACTGCTCTCTTCCGGGTTGTCCTGGCTGGAAGGAAAGCTGGTGGAAGGCGCGCTTGCGGCCGGGATTCCAGAGATGGTCTATGAACCACTGATCTATGGCGTATATCGGGTGACCGCCTGGGTGGTTTCTGTCATGCTTCCGCCTATGGCTGTTTTCTTCCCGCTCTTTACGCTGCTGGAGGATCTGGGCTATCTGCCGAGAGCCGCTTTTAATCTGGACCGGTGTTTCTGTAAATGCCGCTCCTGTGGGAAGCAGGCGCTGACCATGTGTATGGGGCTTGGCTGCAACGCCGTAGGTGTGATGGGCTGCAGGATCATCGATTCCCCAAGAGAGCGGATGATCGCGGTGTTGACGAACAGTTTTGTCCCTTGTAATGGAAGATTTTCTATGATGGCGGCGGTCATTTCCATGTTTCTTGTGGGAAATGGAAAGGGGCCTGGGAAAACGCTGGGGTCAGCCGCGCTCCTGGCGCTGGTGATCATGCTGGGGATCCTGATGACCTTCCTGGCCTCTGCCGGCCTTTCCGCCACCATCCTAAAAGGAATGCCCTCTTCTTTTGTGCTGGAACTCCCGCCTTATCGGAGGCCACAGGTGGGAAAGGTGGTGCTCCGATCGGTTCTGGACCGGACGGTCTTTGTACTGGGAAGAGCGGTGCTGACCGCCGCTCCGGCGGGGCTTCTGATCTGGGGGATGGCAAACATAAGCGTGGGGGAGGTTTCATTCCTGGATCGGTGCGCCGCGTTTCTGGACCCTGTGGGGAAGGTGATGGGTCTGGACGGAATGATTCTGCTGGCGTTTCTCCTGGGACTGCCCGCCAATGAGATCGTGCTTCCCATCATTCTGATGGGATACCTTTCCCAGGGGAATCTGACAGAGATCGGAAACCTGGGAGAAGTGCGGCAGATTCTGATCCAGAACGGATGGACCTGGACAACAGCAGTCAGTACGCTTTTGTTTTCCCTGCTGCACTGGCCCTGCGCGACCACCTGTCTGACCATCCGCAGGGAGACCGGAAGCTGGAGATGGACAGCGGCCGCGGTCCTGCTCCCGGCAGCTCTGGGGGTGGCCTTGTGCGCAGGATTTACAGCCATTGCCGGGTGATCAGCAAGAAATGTGTACTGTGAGCAACTGTGAGCAAAAAAGAATCACTGGTACATCCGCCGCCAGAATGGTATGATAAAGGTAATCTTCAGTACAAGGAGGCGAAAGGGATGATCAACTATTCAGAGGATAAAGACAGACAGTATCATATCCAGGTGGCGAAAGGAGAAGTGGGAAGATATGTGATCCTGCCCGGCGACCCCAAGCGTTGCGAGAAGATCGCGGCACACTTTGAAAATCCCAGACTGATCGCGGACAGCCGGGAATATGTGACCTACACGGGATATCTGGAGGGGGAGAAGGTGAGTGTGACATCCACTGGCATCGGAGGCCCCTCCGCCGCCATTGCCATGGAAGAACTGTCCAGAGTTGGAGCGGACACATTTATCCGAGTAGGGACCAGCGGGGGGATGGCACTGGAAGTAAAAAGCGGAGACGTGGTGATCGCTTCCGGAGCCATCCGGATGGAAGGGACAAGCAGAGAATACGCGCCCATTGAATTTCCGGCAGTGGCAGATGTAGAAGTGACCCAGGCGCTCATCCAGGCGGCGAAGAAGCTGGGGCAGGAGTATCATGTGGGAGTGGTCCAGTGCAAGGATTCTTTCTATGGGCAGCATTCTCCGGAGACGAAACCGGTAGGCTATGAACTTCTGAATAAATGGGATGCCTGGGTGAAATGTGGATGTCTGGCATCAGAAATGGAGTCGGCGGCCCTTTTTGTAGTGGGAAACTGGCTCAAGGCCCGGGTGGGGACGGTGCTCCTTACTATGGCAAACCAGGAGCGGGCCAAAGAGGGGCTTCCCAATCCTATCGTCCATGATACGGAGGCGCCTATCCAGACAGCGATCGAGGCCATCCGTTCCCTGATCCGCCAGGACCGGGAGAAGAATCAGTGAAAGGAGAGAATAGTTATGAGTACACCACACAATGAAGCGGGAAAAGGAGAGATCGCCGGCACGGTCCTGATGCCGGGAGATCCTCTGCGGGCCAAATATATCGCGGATCATTACCTGGAAGGAGCCAGATGCTTTAATACGGTGAGGAATATGCTGGGCTACACCGGCACCTATCAGGGGAGAAAGATTTCCGTCATGGGAGGCGGGATGGGGATGCCTTCCATCGGGATCTATAGCTATGAGCTGTATCATTTCTACGATGTGGAGGCGATTATCCGTATTGGTTCCGCAGGGGCGCTACAGGACGATCTGAACGCAAGGGATATTGTGATCGGCATGGGAGCCTGTACCAATTCGGACTATGCCAGCCAGTATCGTCTGCCGGGCATATTTGCCCCCATCGCGGATTATGGTCTCTTGAAAAGAGCGGTGGAAGCGGCGGAGAGAAAAGAGATTCCTGTGAAAGTGGGAAATATCCTCTCCTCAGACATTTTCTATAACGATGATGACAGTGTCAATGAGAAATGGCGGAGAATGGGTGTCCTGGCAGTGGAGATGGAAGCGGCCGCCTTGTATATGAACGCGGCCAGGGCCGGAAGGAAAGCACTATGTATCCTGACGATCTCAGATCATCTGTTCAAGGAACAGAATTTAAGCGCCAGGGATCGGGAGACCAGCTTTACCCAGATGATGGAGATCGCGCTGGAGCTATCGTAAAGGCAGCGGATATTGTTAGGGAGGAAATGATGGAATGGAAGAACGAAAAGACATTGCCGGGGCAATTTTGGCGGAGACTTTGATCCAGCACGCGTTCGACGGGCTGGATCATGCCTACGCGCCGTATTCTCATTTCAAGGTAGGGGCCGCTCTTTTGACAAAGAGCGGCAGAATTTTTACTGGCTGTAATGTGGAGAACGCGGCCTACAGCCCGGGAAACTGCGCGGAGCGGACTGCGGTGTTCAAGGCTGTGAGTGAGGGGGAGAGGGATTACGCGGCGATCTGTATTGTCAATGAGGACGAAGAAGGGCGCCATGGCCTGTGCCCGCCCTGTGGCGTCTGCCGGCAGGTATTGATGGAATTCTGCGATCCGGAAACGTTTCAGATCATTCTGGCGGACAGTATGGAGAACTGGGAAATCCATACCCTGGGGGAACTCCTGCCTCTGGGATTTGGCCCTGGAAATCTGAAAAAATAGACAAAAACCGCCGAGTTTCAGGAAATATTTTAGTAGATTAAAGTCTTGAAACCTATAAAAAAATAGGATATCATAAAATTTATAGATTTTTGTCTGAAAAGAGCGAAACTCTCTGAACAGGTGGGGAAAAGGAAGGAAGAGGACTATGAACTTGAATATCGGAGTGATCAAGGGGGACGGGATCGGCCCGGAGATCGTGACAGAGGCCATGAAGGTCTTGGATCAGGTGGCCGAAATATACGGTCATACCTGTGATTATACACAGCTTTTGATGGGGGGAGCTTCCATCGACGTACACGGGATCCCTTTGACGGATGAGACGATCCGTCAGGCCAAAGCTTGTGATGCCATACTGATGGGATCCATCGGCGGAGATGCCAGGACTTCTCCCTGGTATCAGCTGGATCCATCCAAAAGGCCGGAGGCGGGCCTTCTGAAGATCCGCAAGGAACTGAATCTGTTCGCCAACTTACGGCCCGCTATTCTGTATGAAGAATTAAAAGGAGCCTGCCCGCTGAAAGAAGAGATCACAGAAGGCGGCTTCGACATGATGATCATGCGGGAACTGACGGGAGGATTGTATTTCGGAGAGCGGGGTACAGTGGAAAAAGACGGCGTAGTGACCGCTTACGATACTTTGACATATAATGAAGAGGAGATCCGCCGGATCGCGAAGAGAGGCTTTGACATCGCCCGGAAGCGGAGGAAGAAATTGACCAGCGTAGACAAGGCGAATGTGCTGGATTCCTCCAGGCTTTGGCGTAAGGTCGTGGAAGAAGTGGCGGCGGATTACCCAGAAGTAACATTGGAACATATGCTGGTGGACAATTGCGCTATGCAGCTGGTCAAGGCCCCCAGGCAATTTGATGTGATCCTGACGGAAAATATGTTTGGCGATATTTTGTCTGACGAGGCAAGTATGGTCACAGGCTCCATCGGGATGCTCTCAAGCGCCAGCTTAAACGAGACCAAATTCGGCCTGTATGAACCAAGCGGAGGCTCCGCGCCGGATATCGCCGGCAAAGGGATCGCCAATCCGATCGCGACGATCCTGTCGGCGGCCATGATGCTGCGGTTCAGCTTCGACTTAGACCAGGAGGCGGACGCTATCGAGAAGGCGGTCATTCAGGCATTAAAGGAAGGCTATCGGACCATCGATATCATGTCCGAGGGAAAGAAGCAGATTGGAACAAAAGAGATGGGCGACCGGATCGCCAGCTTTATATAAAGGAGGAACTACTATGAGAAGCGATACAGTGACGAAAGGGAAACAGCAGGCGCCCCACCGCTCGTTATTCAACGCGCTGGGGCTTACACAGGAGGAGATGGACCGGCCGCTGGTGGGCATCGTCAGCTCTTACAACGAGATCGTCCCGGGGCATATGAACCTGGATAAGATCGTGGAGGCGGTCAAGCAGGGAGTTGCTATGGCAGGCGGCACCCCCATCGTTTTCCCAGCGATCGCGGTCTGTGACGGGATCGCCATGGGACATATCGGTATGAAATATTCTCTGGTGACCAGAGATCTGATCGCGGATTCTACGGAAGCGATGGCGATGGCTCATCAGTTTGACGCATTGGTGATGGTTCCTAACTGTGACAAGAATGTGCCGGGACTTCTGATGGCGGCGGCCCGGATCAATGTGCCGACGATCTTCGTCAGCGGCGGTCCTATGCTGGCCGGCCATGTGAAGGGGAAGAAGACCAGTCTGTCCAGTATGTTTGAGGCGGTAGGCGCCAACGCGGCCGGGCTTATCACCGATGAAGATTTGTGTGAGTTTGAGAATAAAACCTGTCCCACCTGTGGATCTTGTTCCGGAATGTACACCGCCAACAGTATGAACTGTCTGACGGAAGTGCTGGGTATGGGACTTCAGGGAAATGGAACGATCCCGGCGGTCTACTCCGCGAGGATCCGTCTGGCGAAGCAAGCGGGGATGCAGGTCATGAAGCTGTGGGAACAGAACATCCGTCCCAGAGATATCATGACGAAGGAAGCAATCTTAAATGCCCTGACCGTGGATATGGCTCTGGGCTGTTCCACCAACAGTATGCTGCATCTACCAGCCATCGCCCATGAGGTGGGTATGGATTTTGAGATAGATTTTGCCAACGGGATCAGTGAAAAGACCCCGAATCTCTGTCATCTGGCGCCAGCAGGGCCGACCTATATCGAGGACCTGAATGAGGCCGGCGGCGTGTATGCGGTGATGGCGGAGCTGAACAAAAAGGGACTGCTGTATACAAACTGCATGACGGTGACCGGCAAGACGGTGGGAGAAAATATCGCGGGAGCGGTAAACAAGAACCCGGAGGTCATCCGTCCTATCGATCATCCCTACAGTGAAACGGGCGGTCTGGCTGTCTTAAAAGGCAATCTGGCGCCGGACGGAAGCGTGGTCAAACGCTCGGCCGTGGTATCGGAGATGCTGGTACATGAGGGACCGGCCAGAGTCTTTGACTGTGAGGAAGACGCCATTGAGGCCATCAAAGGCGGCAAGATCAAAGAAGGAGATGTGGTGGTCATCCGCTATGTGGGACCCAAAGGCGGCCCGGGAATGCCGGAGATGCTCAACCCCACTTCCGCTATTGCCGGGATGGGACTTGGCTCCAGCGTGGCCTTGATCACAGACGGACGATTCAGCGGCGCTTCCAGGGGCGCTTCCATCGGTCATGTTTCCCCGGAAGCGGCGATAGGAGGCCCCATCGCCCTGGTGGAAGAAGGAGATATCATCAGGATTGATATTCCGGGTCTGAAGCTTGAACTGGATGTGCCAGAAGAAGACCTGGATCGGAGAAGGAAAGCGTGGAAGCCGAGACAGCCGGAAGTGACTACAGGCTATCTGGCAAGATACGCGTCCATGGTAACTTCCGGCAACCGGGGAGCGATCCTGGAGGTACCAAAGGCAGAATAAAGGAGAGATCAGATATGCAGTTGACAGGAGCAGAAATCGTAATTGAGTGTTTGAAAGAGCAGGGCGTGGATACCGTCTTTGGCTATCCGGGCGGGGCGATCTTAAATGTATATGATGAGTTATATAAGCACAGCGATGAGATCCGCCATATCCTGACCTCCCACGAACAGGGGGCGGCCCACGCGGCAGACGGATACGCCAGGGCCACCGGCAAGGTGGGGGTATGTTTCGCCACCAGCGGCCCCGGGGCGACCAATCTGGTGACCGGGATTGCCACCGCTTATATGGATTCCATCCCGATCGTGGCTATCACCTGTAATGTAGGGGTCTCTCTGCTTGGAAAAGACAGTTTTCAGGAAATCGATATCGCGGGGATCACCATGCCGATCACCAAGCATAATTTTATCGTCAAGGATGTGAAAGACCTGGCAGATACGATACGGAAGGCATTCGTGATCGCCAGATCCGGACGTCCGGCACCCGTTCTGATCGACATTCCCAAGGATGTGACCGCAAACCAGGCCGAGTATGAGCCAAAGCCGGCTCAGTCCGTGGAACCTTCCAGAGATCTTTGCGAGGAAGACCTGCAGACAGCGGCAGCGCTGATCCAGAAGTCCAAGAAACCTTATATTTTCGTGGGAGGAGGCGCCGTTCTGTCCGGGGCCAGTGAAGCGCTCTGTGAATTTGTGAGGAAGGTGGATGCGCCGGTAACAGACACCCTGATGGGGAAAGGCGCGTTTCCGGGGACGGATCCGCTTTATACGGGGATGCTGGGAATGCACGGGACGAAGACTTCCAACTATGGAGTCAGTGAATGTGATCTTCTGATCGTCATCGGAGCCAGATTCAGCGACCGTGTCACCGGCAACGCGAAGAAATTCGCCAAAAACGCAAAAATTCTGCAATTTGACATCGATGCGGCAGAAATGAATAAAAATGTACTGATCACCGAAGGCGTGGTGGGGGACATCAAAGTGATCCTTGAGACCTTAAACCAGCGCCTGGAGCAACAGGATCACTCAGAATGGCTCCAGAAGATCATGGAGTACAAAGAGAGATATCCCCTGGTATATCCTCAGGATCATCTGACCGGGCCCTATGTGGTGGAGGAGATCTACCGGCAGACGAAAGGGGACGCTCTGGTGGTGACAGAGGTGGGGCAGCATCAGATGTGGGCCGCCCAGTTCTACCGCTTTACCAAGCCCAGGACTCTGATCACCTCCGGCGGCCTGGGTACGATGGGATATGGGCTGGGAGCATCTATCGGGGCGAAAATAGGAAGGCCGGAAAAGACGGTGGTCAACATCGCGGGGGACGGATGTTTCCGCATGAATATGAACGAGATCGCCACTGCGGCCAGATACAATATCCCGGTGATCCAGGTGGTGATCAACAACCACGTGCTGGGCATGGTGCGCCAGTGGCAGGATCTGTTCTATGGGAAACGGTATTCCGCCACCGTGCTGAACGATCAGGTGGATTTTGTGAAACTGGCAGAAGCGCTGGGAGCAGAAGGTGTGCGCGTCACGACCAGGGAGGAGTTTCAAGAGGCATTTGCCAGAGCGCTGACCCTGGGACGCCCCATCGTGATCGACTGTCAGATCGACTGCGATGATAAGGTCTGGCCTATGGTGGCGCCGGGGGCGGCTATCAGCGAAGCTTTTGACGGCAAAGATTTGGAACAGAAAAAATAAGCAGAAAAGAAGTGGAGGAATGAGAAATGAGCAGAGTGTATAATTTTTCAGCGGGACCGGCAGTACTGCCGGAGGAAGTGCTGCGGGAAGCATCCGAAGAGATGCTGGACTACAAGGGAACTGGCATGTCCGTGATGGAGATGAGTCACCGCTCCCATTCCTTCCATGAGATCATCGATCAGGCGGAGGCTGATCTCCGGGAATTGGCGGGGATTCCGGAGAATTACAAAGTATTGTTCCTGCAGGGAGGCGCTTCCCTGCAGTTCGCCATGATCCCCATGAACCTGATGAAGAACCGGAAGGCGGATTTCATCCTGACGGGACAGTGGTCCAAGAAGGCTTACGCCGAAGCGAAGCGGTATGGAGACGCAAGGGTAGTGGCTTCTTCCGAGGATCAGACTTTTTCTTATATTCCGGACTGCTCCGATCTGGATATCTCGCCAGATGTGGATTACGTATATATCTGTGAGAATAACACCATCTACGGGACCAAGTTCAAGGAACTCCCTGATACCAAGGGGAAACTTCTGGTGGCGGATGTGTCTTCCTGTTTCCTCTCGGAACCCTTAGATGTGACCCGATATGGGATTGTCTATGGAGGAGTGCAGAAAAATATCGGACCCGCAGGCGTGGTGATCGTGATCATCCGGGAGGATCTGATCACGGATGAAGTCCTGCCGGGAACGCCCACGATGATGAAATACAAGACCCACGCGGATGCGGGTTCCTTATATAATACGCCCAATACTTACGGGATCTACATCTGCGGCAAAGTCTTCCAGTGGCTGAAGAAACGAGGCGGCCTGTCTGCCATGAAAGAGTATAACGAGAAAAAGGCGAAGATTCTCTATGATCACCTGGATCAGAGCCGGCTGTTCAAGGGGACGGTCGCGCCGAAAGACCGGTCCCTGATGAACGTGCCTTTTGTCACGGGAAACGAGGAGCTGGACGCGAAATTTGTAAAAGAAGCAGCCGCGTCAGGGCTTGTGAACCTGAAAGGCCATCGTACCGTGGGAGGGATGCGGGCCAGCATATACAACGCGATGCCCATAGAGGGCGTAGAAGCGCTGACAGCATTTATGAAAAAATTTGAAGAGGAGAACGTATAGCCATGTTTGATTATCACTGCATGAATCCGATCTCTGACGTAGGATTGGAAGAATTTACAGAAGAATACGTTCCGGTGAGCACGCCGGATAACGCGGATGCAATCCTCGTGCGCAGCGCTTCTCTGCACGAGATGGAGTTTGGGCCGGAACTGAAAGCCATCGCGAGAGCAGGGGCCGGCGTCAACAACATCCCACTGGATCGCTGCACAGAGAAAGGGATTGTTGTGTTTAATACGCCGGGAGCCAACGCCAATGGCGTCAAGGAACTGGTGATCGCGGGGATGCTCCTGGCTTCCCGGGATATCATCGGCGGCATCAACTGGGTGGAAGAGAATGAAGAAGACGGAAATATCGCCAAGGATGCGGAGAAGGCCAAGAAACAGTTCGCCGGATGTGAACTGGACGGGAAGAAACTGGGAGTCATCGGCCTTGGAGCCATCGGCGTTCTGGTGGCCAACGCGGCGATCCATCTGGGGATGGAAGTCTATGGCTATGACCCTTATATCTCTGTAAAATCTGCCTGGAACCTGTCCCGGAATATCCGCCATGCCTCCACGGTGGATGAACTGTATAAGGAGTGTGACTATATCACTGTCCATGTGCCGGCTGCGGAGGACACCAGAGGAATGATTGACCAGGACGCCATCAGCCTGATGAAGAAGGGGGTGGTCCTTTTAAACTTCGCAAGGGATGTGCTGGTGGACGAGGAGGCGGTGATCGATGCTCTGGTATCCGGCCAGGTCAAGCACTATGTGACGGACTTCCCGACACCGGTGATCGCCGGAGTGAAGGGAGCCATCGTGATCCCTCATCTGGGGGCTTCCACCGAGGAGTCGGAGGACAACTGCGCCAAGATGGCGGTGGCCCAGCTCAGGGATTATCTGGAGAACGGAAATATCAAGAATTCGGTGAACTATCCCAACTGTGAGATGGGCAGACAGGCCAACACGACCCGAATCGTACTGCTGCACCACAATGTGCCCAATATGATCGGCCAGTTTACCAAGATTCTTGCCCGGGATAATATGAACATCGCGGATCTGACCAACAAGAGCAAAGGAGAATACGCTTACACCATGATCGACATTGATGATCATGTGCCGGAAAATGTGGCGGATGATCTGCGGAAGGTGGGAGAAGTGCTGCGGGTCCGTGTGATTCATTAAATCTTAATAAATAGTAATAAAACTTAATAAAATCTAAATGGAACCTTTCTTGCGAAATCTGTCGAAAAAAGCTATACTGGTTTTATCATAAGACAGGGGAGAATACTACAGATGGAACAGGGGAGAAGACAAGGGATCAGAAACAGAAGGAGACAAGGGAGAGTGAGAACGCTGGCAAAGGTTTTTGCTCTTCTTTTGTTGTGTTGCTCTATGCCGTTTTTGCTGAGGACGGCTTCCGCATCCTCGCCGGGGGCGGTGATCAGGATTTCCGTAAAGGACACAGCGATCCTCCAGGGGGAGGAGATGCCAGCTCTTACGGCAGAGGCGGCGGTCCAGGGAGATGAAGATCAGAAGCTGGACAAGGATGGAGGTACCGTCCAGGATCTTCTGGAGCGGTTCCGGAAGGGTGAGGGATATACCATCGTTTGCCAGGCAGACCCAAATATAGAGGGAGAATATCCGGCAGAGATCGTGCTGAATGATGAGATCACCCAGAAGCTGGAGAAAGACTGGATCGGACTGGTGCAGATCCAGACACAGGACGGAACCTTTCAGGTGAAGAATCCGGTAGGTGAGTGGGACGGAAATAAATTCAAAAAATACGACGGAACCTATGTGACAAATGATTTCGTAGTGTCTATGGGAAATACCTATTATTTTGGGGAAGAGGGAGAGAAAGCGACCTCCTGGCAGACCATCGGCGGCCGGCTGTATGATTTTGACGAAGACGGTGTTATGCAGACGGGATGGAAGGAGAAGGAGGGCGCCACCTATTATCTGGGAGAAGATGGAGCGGCCGTCACCGGATGGCAGGAGCTGGAAGGCAGTACATATTATTTCCATCCGGATGGGAGGATGGCCACAGGAACCCTGTATCTGGGTACCATGCTTTGCAAATTTGGAGATGACGGAAAGCTGCTCTCCAAGGAGGAGAGCACAGTAGATCCCAGCCGTCCCATGGTCGCCCTGACCTTTGACGACGGGCCGGGAGACCGGACGGTGGAGCTGCTGGAGCATTTGCGGCAATATGGGGCCAGAGCCACCTTCTTTATGCTGGGACAGAAGGCCGTTTCTCACGCGGACGCGGTCAAGCTGATGAAGGAGATCGGCTGTGAACTGGGGAATCACTCCTATGACCACGCGAATCTGGCGAAGCTGGACGCCAATGGAGTGAAGAAACAGATCGAGGATACAAACCTTAAGATTAAGGAGATCATCGGAGAAGGGGCGACTGTCATGCGTCCGCCCTATGGGGCCATCAGTTCCACCTTAAAGGAGAACGCTGGGATGCCTCTGATCTTGTGGAATATTGATACGCTGGACTGGAAGACCAGGAACGCCAAGGCGACGGTGGATATGGTCATGAACAATGTGAAAGACGGAGATATCATCCTGATGCATGATATCCATACAGAAACAGTGGATGCGGCCATCGAACTGATTCCAAAACTTTTGGAAGAAGGATACCAGCTTGTGACGGTTTCTGAGCTGGCGGCTTATAAGAATGTGCCTTTGGAGAATGGGCAGAAGTATACAGATTTTTAAGTTCAGCAGAAGAGAAAAACAGCGGACCGCTTTCTGTGATCTCAGAGCGGTCCGCTGTTGTGTCTTGTCTTTTTATGGAGAAATAGACCTGCGCTTCTCCAGCAGCGCGTGGATCTTGTCCGTCGGATTCAATACATGGCTCATGGTGATGTCATGATTGAAAGAGTCGATGATCAGAGCGATAAACTTGCTCATATCCGCCACCACAAAATAAGGCTTCTCCTGGGTGGCGGGAGGAAGATAGGTCAGATTGGTGGTGATGACCCGGTCAATGTAGCCTTTCTCATAGTATTCGTCGAATTTATCAAAGCCATTGGTGAAAAGTCCGAACGTGGTACATACGAACACCCGGCTGGCGCCCCGGTCTTTCATCTGTCTGGCCACATCCAGCATACTCTCCCCGGAGGAGATCATGTCGTCTACTACGATCACATATTTCCCCTTGATGTCTTCCCCCAGGAATTCGTGGGCCACAATGGGATTCCTTCCGCCTACGATGGTAGAGTAATCCCGCCGCTTATAGAACATTCCCATATTGACGCCCAGGACATTGGAGAAATAGACAGCCCGGTGCATGGCCCCCTCGTCCGGGCTTACGATCATCAGATGCTCCTTGTCAACAGGAAGATCCGGCTCCGCCCGCAGCAACGCTTTGATAAACTGATAGGGCGGGTTGAAGTTGTCGAAGCCGTGGAGCGGGATTGAATTCTGCACCCTTGGGTCGTGGGCGTCAAAGGTGATGATGTTGCTGACGCCCATGTCCACCAATTCCTGAAGGGCCAGGGCGCAGTCTAGAGATTCCCGCTTGGTCCGCTTGTGCTGACGGCTTTCGTACAGAAACGGCATGATCACATTGAGACGATGGGCCTTGCCGTTGGCGGCGGAAATGACCCTTTTCAGGTCCTGATAGTGATCATCCGGGGACATATGGTTCAGATGCCCATTGACGGTATAGGTAAGACTGTAGTTGCAGACGTCCACCATGATGAATAGATCCTTGCCACGGATGGATTCCTCCAGAACACCTTTGGCCTCGCCGGTCCCGAATCGGGGGCAGTGAAATTTCAGCAGATAGTTGTCCAGCTGGTAATTGTAGAAAAGAGGAGATTCCAGGGGATCCCTTACGGTATCCCCGCGAAATCCGACAATGTAGTCATTTACCTTTTTCCCTAATTCCCGACAGCTTTCCAAAGCGGCAATCTTGAGAGGAGCTACCGGGAGCGCCTCTTCTATGAGTTTTATATTCGACATGGCAATCTCCTAAACGATATGATCTATACTTCTATTTATATCATTATTTCCTCTGTAAGGTCAATGATTTACATAGACTATTTTTGGAGGGTACGTTATAATGGGAGCGTAATGGAGAAAGGAAATCTTGTTGTATGAAGCATGGACATAAGATCAGAGAGGTAAAGAAAGGCAGCATCGCGGAGGAACTGGAACTTCTGCCCGGAGACCGGCTGCTTACGATCAACGGGCAGGAGATCGAGGATGTGTTTGACTACCACTACTGTGTCAATGATGAGTTCCTGACCCTTCTGGTGGAAAAGGAGGACGGGGAAACATGGGAACTGGAGATCGAGAAGGATTATGAGGAAGATCTGGGACTGGAGTTCGAGCAGGGACTGATGGATGAATACCGTTCCTGCAGGAATCAGTGTATCTTCTGCTTTATCGACCAAATGCCAAAAGGAATGCGGGATACGCTGTATTTTAAGGATGATGATTCCCGGCTTTCTTTTCTGCAGGGGAATTATGTGACACTGACCAATATGAGCGACCACGACATTGATCGGATTGTCCGATATCATCTGGAGCCCATCAATATTTCGTTCCATACCACGAACCCCGCCCTTCGCTGTCAGATGCTCCACAATCGGTTCGCCGGGGAGGCGTTGGAGAAGGTGGATACTCTTTATGAGCACGGCATCCGCATGAATGGCCAGATTGTGTTGTGCAGAGGGATCAATGACGGGGAGGAACTGGAGCGCAGCATCCGGGATCTGTCCCGCTATCTTCCGGCGCTGGAGAGCGTGTCGGTGGTGCCGGCGGGGCTTACCAAATACCGGGAGGGACTGTATCCTCTGGAAACATTCACGGAGGCGGATGCAGAGAAAGTTCTGGAGGCGATCCACCGGTGGCAGGAGAAATTTTTCCGGGAGCAGGGGGTCCATTTCATCCACGCAAGCGATGAGTGGTATCTGCTGGCCGGAAGGGAGCTGCCGGAGGAAGAACGGTACGACGGCTATCTCCAGCTGGAAAATGGAGTGGGGATGCTGCGGCTTTTGGAGGAGGAGTTTGCGGAAGGATTGCGAAAGCTTCCCGGAGATGAGAGGGAGAGGCTTGTTTCCATCGCCACGGGAGAACTGGCCGGTCCCTACATCAGGAAGCTGACGGGACAGCTCCGGGAGAAATATCCGGGCGTCCGGGTCAATGTCTACCCCATCCGCAATGAGTTCTTCGGGGAGAAGATCACGGTGTCGGGCCTGATCACCGGCGGGGATCTGATCGCCCAGTTAAAGGATAGGTCGCTGGGAGATAGGCTTTTGCTGCCCTGCAATATGTTCCGCAGCGGGGAGGAGATATTTCTGGACGATGTCACCCTGTCTCAGGTGGAAGAGGCTTTACAAGTGCGGGCAGATATTGTAAAATCAAGCGGACAGGATCTGATCGACGCGGTCCTTGGATAAGGGCCTTCCATAGAATAGGAGAGAAAACATGAGTAAACCGATCGTAGCTATCGTGGGCCGGCCCAATGTGGGGAAGTCCACGCTGTTTAACGCGCTGGCGGGGGAGAAGATCTCCATCGTCAAAGATACACCAGGAGTGACAAGAGACCGGATCTACGCGGATGTGAACTGGCTGGACCGGGAGTTTACCCTGATCGATACGGGAGGGATCGAGCCGGAGAGTAAGGATGTCATCCTTTCCCAGATGCGAGAACAGGCGCAGATCGCCATCGATACGGCGGATGTGATCATCTTCATCACCGATGTGCGCCAGGGATTGGTGGACGCGGACTCCAAGGTGGCGGACATGCTGCGCCGCTCCGGGAAACCGGTGGTCCTGACGGTCAATAAAGTAGACAGCATACAGAAATTCATAGCGGATGTATATGAATTCTATAATCTGGGGATCGGCGATCCTATGCCGATCTCGGCTTCCGGCAAGATCGGCCTGGGGGATATGCTGGATGCGGTCATCGCTCATTTCCCGAAAGCGGAAGAAGGAGAAGGGGAAGATGAGCGTCCCCGGGTGGCTATCGTGGGGAAACCCAATGTGGGGAAATCCTCGATCATCAATAAGCTGCTGGGACAGCAGCGGGTGATCGTGTCAGAGGTGGCCGGAACCACAAGGGACGCGGTGGATACGGAGGTCGTGCACGACGGCAGGGAGTATGTCTTTATCGACACAGCGGGCCTGCGCCGAAAGAGTAAGATCAAAGAAGAGCTGGAGCGCTACAGCATCATCCGCACAGTATCAGCGGTAGAGCGGGCGGATGTGGTCCTGGTGGTGATCGATGCCACAGAAGGGGTCACAGAACAGGACGCCAAGATCACAGGAATCGCCCATGAGAGAGGAAAGGGCATCGTGATCGTGGTCAATAAATGGGACGCCATTGAGAAAAACGACCGGACCATGCGGGAGTATGAGCAGGAGATCCGGCGTGTACTTTCCTTTGTGCCCTATGCGGAGATCATGTATATTTCCGCCCAGACAGGGCAGAGGTTAAAGCAGATCTATGACCGGATCGATATGGTCATTGAGAATCAGAATCTCAGAGTGGCCACCGGCGTTTTGAACGAGATCATCATGGAGGCGGTGGCGATGCAGCAGCCTCCCTCGGATAAAGGGAAGCGGCTGAAACTGTACTATGCCACTCAGGTGGCGGTGAAGCCGCCAAGCTTTGTGTTGTTTGTCAATGACAAGGAATTGATGCATTTTTCTTATATCAGATATCTGGAGAACAAGATCCGGGAGGCATTTGGCTTTCGGGGAACTTCTTTGAAGTTCTTTGTGCGAGAAAGAAAGGGGAAAGAGAAGTAAGGATGGAACGGCTGGTTTGTGTGATCATTGGATATGCTTTTGGCCTGATCGAGACAGGGTATTTTTATGGCAGACTGCACCACATAGACATCCGCAAGCAGGGCAGCGGCAACGTGGGGACCACCAACGCCCTGCGCACGCTTGGATGGAAGGCGGGACTTGTCACGTTCCTGGGGGACTCTTTCAAGTGTATCTTCGCGGTACTCCTGGTGCGGTTCCTTTACCGGAACGCTTACGCGGATACGGATATGCTTTCCCTGCTGTCCATGTACGCGGGACTGGGAGCGGTGCTGGGGCATAATTATCCATTTTATATGAAATTCAAAGGAGGAAAGGGGATCGCTGTGACGGCGGGTCTGATCGCCAGTACCACCAATATCTGGATGGTTCTGATCTGCGTCGTAGTGTTTGCTGGGACGGTGGCGGCGACCAGATATGTGTCTGTGGGGTCCCTTTTGGTTGTTATCGTCTATCTGATCGAGGTGATCGTATATGGTCAGATGGGCGGCTACGGCCTGGATGGACCTTATCTCTATGAAATGTATGGGATAGCTGTCTTCCTGGTGCTTTCCGCTTTCATCAAGCATTGGGCCAATATCAAGCGGCTATTGAACGGGACGGAAAATAAACTCAGTGTGGGAAAACAATCTAAGAAGTCATAAAGGAGGAGATTTACATGGCCAACGCAGGTATCATGGGCGCGGGAAGCTGGGGAACTGCCCTTGCGCTTCTGCTCTGCAGGAATGGACATCAGGTCACAGTCTGGTCCATCGATGAGAAGGAGGTGGAGATGCTCTCCAAAGAGCGGGAGCATAAGAGTAAGCTGCCGGGAGTGAAACTGCCAGAGGATATGGAATTTACCACTGATCTTGAGAAAGCGGTGGCGGGCAGAGACTTTATCGTGATGGCGGTGCCATCCACCTTTACCAGAGGGACAGCCCGGAATATGGAACCTTATGTCAAGGAAGGGCAGATCATCGTGGATGTGGCCAAAGGCATCGAGGAAGATACGCTGATGACCCTTTCCCAGCAGATCGAGGAGGAGATCCCCCACGCGGATGTGGCGGTCCTGTCCGGGCCGAGCCACGCGGAGGAAGTGGGGAGGGGCCTTCCCACCACAGTCGTGATCGGCGCTAAGACTAAGGAGACCGCGGAGTATCTCCAGAGCATGTTTATGAATGAAGTGTTCCGGGTGTACACAAGCCCGGATATCCTGGGGATGGAGCTGGGGGGATCGTTGAAGAACGTGATCGCCCTGGCGGCAGGAATCGCCGATGGCATGGGATATGGGGACAATACCAAGGCAGCCCTGATCACCCGAGGGATCGCAGAGATCGCCAGACTGGGCGTGAAGATGGGCGGATCTATTGAAAGCTTTACCGGACTTACCGGGATCGGGGATCTGATCGTTACCTGCGCCAGCGTCCACAGCCGGAACCGGAAGGCGGGATATCTCATGGGCCAGGGGAAATCCATGGAAGAGGCCATGAAGGAGGTCAACATGGTGGTGGAAGGCGTGTACTCCACGAAAGCGGCGGTCAAGCTGGGCGAGAAATACGGCGTTTCCCTGCCTATCATCAACAAAGTCAATGAAGTCCTCTTTGAAGGCAAAGACCCAAGGGAGGCGGTCAACGAACTGATGCTCCGGGACAGCAAGGCGGAGAACAGTTCCCTGACGTGGAAAGAGTAACACTGCCGGCGGAAAACGGAAGAGTTTCACCCGCTTCAGTTCTAAAGCGGTCAGCCCCCTCATACACTGTTATCAGCATAACAAGGGGGTATTAGAATGAATACGTTCCAACTCTACAAAGATATACAGGCCAGAACAAAGGGAGAGATATACATAGGAGTGGTGGGGCCGGTGCGTACCGGGAAATCCACCCTGATCAAGAGATTCATGGATGTATTGGTACTCCCGCACATGGAGGATGACCATGAGAGATCTCAGACCCGGGATGAACTGCCTCAGTCCGCATCCGGCCGGACGATCATGACGACAGAACCAAAATTTGTGCCGAAAGAGGCGGCGAATGTCCGCCTTTCGGAGGAGACGGAGGTCAAGGTCCGGCTGATCGACTGTGTTGGATATATGGTGGAAGGGGCGTCGGGACATATTGAGGGAGGGCAGGAGCGGCAGGTGAAGACGCCCTGGTTTGATTATGAGATCCCGTTTACCAAGGCGGCGGAGATCGGAACACGCAAGGTCATCCATGAACACGCCACCATTGGGCTCGTAGTGACCACAGACGGGAGCATCGGGGAGATCCCCCGGGAGAACTACCGAGAGGCGGAAAGCAGGACTATCCGGGAATTACAGGAGATCGGCAAGCCCTTTGTGGTTCTGGTGAATTCCCGAAAGCCGCTGGGAGAAGAGGCGGCCAGGATGGCAGAGGAGCTGGAAGAGACCTATGGAGTGAGGGCCTTGCCTGTGAACTGCGAGCAGCTCAAAGAGGAAGATATCTGCCGGATTATGGAGGCGGTGCTCTATGAGTTTCCGGTTTCCGAGGTACAGTTCTTCATTCCCAAGTGGGTGGAGATGCTTCCCAGAGACCACAAGATCAAGCAGGATCTGGTGGAACATGTGCGGCGCATCCTGGACGGCCTGGGAGAGATCAAGGATGCGGCGGAGGGGCTTGAGACGCCGGAGAGCCTGTACATAGAAGATCTGCGGATCGAGCATATTGAGATGGATACGGGGTGTGTGCAGATCCGGGTGCGGATTGGAGAGCAGTTCTATTATGAAACCCTCAGTGAGCTGACCGGGCTGCCCATCGCCGGCCAGTACGAACTGATCGAGGCGATGAAGGATCTGTCAGCCTTAAAGGCGGAATATGAGGAAGTCAAAGATGCCTTTACCGCTGTGAAGATGAAGGGGTATGGGGTGGTGAGCCCCCGCAGGGAGGAGATCACTCTGGAGGATCCGGTGATCATCAAGCAGGGCAACAAGTTTGGAGTCCGCATCCACTCAGAGGCACCGTCCATCCATCTGATCCGGGCTAATATTGAGACAGAGATCGCGCCGATCGTAGGAAATGAGCAGCAGGCCCAGGATCTGGTAGATTATATCAAGGAACGGAAAGAAAGTGAGGGCGGAATCTGGGAGACCAACATTTTTGGCAAATCTGTAGAAGAACTGGTCATGGATGGGATGCGCAATAAGATTTCCATGATTGGGGATGCCAGTCAGGAGAAGCTGCAGGATACCATGCAGAAGATCGTCAATGACAGCAACGGGGGACTGGTCTGCATTATTATCTAGTTTTCATTGCATTCCTGGATCAAAAGCGTTAAAATGCTACTATGCGGGATACGTTAAGAGAAAAGATGGAGGTACGATATGAAGATCGCGATTCTTACAGCGAATACAGACATTTACAGAGAAAAAGAAGAAGATAAAGCGGGCATCGAGATCCGAAAGCTGGTGGAAGATGCGGGCAATCACGTAGTATTTCAGAAGGCGCTTCCTACGGATCGCAAGGTTCTGGCGACGGTGATGCAGAGAATGGCGGACAATCGTCTGGCCGATCTTATCCTGACTACCGGGGGAGCCGGCTGCGCGCCTGTGGATTGTACGCCGGAGGCGACGATGGATGTGACGGAACGGCTGATCCCCGGAATCCCGGAAGTGATGCGGATCCACATGATGAAGCTTACCAGGCGTTCCATGCTGAACCGCGGGGTTGCGGGGATCCGGGGAGAGACGGTGATCGTAAATCTCCCGGGGAAGGCCGGAGCGGCAAAAGAGTGTCTTTCCTATCTGCTGGAAGAGATTACCCATGCTGTGGAAGTTGTGAAGGGAGAAGCATAGAGGAATGAAAGTGACTTACCTGGATCACAGTGGGTTTGTGGTGGATTTGGGAGAGAATATGTTGGTCTTTGATTATTACAAGGGGGAGCTTCCTGCCAGGGCAGTTGACAGGAAGCTTTATGTTTTTTCCAGCCACGCTCACTACGATCATTTTCAGAAGAAAATTTTTGACTGGGCGGAAGATCTTGATGTGACCTACATTTTATCTGACGATATCCAAGTGTCAGCGGCAGAGAGGCAGAAAGCCGAGGGGAAGGTGCACCGCATTGCGCCACGGCAGACCTTTCGGACAGAAGGGCTTTCGATCCAGACTCTGCGGTCCACAGATGAAGGCGTGGCGTTTCTTGCCCAGGTGGACGGCAGGACCATCTATCACGCGGGGGATCTGAACTGGTGGCACTGGGAGGAAGAGAGCCGGGCTTATAACGAGATGATGAAGCGCAATTATCAGTATGAGATCGGCAAGATCGAGGGACAGGCTGTCGATGTGGCTTTTGTGCCGCTGGATGCCAGGCAGGAAAATCAGTATTACTGGGGGATGGACTATTTCATGAAGCATACCGATACAAAGGTGGTATTCCCCATGCATATGTGGGAACATTATGAAGTGTACGACTGGCTGATGGACGAGACTGAGGCCATTTCCTACAAGGACAAAGTCATGCACATCACCCGGGCGCCCCAGGAATTCGAAGTGTGAAGAAGCCTTGGAGATGGGAGAAATAGGAGGAAGATCATGCATGTAGATATCTATACAGACGGAGCGGCCAGGGGCAACCCGGATGGACCAGGAGGTTACGGGACCGTTCTGGAATACCGGGATTCCAGGGGAGAACTCCATACCAAAGAAATTTCCCAAGGCTACCAGAAGACCACCAATAACCGGATGGAACTGATGGCTGCCATAGCCGGACTGGAAGCTTTGAACCGGCCCTGCCAGGTAGATCTGTATTCCGATTCCAAATACCTGGTAGACGCCTTCAATCAGAATTGGATCCAGGGCTGGGTCAAGAAAGACTGGAAAAGAGGGAAAAACGAACCGGTCAAAAATATTGATCTCTGGAAACGGCTTCTGAAAGCCAAAGAGCCCCATCAGGTGACCTTTATCTGGGTCAAAGGCCACGACGGCCATCCGCAGAATGAGCGCTGCGATGAGCTGGCGACAACCGCGGCGGATGGAGAGGAGCTGATTGAGGACGTAGTAAAATGAAAAAAGGCTACGTCCCAAATTGACCTCAAGGGTGTACCAAAATGAAAAATGGGGTGTACCCGATTGATTATTCTTTGATTTTGTGATACAATCTAAAACCGCGAGTAAGACAGGTAATCGCAGCTGCATGTGCCGAAAGGCCGCAGGTGAGGAAAGTCCGGGCTTCACAGGGCAGGATGCCGGATAACGTCCGGTGGAGGCGACTCCAAGGAAAGTGCAACAGAAATGTACCGCCTTCTCTAAAGGGAGGTAAGGGTGGAAGGGCAGTGTAAGAGACTACCGCCCTGCCGGTAACGGCGGGGGCACATGTAAACCCCATCCGAAGCAAGGCTGAATAAAGACGATGTGGCGGCCCGTCACGTCTTAGGTAGGCTGCTGGAGCCTGCCGGCAACGGCAGGCCTAGATAGATGATTACCCACGACATAACCCGGCTTATCGTCTTGCTCGCAAGTTTATTCTAATGCTTTATCATAGGCTAGTTTTCCGCTTCCCTGGAAAACGATCACTCCACGTTTGACAAATCCGTTTTTTTCTAAAATATGCTGCATCCGTTTGTTTGGAAAATCTGTGTCAACCCGAATGCTTGCGATCTGATTGTCAAGGCAAAGTTTCTCGATCAGGCGGAAAGCGACATCAGCCAGACCCCTCCCTCTGAAATCTCCATGGAATGCCATCCGGTGTACGACGGCATAGGGGGCTTTCGTGTGCCATTCTCCTTCGATATTATTATAAGCAGGTTCCCCGTCAAAATCGACACACATGTAGCCGGCGATCCGGCCGTCCGCCTTGATCACATACCCTTTCTGTGCCTCAATATCATCCCGGATCGTATCCGGATTAGGATAGTCTTCGGTCCATTGTGTGAATCCCTGTTCTTTCTGAAAATTTCGTCCCATCGCTATGATCTCCCAGCAGGTTTGCAGCTCATCCGGGCGCGCCAGTTCTAAGGTATACATGTTTCGTTCTCCTTCCATAAATATCTTGCAGAATTTCTTTCTTCTACATATAATAGCATTATATAATAATTAAAAACAATTTAAAGATAAATGAGTAACAATTAAAAGAAATTTAAGTATGGAGGAAAAATGGAATTAAAGTATCTGAATACATTCCGCACGGTGGTGGAGACGGGAAGTTTTAGAGCTGCCGCGGAAAAGCTGAATTATACCCAATCGGCCATCACTTTCCAGATGGGTCAGTTGGAGCAGGAATTATCTGTGAAATTGTTCGAGAAATCCGGGAGAAACATGGTCCTGACCCAGGCGGGGGAACTGTTGGTCCCTTATGTGGATGAGGTGTTTCAGTCGGTAGAAAAACTGCGGTATTTTGAAAATGATCTGGCCGATTGCCAGGGGAGCATCCATATTGGAGTAGGAGAGACACTGCTGTGTTACAAGATTCCCACCGCGCTGAAAAAGTTTTGTCAGCAGGCGCCAAAGGCCCAGATCTATCTGCGCTCCATGAACTGTTACGATATCCGGAATGAATTACTGCGGGGAAGTTTGGATCTGGGGATTTTCTATGAAGATATCGGCGGTTTTGGTTCTAGCCTGATCACCTATCCGATTGGTGATTTTCCGTTGGTGCTGGTGGCCTCGCCGGAGACCAGGCGCAGATTCCCGGATTTTGTGACGCCGGACCAGACGCTTTCGGTCCCTTTGGTCATTAATGAGCCAACCTGTGTGTTTCGGCAGATTTTTGAAGAGTATTTAAGGAGAAAATCTATCACCCTGGATCATACGATCGAGATGTGGAGCATCCCCACGATCAAGAATCTGGTGAAAAGTGATGTGGGGATTTCCTATCTTCCTGAATTCACGGTGCGGGAAGAGTTAGAAGCAGGTGAACTGGAGATCGTCCCAACAGAGATCTCACACAATAGGATCACAGCCGTCTGCGCCCATAACAAGAATAAATGGATCAGCCCCCTGATGCGGATGATGATCGGGCTTTCCGGCTCGATCGCGTAAAAAAATCTGGATTGTGTAAAAAATCTAGAGATATTTCAGTATATTTGAGTATGAAAAGGAACAGGAATATCTCTGTAATATGCTCAGATCCGGCTGGAGATTTGTAAGAGTCTAGCGGCATAGGGACCTATTACTTTGAGAAATGTGCGCCGGAAGATGTAGTCTATCAGCTTGACTATAATCAGGAGGGCCGCAGGAACAAAGAAGAATATGTGCAGATGTTCCAGGACCGCGGTTGGGAATATCTGCAGGATCATGTGGACTACAGCTACTTCCGCAAGAAGGTTTCTGAAATGACAGGGCCGGAAGAGATTTTCTGCGATATGAATCAAGAATTCAGATGATGAACTGGGTCTCCAAGGGAAGGATGATCCCTTTGCTGCTGATCTTCTTCTGCTGTCCGATTCCTCAGCTGTTAAACACGCTCTTTTACTTACACGACAATTTTGGCGCGATTCTGGTCAGCGCCGTCTTGGCGCTGTATGTGGCTGTCTTTACCATTTTCATGATGAAATATAACGCCTATTGAAGAAACGCGGAAAAGTAAAAGAAAAGCACGGCCGCCTGCTGTCTGACGGCCGTGCTTTTCCTTTATGATCAATTATCTTCTGTGGTATTTCTCTTCGCAGTATTTGCAGCGGTATACTTCATTCTCCGGATCTGTCAGTACAAAGACATGATCCAGCCCCTGCTCGATGGAAGTGATGCACCGGGGGTTCTTACAGCGGATCACATTGGTGATCTCCTTGGGAAGGTGGAGACATTTCTTGTCTACGATCTCGCTGTCCTTGATGATATTGACGGTGATATCATGATCGATGAAGCCCAGAATATCCAGATCCATGAAATCAATGGGACATTCGATCTTCATAATGTCTTTGCGTCCCATCTTGCTGCTCCTGGCGTTCTTGATGATAGCCACACAGCAGTCCAGTTTATCCAGATGCAGATATTTGTAGATGTCCATGCTGCGGCCCGCCTGGATGTGATCCAGGACGAAGCCCTCCTCGATTCGTCCGACGGTCAGTGTATTTTTTACCATGATCTCTTGGCCTCCTTCTTATACTTCAATCTCCAACAGTGTCAGGATCAGCGCCATTCTTATGTAAACGCCGTATTGGGCCTGTTTAAAATAAGCGGCTCGTGGATCGTCGTCCACTTCCACGGAGATCTCATTGACCCTGGGAAGGGGATGGAGCACGTACATGTCCTCAGGAGCAAGCTCCATTTTCTTGCGATCCAGGATGTAGAAATCCTTCATGCGCACATAATCTTCCTCATTGAAGAAACGTTCCTTCTGCACCCGGGTCATGTAGAGCAGGTCCAGGTTGGGAAGAGCATCCTCCAGCCGGACTACTTCTTCATAAGGAATGTCCTGCTGATCCAGCACATCGGAACGGATGTAGCTGGGAAGCCGCAGCTCCTCCGGGGAGATCAGCACGAAACGAATCCCTGGATAGCGGACCAGAGCGTGGATCAGAGAGTGGACGGTACGGCCAAATTTCAGATCCCCGCACAGACCGATGGTCATGTTCTCCAGCCGGCCTTTCAGACCGCGGATGGTCAGGAGATCGGTCAGGGTCTGGGTGGGATGCTGATGGCCTCCGTCCCCCGCGTTGATGACCGGGATTCTGGAATGCTTGGCGGCAACCATGGGAGCCCCCTCTTTGTGATGCCGCATAGCGCAGATATCCGCGTAGCAGGAAATGGTGCGGATGGTGTCAGCCACACTTTCTCCTTTGGCGGCGGAACTGGAGTCGGCAGTGGAAAATCCCAGCACGCTGCCTCCCAGGTTGAGCATGGCCGCCTCGTGGCTGAGACGGGTCCTGGTGCTTGGCTCATAGAAGAGGGTGGCCAGCTTCTTCCCCGCGCAGGCATGGGCGTATTTCCCCGGATCTGCCTCAATGTCGGATGCCAGATTCATCAGATAATCCAATTCTTCCACGGAAAAATCCAGTGGACTCATTAAATGTCTCATAGAAACCTCCTTTGAAGATGTATCAATATTCCGTTGGTATTCTGGGATATTGTGAGTTTGGAATAAAAATAGAAAATAAAAGATCCTAATTGAAAGAACAGGGAAAAGAACGGGCGATCCTCGCGGACAAGAACAGGAACAGCGGCCTGCCTGGCTATTCTATATTCATACTGGCGCATCTCTTTCCCACCTCCATTGAAAATCTTTCATACATCATATACTAAATGCGGAAGATTTTCAATGTCTGCAGAGAATTTTTTCAAAGACAAGTCCGGCGCCGAACCACAGAGGCGCGTAATCCAGGCGGATCAGCCCGTTGATGTTATAGGGGGTGCCGCTGTAGTTCCAGGGGCAGGCGTCAAACTTACGGAGAAAGGAACCGGTGAGATATTCGCAAAAGAAGATACAACAGGTATACACACCTCCTCTGAGTATCAGGTTCCGGCCTTTCAGGAGTCTGCAGATGGGGGAGAGAAAGCTTGCCATCCCGTAGATGGGAAACATCCAGATGGAAGTGCTTCCCGTCAGTGTGTGGTTTTTGCTGTGGAGGGAGTGCAGGCCGGTGAAAAGGATCTCCATGCACCAGCCGGTCGTCCCGCAGGTCAAAAAATCATGTCTCATATCTTTAAGTATGGCTTGGAAAGGTAGATTTTATGCGGAAAATGTATTATAATACACTTTAACTTGCGAAAAGGAGATAGAACATGGCGTCATTGGAAGAATTGAGGGCACAGTTAGACAAGGTAGACGATCAGATTGTAGCGCTTTATGAGGAGCGGATGCGGATTTGCCAGGAAGTGGGAGAATATAAAGTCCATGCCGGGACGAAGGTATTTGACAGTCAGAGAGAAAAGGAAAAGCTGGCGGATGTGGCAGGGAAGGCTGCCACAGAGTTTAATAAAAAGGGGATCCAGGAGTTGTATCAGCAGCTCATGTCCATGAGCCGTAAGCTCCAGTACCAGAAGCTGGTACAGGCGGGCGCTCTTGGAAGGCTTCCCTTTATCCAGATCGATTCTCTGGATAAGAAGAATGCCAGGATCGTGTTCCAGGGGACAGAAGGAGCTTACAGCCAGGCCGCTATGCAGGCGTACTTTGGAGAGGACTGCAACGGCTTCCATGTCAGGACCTTCCGGGATGCCATGTATGCCATCGAGGAGGGGGCGGCGGATTACGCGGTCCTTCCCATCGAGAATTCCACGGCGGGAGCCGTAGCTGAGATGTATGATCTTCTGGTGGAGTTTGAGAACTATATCGTGGGGGAGACGATCATCCCGATCACCCACACGCTGGCTGGACTGCCGGGAACAGATATCCGCGGGATCAAGCGGGTCTATTCCAAGGCGGAAGCCCTGATGCAGACATCCCGATTCCTTGACGAGCATGGCGACTGGCAGCAGATCAGCGTATCCAACACGGCCATTGCGGCTCAGAAGATTCTGGAAGATGGGGACAAGAGCCAGGCGGCGGTGTGCAGCGCTTACGCGGCCAAGATCCACGGTCTGTCTGTGCTAAAAGATGCCATCAATGATGACGAGAACAATTCCACCAGATTTATTGTGGTCACCAACCAGAAAGTGTTTTTGAAAGAAGCCGGCAAGATCAGCCTTTGTCTGGAACTGCCTCATGAGAGCGGTTCTCTGTATCATCTACTGTCTCACTTTATTTACAATGACCTGAACATGACGAAGATCGAGTCCAGGCCCATTGAGGGAAGAAGCTGGGAATATCGGTTTTTCATTGATTTTGAAGGAAATCTGGCGCAGGCCGCGGTGAAAAACGCGCTCCGGGGATTAAGAGAGGAAAGCCGCGGCTTAAAGATACTGGGGAACTACTAAGGTGAGAGGAAGACAGACAATGAGAGTGAACGAACTGATGATCTACAAAAATATGGAGAGGGATCAGGTCCTGAAAGATATGGTCTTCCTGATGGAGCACTACGACAGCGACTATTATAACCGGGAAGATTTAAAAAGCCTGTTCTTCGACACGGCCAACCCGATCCTGGAACTGTCGGTCAGTCACGGATTTGAGGGGAACCTGTGGCATACCTATCTGACGTATCTTCTGGCGAACCATGAGAACGCCTACAGCACTTCCTGTGAGATCGTAGGTGAGGTGGAGGGGACCATCAATGAAGTGGCGCTCCACGATTTTGCTATTTTCAAGGAACTGTTTGACTATGATTTCCGGGCCATGGAAGAGAAACTGGGAGCGGAATGTCTTTCCATGCTGTCGCGTTATCAGGGGATTGACAGCCTGGGCAAGGTGTTCAACCAGAGGATCCGGGACCGGATCTGCCAGCTTGCGGCACATCTGGGAGAGGCTGGGACGGCGAGGGAGTTTAAGACGACTCTGACCCAGTTCTACAAGGAAGTGGGAGTCGGCAAGCTGGGCCTGCACAAGGCGTTCCGCATCGAACATACAGAAGAAGGGGCACAGATTCTGCCGATCACCAAGATCGCCCATGTCCATCTGGACGATCTGGTGGGATATGAGATCGCCAAGAAAAAACTGATAGATAATACGGAGGCTTTTGTGGAAGGACGAAAGGCCAACAACTGCCTGCTCTTTGGAGATGCGGGGACGGGGAAATCCTCCTCCATCAAAGCGGTCCTCAATAAATATTATGATAAGGGACTGCGGATGATCGAAGTCTATAAGCATCAATTCCAGTACCTGAATTCTGTGATCGCCCAGGTGAAAAACCGAAATTATAAGTTTATCATTTATATGGATGACCTATCCTTCGAGGAATTTGAGATCGAATATAAATATCTGAAGGCGGTGATCGAGGGGGGACTGGAGAGGAAGCCGGACAATATCCTGATCTACGCCACCTCCAACCGGCGGCATCTCATCCGCGAGACTTTCCGGGATAAAGAAGAACGGGATGAGGAGCTCCACACCAGTGATACAGTCCAGGAGAAGCTGTCCCTGGTGGCCAGATTTGGTGTGACGATCTATTTCGGGAAGCCGGACAAAAAGGAATTCCAAGAGATCGTGCGGCAGCTGGCAAAAAGGAACGAGATCCGGATGCCGGAAGAGGAGCTGCTGAAGGAGGCAAACAAATGGGAACTGAGCCACGGTGGTCTGTCAGGCAGAACGGCACAGCAGTTCATTGATTACCTGGCGGGGACGATAGAGGCGTAAAAGTACGAGAGACAGAGGGATGAGGTCTATGGAACCAAGAGAAGGAGTCTGGGAAAGGGTAACGGCCCATCAGGGCGAGCAGTTCTATACGATGAAAAAACTGCCCTTTGTGTACGAGATCAAAGGAGGGGAGTGTTTCATCGACCGGCGCAAGAAATCAATCACACGGGCCACTTTTGAGAAGGCATACGAGAAGATACGCAAAGAAGGGAAAGAAAATATCAAAGGCCCCAAACAGCTTGGCGTGTTTGGAGCCCCTTATATCTGGGCCATTTTCCGGCAGCTGGAGATGATCTAGCTGTCAGCAGAAGCCTCTTTGATCTGGGAGATATCGGAGTCAATGACCAGGGAGTAGTTGGTGTAGTAGACTACGAAACCGGGCTTGGCTCCGTTTGGCTTTTTCACATGCTTTTTCTCTACATAGTCGACCTCCACCTTGTCGCTTCCCCGGTTTTTGGAGTAGTAGGCAGCCAGGCGGGAGGCCTCCTCAAAGGTTCGATCCGGCAGCTCGTCCCCGTTGGTCTTTACGATCACATGGGAGCCGGGGGCGCCTTTGGCGTGGAACCACCAGTCATTTCCGGAGGCGAAGGAGAAGGTCAGTTCCTCATTCTGAACATTATTTTTCCCCACATACATGTGATATCCGTCGCTGGAAATATAGTGGAGCGGCCGGCTTGCGCCCCGGGCTTTCCTGCGCCCCGGCCTGTGCCGGATGAAACCGCTTTCTGCCAGTTCTTCTTTGATCTGAGACAGGTCGTCCTCATTCTCCGCGATTTCCAGAGCGTTCTCTACAGATTCCAGATAGCGGATCTCCTCGGCGGTCTCCTGAATCAAACCGTTCAAAGCCTCATAGGTACGCTTCAGCTTGTTGTACCGCGCGAAATACCGCTGGGCGTTCTCCTGGGGAGTCTGTGCTGGATCCAATGGGATGGTGATCTCTTTCCCGTCATAGTAGTTCAGAGCCTTAAGCTCTTTTGCGTTTCCCGGGAGGCTGTATCCGTAGGTGTTGATCAGTTCCCCATAGACGCGGTACCGATCCCGGCCTTCGGTATCCTTTAGCTGGCGAAACTGCAGGTCATATTTCTTCCGGTTCCGTTCCAGGGCAGTGTGGACAATATGGCGCAGATCCACGCTCTTCTGCCGGATGCGCGTCAGCGTGTTCCGGGCGGAATAGTAGGAGGAAAGCATCATGGAGACGGAAGGAAACTCCTTCCTGGTGTAATCCCCATAATGGGTCATAGGAAGGACGGAGAAATCTTTCGGCATAAGACCGTCATAATAGATGGCGGGGTGAAAGCTGCCGGATCTCACATCATCCATATAATAAGAAAACTGCCGGAACAGATGGATGAGCACATCCTGGGACAGCCCCCTGGGGGTGACGTCAGGATCGACCCCTGAAAGAGCGCAGATCTCCCGGGCGATAGCAGGGCCAAGGCCGGTGAATCCGGTATAGATGGCTTTTTCCAGAGGAACAGGCTTGGACACCAGGGTTTGGATAAACTGGCTCTGGTCCGCAGTCAGAGGATCCTCCTTGGACATGGTATCCGGTATAAAATAAGTCCGTCCTGGCAATACTTCCCGTACCGAGCTCATCTGGGCGGACACATGCTTGATGCTGTCGATAATCCGGCCTTTGTCATCGCAGAAGATGATATTGCTGTGTTTTCCCATGATCTCTACGATCAGCGTCTTCCGGCAGGGATCCCCCAGATCATCCAGGTGCTCGATCTTAAGGTGGATGATCCGCTCCAGCCCCGGCTGGGCCACGTCCGTAATCCGGCCATTGCCGATGTGTTTGCGCAGAAGCATACAGAAATTGGGAGCCGTCATGGGGCTTGGTTTATTCTCATCTGTCAGATAGATGAGGGGCAGAGAAGCGCTGGCAGAGAGATAGAGCCTCTGCTGTCCCTTAGGTGTCTTGATCGTCAGGAGCAGCTCATCCGCCTCCGGCTGGGCGATCTTGGCGATGCGGCCCTGGGTGAGTGTCTCTTTTAATTCCCGCGCAAGGGCGGCTACAGTGATTCCGTCAAATGCCATTTTATGTCATTCCTTTCCTAAATATTTAAGGGATGGATTCTATTGAGTTCCGGCTATCAGTATACCATGGTTGACGGGAATTGCCAAATAGCTTATAATAAGAAGACAGACCTGCGGTCAAAAGCAGAGACGAACGGGAGAGAGAAAGCGCTATGAAACCATGGAAACGGGCGGTCCTGAATGAGGTTTTATATATCCTGGTTTATTTGGGAGTTCTGTTGGTGACGGGCCATTCGGTTGACTGGAAACTCCTTGCTATTTTGGCGGCAGTATATTTTGTGCTAAATTTTGTGCTCTACTCTATTTTGGATCGGGTGTCGAAATAGAGCCGGTTGTGATCAAAGGATATGGACGGACATGCAAGAGATCGGAAGGGATAATCTCTAATTACAATAAAGGAATGGAGTATCAAGAACATGATAAAAAGTATGACGGGCTTCGGGCGCTGCGAGGTGTCTGACGGAGATCGAAAATTCGCGGTTGAGATGAAGGGTGTCAATCACCGGTACCTGGATGTGAACATCCGAATGCCGAAGAAACTGAATTTTTTCGAGACTTCCATACGAAGTCTGCTGAAGCAGAGAATCCAGAGGGGGAAGGTAGACCTTTTTATCACCTATGAGGATCTGTCGGAGGGGCAGATTTCCCTGAAATACAACGAAGAGCTGGCCAAGGAGTATGTGGCCTGTTTTCGGAAGATGGAAGAACAGTTTGAGTTGGAAAATGATGTGCGGACTTCTGTCCTGCTGCGATGCCCGGAAGTGCTGACTATGGAAGAGCAGGCTCTGGATGAGAAAGAGCTCTGGAATGGCCTGGAGAAAGCGCTGAATGGCGCGGCTGACCAGTTTATCGAAACCCGCTCTCTGGAGGGAGAGAATTTAAAAAGGGACATCTTGGAGAAGCTGGAGGGGATGCTGGAACTGGTAGGCCATATCGAAGAGCGGGCGCCCAAGATCATGGAGGAGTACCGGGAGAAGCTGGAGACGAAGGTGCAGGAACTCCTCTCTGACACCCAGATCGAGGAGAGCAGGATTGCCGCGGAGGTGGTGATCTTCGCGGACAAGATCTGTACAGATGAAGAACTGGTGCGCTTAAGGAGCCACATCATACATATGAAGGAGACCCTGGAGGCTTCTGAGAGCGGGGTCGGGAGAAAGCTGGACTTTATCGCCCAGGAAATGAACCGGGAGGCCAACACGATCCTGTCCAAAGCCAATGATCTGGAGGTTTCAAACGTGGGGATCGACTTAAAGACGGAGATCGAGAAGGTAAGGGAGCAGATCCAGAATATTGAGTAAAGACGATTTGACAGGAAAAGGGAGGAGACCTGTGGGCAGAAAAGGAATTTTGACGGTGGTGTCCGGATTCTCCGGCGCGGGAAAAGGGACGATCATGAAGGAACTGGTAAGACAGTATGACGATTACGCGCTCTCTGTTTCCGCCACTACCAGAGAACCCCGGCCGGGAGAGGCTGAGGGAAGAGAATATTTCTTCCGGAAAGTGGAAGAATTTGAAAAAATGATTGCGAAAGAAGAATTGATAGAGTATGCTAAATACGTGGACAATTATTACGGAACGCCACGGGCATACGTGGAAGAACAGCTTGAGGCGGGAAAAGATGTGATCCTGGAGATTGAGATCCAGGGCGCTCTGAAGGTAAAAGAGAAGTTTCCGGAGACGCTGCTTTTGTTCGTGACGCCTCCATCGGCGGAGGAATTGAAGCGGCGGCTGGTCAAGCGGGGCACCGAGACCATGGAAGTGATCGCCTCTCGGATGGAAAGGGCCAGGGAAGAGGCGGAAGGAATGGAGCAGTACGATTATCTGATCGTCAACGATGTGCTCCAGGACTGTGTGGAGGAAGTCCATCAGATCATCCAGGGGGAACACAGGAGAAGTTTCCGTAATAGGGATTTTATAGAGAAGATGAGGAAGGAATTGAAAGGAGATTAGAAGTATATGCTGCATCCATCTTACACCGATTTAATGAAGGTCGTAAACAAAGACGTAGAGGAGGGAGAGACACGGGTGGTCAACAGCCGCTACTCCATCGTCATGGCAACGGCGAAGCGGGCCAGAGAGATCATCAACGGGGCGGAGCCACTGGTACGTACCAGGGAGGGAGAGAAACCACTTTCGATCGCGATCGCCGAACTGAACCAGGGGAAGGTCAAGATCGTGGGAGAAGAAGAGGATTAACAGACATAGATGTGGACAAGAGGGCAGATGCCGGCAGGTATCTGCCTTTCTTCTAAAAGAAGGAGGAAGCAATGAAGCTGTTGTTTATTTCCCTGGGCTGTGACAAGAATCTGGTGGATTCGGAGATTATGCTGGGGATCCTGGATGGTAAAGGCTGGCAGATCGTGGATGACGAGGCCCAGGCCGATGTGATCGTCATCAATACCTGCTGCTTTATCCATGACGCGAAGGAAGAAAGCATCCAGGCGATCCTGGAGATGGCGGAATATAAGAAGACCGGGCGGCTGAAGGTGCTGGTCGTTACCGGGTGTCTGGCACAGCGCTACCAGGAAGAAATCTTAGAAGAAATCCCGGAGGTGGACGTGGTCCTTGGAACCACCTCCTATGACAAGATCGCAGAGGCAGTGGAGCAGGCACTGAAAAAGAGCGGTTTTGTCCAGGCGGATGATGTCAACGCCCTGCCTCTGCCGGACACAAAACGTCTGGTCACCACAGGCGGCCATTACGCCTATCTGAAGATCGCGGAGGGCTGTGACAAGCACTGTACCTACTGCATCATCCCGAAGCTCAGGGGAAGCTACCGGAGTGTCCCCATGGAGCGGCTTCTGAGAGAGGCGGAGGGCCTGGTGGAGCAGGGAGTCAGGGAACTGATCCTGGTGGCCCAGGAGACCACGATCTACGGGAAGGACCTCTATGGTGAGAAAGCGCTTCCCAAACTGCTGCGTGAGCTGTGCAGGATCCCGGGACTCTATTGGATCCGGGTGCTCTACTGTTACCCGGAAGAGGTGGATGATGAGTTGATCCGGGTGATGAAAGAAGAGCCGAAGATCTGTCACTATATCGACCTTCCCATCCAGCACGCCTCAGATGAGATCTTAAGGCGGATGGGCCGGCGGACTTCCAGAGAGCAGCTTTGTGAGACCATTGAGAAACTAAGAAAAGAAATTCCCGACATTGCAATTCGGACCACGCTGATCACAGGTTTTCCGGGAGAGACGGAAGATCAGCAGGAAGAGCTGATGGATTTTGTGGACGAGATGGAATTTGACCGGCTGGGAGTCTTCACTTATTCTCCGGAAGAGGATACGCCGGCGGCACAGATGGAAGGCCAGATCCCGGAAGAAGTCAAGGAGGAGCGGAAAGCCCAGATCATGGAACTGCAGCAGGAGATTGCCTTTGATCAGGCGGAAGGGATGAAAGGCCGCAAAATGCTGGCCATGATCGAGGGGAAAGTGGCCGATGAGAACGCTTATGTGGGAAGGACCTACAAAGATGCGCCCGGTGTGGACGGGCTGATCTTCATCAATACGGATGAGGAACTGATGACCGGAGATTTTGTGAAAGTCAAAGTGACCGGCGCGCTAGAATATGATTTGATAGGAGAGTTGATAGAATGAATCTGCCGAATAAACTGACCGTGCTGCGGGTGATCATGGTACCCTTTTTTGTTTTCTTTATGCTGACGGATGTGGGAGGGGCGGCTAACAAATGGATCGCGCTAGTGCTGTTCTGTGTGGCCAGCCTTACCGATATGCTGGATGGAAAGATCGCCAGATCCCGGAACCTGGTGACGAATTTTGGAAAGTTCATGGATCCTCTGGCGGACAAACTGCTGGTCTGCTCCGCCATGATCTGTATGATCCCGGACGGCACTCTTGCCGCCTGGTTTGTGATCGTGATCATCGCCAGGGAATTTATCATCAGCGGGTTCCGGCTGGTGGCTTCCGACAGCGGGATCGTGATCGCTGCCAGCTACTGGGGGAAATTCAAGACGGTCTCCCAGATGTTCATGATCATCGTGCTGATCGCGGACCTGGGCGGCATCTTTGACGGGATCGGAACGATCCTGATGTGGCTGTCTCTGATCCTGACGGTGGTATCCCTGATCGATTATGTGGCCAAGAATGTACAGGTGCTGACAAAAGGAGGAATGTAAGACATGACGGTGGAACTGATCTCGGTGGGGACGGAACTCCTTCTCGGGAATATCATCAATACTAACGCCTCTTATCTGGCGGAGCACTGCGCGCTTCTGGGGCTCTCCTGCTATCATCAGAGTGTGGTGGGGGACAACGAGGAAAGGCTGGAGGAGGAACTGCGCAGGGCCTTGTCTCGGTCAGATATCGTGATCTTAAGCGGCGGCTTGGGTCCCACCAAGGACGATCTGACCAAGGAAGTGACGGCCAGGGTCTTTGGCTGGGAGTTAAAAGAAGATGCCCATACAAGGGCCAGGATCCAGGAATATTTTGAGCGGAACCGCAGGCGGAAGATCACATCCAACAATTGGAAGCAGGCATTGGTGCCGGAAGGCGCCACTGTGGTGGATAATCATAACGGGACGGCGCCGGGGCTGATCCTGGAGAAGGATGGGAAGACAGCCGTGCTGCTGCCGGGGCCCCCCAATGAGCTCCGGCCTATGTTTGAGCGGGATATCGCCCCCTATCTGAACAAACGGGAACCGGAGGGGATCTATTCCCGTATGATCAAGATCTGCGGGATGGGAGAGAGTCAGGTGGAGTCCCAGATCACAGATCTGATGGACCGGGAGAACCCCACGCTGGCGCCCTACGCCAAGACCGGGGAGGTCCACCTCAGGGTGACAGCGAAAGCGGGAGATGAGGAACAGGCAGAGGCCCTGATCCGTCCGGTGGAAGAGGAGTTGTATCAAAGATTTGGAAAGCTGATCTACACGGATCGGGAAGAGGTGACACTGGAAGCGGCTGTCGTGAGCCTGCTGGAGGAGCGAGGAATGACGCTCACCACGGCGGAATCCTGTACCGGAGGCCTTCTGGCCGGAAGGATCATGAATGTGCCGGGGGTTTCGAATGTATATCAGGAAGGTCATATTACCTATTCTAATGAGGCCAAGGAAAAGATTCTGGGCGTGAAGCATGGGACCCTGGCAACCTACGGCGCGGTCAGTCCCCAGACGGCGGCGGAGATGGCGGCGGGGGCGGCAGCAGCGGCCGGGGCTTCCGCCGCGCTCTCTGTGACCGGGATCGCCGGACCAGGAGGCGGGACCAGGGAAAAACCGGTAGGACTGGTCTACATTGGCTGCCAGGTGGATGGCCGTGTCCGGGTGGAGGAATATCATTTTACCGGCAGCCGGGAGAAGAACCGGGAATTCGCAGTGGTAAACGCGCTGACGATTCTCAGGGAGGAACTGCTGAAAGCTTCAGAGTAAGGAGGGATGACTATGGAAATCAGACGGTTGGAGTATCAGGAACTGCTACCGGCCCTTCATCTGGTATGGGAAGTGTTTGCCCAGGATGTGGCAACCTCCTATACGCCGGAGGGAGTGGCAGAATTTCAGGACTTCATTAAATACGAAAATATCAGTCCCCTGTTCCAGAAGCAGGAACAGATCTTCTTTGGAGCCTTTGACAACGGACAGATGTGCGGAGTGATCGCATCTGGCGGAAATGGGCACATCAGCCTGTTTTTTGTGAAAAAAGAATATCAGAGGCAGGGCATAGGGAGGATGCTTTTCCAGACAGTCTACAATTACTGCGCCCAGCGGCTCATGGTCCGGGAACTTACGGTACACGCGGCCCCCGCGGCAGTACCGGTCTATGAGCGGCTTGGGATGCGCGCGGCCGGCCCGGAGAGGGAAGAACATGGCATCCGATATGTGCCCATGTCTGTGTATGTCAGCCCGGGGCTGGTACAGCCGGTGAAGCCAAGATCCAAAGCGCCGCTGATCATCGCGGCGGTGGCGGGAGTTGTGCTGCTGATCGCGCTCATCCTGGCGGGAGTGTTCTTTGTCCGCAATTTCCAACGGGCGATGCGGCTGACTGACGAGTATCTGGAAGAGCAGCCGGAGAACGGCTGGGATTCCGGAGGCGGCTGGGATTCCGGAGGCGGCTGGGATTCTGGCGGCGGCTGGGATTCTGGCGGCGGAAGCCAGGAGTCAAGCGGTCTTAACGCGATCCCTGCCTATGAGGCGGAAGGACTTTCTTATGAAATCCGGGAAGAAACTTACAACTTCATTGACGATGAGAAACAGTCCACGATCATCCAGTTCGATGTCCGGTATCCGGTGCTGGAGGGGCTGGATTCTCAGACGACAGCCAAGATCAATGAGGCGATCAAAAACTGCGCCATGGCGACGGTGGATAAGATCTACACCAATCCGTCCCAGGAGATCAAAGAAAAGGTCCTGGGAGAAGAGGTTCCCATCTTGGCAAGTTATGTGACCTATAAAGTCTGCTACGCGGGAGAGGATCTCATCAGCATCGCTTTCGAGGATTACAGCTATCAGGGGAGCCAGGATAGCTTTGGGGCGGATCTTCGGACGATCAATATCGGTCTGAAGGACGGGAAGGTCTATCAGGTCCAGGATATCGTGGATCTGGACGAAGCTTTTGTGGAGGACTGGCTGGAAGTCATGCGGGCAGAGGCGGAGAATCAAGCGTTCCTGTCCGAATTGGACACAGAGCAGATGATCGGGACACTGGGAGGAGATACACAGGATGGCGTATATACGCCCAACTTTTTCGTGTACGCGGATGGGATCGAGATCGGATATGACCTCAACTATCCTCAGGGGGATTCCCATGATCTGGGCTATGTCTGGGTGACGGCGCCTTTTACCTTCGAAGAACTGGAGGCATATGCCTCAGACAGTGATTTCTGGAACTGTCTCGATGCCGCGCCGTAAGAGATGGGAGGGAAAAAAGAGAGCGTATGGAAATTCGAGTGTTGAGAGAAACTGAGATCCATGAGGCGCTGGAAATGTCTGCCGGAATCTTTAGCGGATTGGAGCAGGAAGAGGAGATCACCCATCAGGCAGAGGAAGGGAACCTTATCCTGGCTGGATGCTTTGGAGACGGCCCGGTCAGCGGCCTTTTGGGCTGGGGGATGGTAGACAGCGGCGGACAGATCCTGTTTGTGTATGTCCGGGAGGAACACCGCCGGCATGGCATGGGTACGGCGATCACGGGGTTGCTCTGTCAGGTGTGCAGTCAGAACTATTCGGTCCTCAGGATCATGGCGGAAGTCCCACCGGAACTGGTTCCCTTTTTCGGGCACTGTGGCCTTCGGCCCTACGGTCCGGAGCAGCAGAGGGATGGAAGAAGCTTTCTTCCTATGGAATTGATGATCTCCCCGGTGCAGGTAAAGCCTCATAAGAACGGCTTT
>DXGF01000133.1 GCA_019114065.1 Candidatus Dorea gallistercoris
CCATCCACCTCAAACGCCTGGGGCGTAGAAATATTGACTGGACGGCCGAATAATTCTGAGAGTGCTGTAGAGGAGGCGCCCATCATCTGGTTCATCACCTCACTGATGGCACTGATATTCATCTCATTTAATTCAAACTCTTCGTCCGTAAAACTCATACCCATAAGCATCTCAACGATCACTTTTACATCGCTGCGCTTCAGGAGCATGACATTTTTGCCTGACAGACCCTCGATATAGGAAATCTCCACGCCAATCGCAGGCTTCAGGTTAGAAAAGGTAAATTCTTCCCTGGTGGCGACGCGTACCACCGGCGTTGTAATATCCACCCTTGCCTCCAGCATGGTGGAGACCGCCGTTGCGGATGCCCCCAGACTGATATTCAGTATTTCCCCTATGGCGTCAATTTCCATAGTGCTTAATTTCTTTTCACTCATCTTCTATCTCCTACCTACGTGTTAACGGCCGATCTCCAGAGCACTCTGGGCCATCTGTTCCGTTGTGTTGAATGCTGTGATGTTTGCCTGATAGGCCTGCGATGCTGCCATAGCATCCGCGGTCTCCTTGACCAAATCTATATTAGGCATCATAACATAGCCGTCCTCTCCCGCATCCGGATGAGTAGGATCGTACACCGGAGTCAACTCCGTCTGATCCTCTATGACGGCCACAGCTTTGACGCCATCCCCAGCTGTATACGCCTGCTGGCCAGCCATGGCATTTTCCAGAATCTGTTGGAAAGACGGCTGCTTCGCTTCCAGTACCACCATCTTCCTGCGATATGGTCCCCCGTCCTCTGTCCGGGTGGTCTGCATATTGGCAATGTTATCCGCGACCACGTCCAAACGCAGCCGCTGCGCGGTCATTCCGCTGCCGCTGATATTCAAGGTGCTTAAAAAAGACATCCGGCTCTCTCCTTCCTCTTATCCGATGATATTTGAGACAGTGCTCAAAATTCTCTCTGGTTTGAACGGCTTTACAATGAAGTCCTTTGCCCCGGACTTGATCGCCTCAATTACCATGCTTTCCTGCCCCATAGCGGAACACATGACAACCTTCGCCTCTCCATCATCTGCCTTGATCGCTTTCAGCGCTTCCAGACCATCCATGTTGGGCATGGTGATATCCATGATCACCAGATCCGGATGCAGCTCCTTGTATTTCGCCACCGCATCTGTCCCATCCACTGCTTCTTCTACATCTTCATAGCCGCCTTTTTTCAATGCGTCTTTCACCATCATTCGCATAAACGCCGCATCATCCACAATTAATATTTTTGCCATTTTCTTGTCCTCTCTCTTTCTTAATGGTTTTTATTGACACGGCAGATCATTCTGCCGGTGCTGCCTCTTCTTCTTCCGGATTCCGGTCCACTCTCCTGCTGACAAGCACAGCAGAGTTCTTCTTATGGGTTCCAAATCTTCCGGCCAGCCAGGGCTCATCTTCGATGTCTAAATATATCTCCGCCTCTTTGGGTCTCTCCAGATCAATGATGTCTCCAACTCTTAGATTGTGGATGTCTCTTACGGAAACCTCCACGTCTCCCAGGTTAGCCTTCACCGTCAGCGGGGATCTCTTGATCTTGGATAAAATGACGTTTCTGCTGTTCACCTCTTCCGCATCTTCAATATCGCTGACATGCTTTCTGGACTCGATGATCCCAAACATCTCGACCAGGAGCTCTCGCGGTAGGCAGATGGTGATCTTGCCCTCTGTAGGGCCTGTCACGATATCCAGCATAATGATCGCGATGGTTTCATCCAGGCTGATCTCCTGAAATAGACTGGGATTCTCTTCCAAGACCACCCTTCCCGGCTCCAGGCGCACATAATTGGCCCAGGCATCAATGGTAAAATCCAAGAAATATCCCATGATCTTCTGATATAATTCAATCTCTATGTCGGTGTAGCTGTAGTTGCTGTCCACCCACTCAACATCAGAGCCGTCGCCTCCCAGCAGACGGTCGATCATGGACAACATTGGCGCCTGATTGATGTGGAACAGAATTGGTGGTCTCTTATTTCTGTTGGGAAGTTCCACCGCCTGAGTGATAAATATGTCATTATCGCTCAGGGCATTACTAAATTCGTAGAATCTCTGCTCTTCCACTGCAAGGACTTCCAACTCACAGTTGATCCTTAAGATTCCGTTTAAGCGGGAGGAGGCAATCCGGCAATAGTTGTCATAGATTCCCTTCAGCAGCTTGATTTTGTCTTTGGTGATCTTCTTGGGACTGTAAAAATCATATTTCCGGTACTTTTTTTCTTCTTTTTTGTCCTTCTTCTTTTCCTCTACATTCCCGCCGCTTCGCATCTCTTTCATCAAAGCGTCGATCTGGCTTTGGGATAATACTTCTGCCATCTTATTCCTCCTGCGTCGCCTGACCCGCATCCGGCTGCATTGCTGCCACTTCCGGGCCGTATACTTCCAAGTAGTAGTCCGTGAGACTCTGTTTGACTGCCTGACTGTCAGTGATCAGAATCTCTACCCTCCGGTTTCTGCTGCGACCGTCTTCGGTATTGATATCAGCAATCGGACGGTACTGACCGAATCCCATACTCACTAACCGTGCCGGATCAATCAGGTTCTTCTGCTGGATATAAATTGTCACCTCAGCTGCCCGGTCCACAGAGAGCCTTCGGTCATTCTCCACACTGTACCTGCCAGGCAGTTCTGTGGTGTGCCCCAGCACTTCAATTTCACTGATCTCCTCCGCCGCCGGCGCGATCGCTCTGCAGAACCCGTCCAGTACTAGTTGTCCGTTTTCCTGAATCTCATAACTATCCCCGGCAAAAAAAACTTCATCGCTAAAGGAGATAAAATTGTAACCATCTCCCTGTACTACATCTACATTAGCATCGATTCCCAAAGCTTCAAATTCACTGTTCAGATTCTCATACATCTGCTGGAAAGCTTCTGATTCCGAAGCCTCCTCCGCAGCCTCCGCAGCCTGCTGCTGTTCCAGCTCCTCTCTTGCTTCCGGATTCACACTTGCTACAAAATTCTGCCATTTATTCTGATCTACGGAAGATATGGCGTACAGCAGGACGAAAAAGCAGAGCAGCAATGTGACCATGTCGCCGTAGGTATCCATCCAGGATCCACCGCTTGCCCTATTTTTTGGTTTCTTCATAACCTGCCTCCTTTATTTCTTCTTCCGTGACCTTCTTGGTTTCTTTCCGGAGCTGGCGGAGTCTCCGCCTTCTCCTTCCAGAAGACTGTTCTGACGCTTCTGGTCAAGTGCACTGACCAGCCTTTCCCGGAGGATCTTGGGGTTATCCCCTTCCTGGATCCCCAAGACGCCCTCCACGATGATTTCTTTATAAATCCGTTCTTCATCATCCCGGATATTCAGTTTTGCTGTGATCGGGTGAAACACCAAGTTTGCCAGCATACAGCCATAGAATGTGGTGACCAGCGCAACAGACATATTAGCCCCCAGACTTTCTGATGCTCCGGAGGATAGGTCCATGTCTTTCAGCATGTTGATCAGACCAATGAGAGTACCGATCATACCGAACGCCGGCGCGTAAGCCGAGCCTCTGACGTACATTTCTGTCTGCTCCGCGTGTCGCTGGGATGTATTCTCGATATCAGTCTCCAGGGTGCTTCGGATCTTCTCCGGCTCCATAGCATCCACAACATACATGACGCTCTTCTTCAGAAACGGATCGTCCAGTTCCGCCACCCTGGATTCCAGCGCCAGAAGGCCGTCTTTCCTGGCCACCTGGGCAAAATCCGCCAGGATATCGATCACTGGTTCTGCCTGATACCGCCTCCCACTGCAGATAATCTTCATATGCTTTCCCACATTTTTCAGCATACGCACGGGAAAACTGGCGATGATCGCGCTGATCGTTCCGCCTACTACGATCAGGACACTTGGCATATCGACAAAGTTCATAATGTCTCCACTGCCTAAGATACCGTAGATTACAAACGCAAATCCCGCTATTATGCCAACAATACTTGTTATGTCCATCCTTATACCTCCGAATCTGCCCTTTGGCAGATTTCCCTCCTGTACTCAGTTATCTTTTGTATGATCTCTTCCTCGTTTTCTTTCACAATGTGGAAGTGACCATTCATCATAATGATCTTGGAGTCGGGGATCAACTCAACATATTCGATCTGAAAGGGATTGATCAAGATCGCTTTGCCGTTCAGCTTGGTAAATTCTACCATATCAGCTCACCCTTTCAGACTACCGTTTCATGTTCACCAACTCTTCCAGCATCTCATCGGACACGGTGATCATCCTGGTATTGGCCTGATAGCCTCTCTGGGTGGTGATCATGTAAGACATCTCTGTGGCCAGATCCACGTTAGACATCTCCAGGTATCCGCTCAGTACTTCTCCGGTCGCGTCATTGGCTCCAAGGACCGTTACCACTCCCGCGTTATCGCCGATGTTGTAAGTATAGCCGCCGCTCTGCTCCAGGCCTTCGGTGTTCTCCACCATGGCCACGGCGATCTTGCCCACCACATGGGGGATACTGTCCTCATCCACCACCGTGATGATTCCATCGGTCCCGATGGACATAGAAGCATAGGTGATATTCTCGTGACCTCCATTGATGATCCCCTGAGTCAGATTGATCGGCGCAAGCGCGGTTCCCGGATCATCTGTCACATCTACATTACCGTCTCCGTCTACGGTACCGTTCACATAGCCATATACATAATTTCCTTTGTCGTCCACCAGGTATCCATTGTTGTCCATCTTGAAGATCCCCACCCTGGAAAGGCTGATGCCCTGGCCTGCCAGATTCCCCACGTCTACATTGGGGGTGTAGGGTCCTACGATAAAGTAAGCGGGACCATTGACCATACAGTCAAAGGCTCTTCCCGTGTAGGACTGGGTTCCGGTGGTGGTATTGACGCTGATGGAGTTTACGTTGGCTCCGTAACCAATCTGAGAAGTATTGATCCCTCCCAGGTTGCCGGCTGTAGCGTTTCCCGCCGCCCCTGTGATGTAATTCTGATACATTGCATCAGCAAAGTTTGCGCTCTTTGACTTAAATCCCCAAGTATTTACGTTGGCGATATTGTTGCCGATAACGTCCATCTTGGTCTGGTGTGATTTTAATCCGGCGATCGCCGACTGCATTGATCTTATCATTGCTGCATTCCTCCTGTACTTTGAAATGCTGTCTGCCCACCTGTCAGTCACACAGACGGGCGAGGCCTCCTTTTAGAGGTCCGGCCTACATAAAGACAGCGCTGTCTATATTAGTGAAAATATTCTGCTTCATTTCCTGATCTGTGATCGTGGTCACGACCACATTATTCTGCACATTTACGATAAACGCTCCCTGTGGTCCGATGACTACTGTGTCCCTGGATCCTTTCTGCCTGGCTTTCTCTACCGCCTGGGCCAGATCCGCCAGGTTCTGGCTGGTCATCTGGACGCCTCTTTGTTCCATCCGCTGGGATGCGTGTCTGGAGAACTGAACCTGCGGAACAGCCGCTGCCTGCTGCCTTAATCGGGCGGCAAACTCGGTTTCCTGTCCGGCTCTCACCTGCGCCTCATGCTGGACACGAAGGGATTGGGCGTTTACCACTTCCCTAATCTGTGTCATGTCCGGTCCTCTCTTTCTGTCTACGCTGTGGTCTCTCCAGAGTCCCCAGCCCCTTCAGATCCCTCAGACCCTTCTTCCCTAGGTGGCACATCTCCCACACTCATGATCTGGGCAAGCACATACTCTTTGCCGTTGATCACCACCGTAGGCACCGTCCCTAGAGAAACTCCTGACACTACGCCTGTCAATTCTTCTCCCGTATAGTTGCCTTTGTCATCGACCAGCGCGACCGTTACTTCTTTCCCCATCATAGAGGAAGCATAGTTGACCAGGTTGACTGTGGTCAGATCTGTGACTGCAGCGCTCATCTGCTGGATCGCGGAAGACATCTGGGTCTGGACCATCTGGCTCACCATCTCGGACGTATCCATAGGGTTATCCGCATCCTGATACTGGAGCTGTGTCGCCAGAAGCTGATAGAAGTCTGACATCGTAATCTCATATGGGTTTTTGGCGTTCTCCGTGGTAGATGTCCCTGTTGTGGAAGATGTTTCCCCACTGGATGTAGTCTGGGACGCCGCCCTGGTATTCTGTGAAGTGCTGTTGCCGTATACGCCCAGCCCAGCCAATGCTGACACGTTTGATATGTCTGGCATGTTTGTTACCTCCTTGTCTTTTCCCTAATTACACAATTCCAAGCCGCAGCTGCTGAAGGAAATCACTTTTCAGCGCCTGCCGACGGTCTTTCTTCTGCTGCTGTTCTCGATGTTCTTCCTGATCTGCTCCTGCCTGCTGTCCGCCGTGGCCATTCTGATCCAGATACTGCTCCGGCTGACGCTCCAAGACGATCTGTGTGGGACTCCCCATCCGGTCTCTTAAGATTCCTCCCAGCTCTGCCGCATGGTGGGAAAGTATGTCCGCCGTCTTATCGCTGCTACATGTGATCAGCACCGAGGCCTTGCCAAGTTCATAGGACGCCTTGATGACAATCTTGCCAAGATGCGCCGGCTCCAGCTGCACTTCAATCTCCCGCACTCCGGATGTCACCGTCTTCTCGATCAGGCTGGAAAGTTTCTGGATGTTCTCCACCGGTGTTGATTCCCGGAAAACCAGCGTCTCCTCTGCTCCGTGTGACGCCACGGCACGGTCTGCTCCGGTGGTCTGTCGTATCTCCTGCATCTGGGAAGTTCCTCCTGGAAGCTGAGGCTGACTGGAAGTATCCTGCTGGTTCTTCATCTCTTTGCCTTCTCCGGACTCTTTGGACATCTCCGGGACTGCCGCCTTCATACCGGCTCCCTCTGTCACCTGGAGCTCTTTCTCACCGGATCCTGATGCCTGAGACGGATTTCCCTCCCGCGGGATCTTTAGATTCTCTGTCTGTACGGATCCCATACCTGACAGAGTGACAGCTTGTTCTGTCTTCGTCAGATGTTCTGTCTTCGTCAGATGTCCTGTCTCCACCGCCATTATCGTCTCCGACTTTACGCCGGCTGCCGCTTCTGGCAGTACTGGAGTGTTCTGCGTAGCTTTTATTCCCGCGCTGTTCTGCGGAACTTCTGTCAGGCTGACCGGAAGAGCTCCTTCTATCCCGCTCTGTTCCGGCTGGTGCAGCATCACTCCCTCAAGGGGAATCTGGCTCTGAGGCATCTGCAGCCATAAGACCGCCATCTGGGTCATTGCCTCTGGCAACACAGGTTCTGCCTTGACAGCATCTCCTGGCTGACTCTGTGGATCCTTGGCCAAGGCCTGTTCCTTCATCCCATTTAACATCTGGGAGAACACATCTCCCTCTTTCGAGGAATCACTCTGACTCACCTTTCCGCCGGACGCAGAAACATTGTTTCCGACCGCCCCCTGCAGCATAAGATTCTGCATCATCTCCATCTCTTTCACCTCCTTCTTCTAAAGATATCTATGGTAATCTGCCCTCCCAGGCAGGACTACCCCTGGTTTTTCTTCTGTTTCATTGAGCGGTTGGATACAAACTCTTCAATCTCCCGCTCCTGGACCTTCGCGGACTGGGCCGCGTATTCCTTCTCCTTTTTCTCCTTAAGTTTCTGGATGGAGGACGTCTCTTTTTTGGCCTCGATGACCTGCTCTCGCTTTCTCTCTTCTTCTTTCTGTAGAACTATGAGATTTTTCTTCTCCAGCGCAATCCTGCCAATCAAAGTGCCAAGATACCCTTCATAGGCCCTCAGCCTCGCCGCGGATACCTCCTGAGATTTTACCTCCTCTAAATCGGTCGTATATCTGGCGAAGCCTGTCTCCAGTTCTTCGATCTGGGCTTCCTTCTCTTTTACTTTCCGGACTGCCTGCCCGTGTTCACTGCGCAGGCTCTGTTCTATCTGTTCCTTATAGTTCAGGACACGTTCCAGGGAAAATGTAAATTTCTTCATGGACATCCCCTCCTACACTCGGAATCCTTACAATATCTTCTTCATCATAGACATGGTCTCTTCCAACGTGAATCTTTCATCGATTCCTTGCGTAAGGAAATCGTTGATCTGCTGGATCTTCGAGATCGCGTGGTCCAGTCTGGGATTAGTGCCCGCTTTGTAAGCGCCAATGGAGATTAGGTCTTCATTTTGTTCATACAGGCTTAAGATATCTCTCATCTGGGAAGCCAGTCCTTTGTGCTCTTCCCCTACAATTTCCGTCATCAGCCTGGATATACTGGCGTTGACGTCAATGGCCGGAAAATGATTAGAGTTAGCCAGTTTCCGGGAGAGCACGATGTGCCCGTCCAGGATACCACGGACGGTATCTGCTACAGGTTCATTGGTATCGTCTCCTTCCACCAGAACGGTATAGACGCCTGTAATTGAGCCCTGCTCAAAGTTCCCGCTACGCTCCAGAAGCTTCGGGAACTCCGCGTAAATGGAAGGGGTATACCCTCTTGCTACCGGCGGCTCTCCGGTAGCAAGCCCAATCTCCCTCTGGGCCATAGCAAACCGGGTCAGAGAGTCCATCATCAGCAGGACATCTTTCCCCCGATCTTTGAAATATTCCGCGATGGTAGTAGCTACCAGCGGACACTTCATGCGGAGCATAGCCGGCTGATCCGATGTAGCTACCACCAAGATGGATCTCTGCATTCCTTCCGGCCCAAGATCCTTCTCCACGAATTCCAAGACCTCTCTGCCACGCTCCCCCACCAGGGCGATCACGTTGATATCGGTCTTAACGTTCCTGGCAATCATCCCCATCAAGGTACTTTTCCCCACGCCGCTTCCCGCAAAGATTCCGATACGCTGACCCTTTCCAATGGTGTTAAGGCCATCGATAGCCTTGACGCCAAAGCTTAAAGGCTCCGAGATCCTGGGGCGGGTCAGAGGATTGATCTTAGGGTTTTCCACATAATAATAGCGGGAGGATGTAAAGTCTCCTTTCCCATCCATGGGCCGCCCCAACGCATCGATGATACGCCCACGAAGGAATTCTCCCACCGGTATCTTAAGTCTCTTTCGCGTATTACGCACAAAACTGTTATTGCCGATCCCATTCATGCTCTCATAGGCCATGAGCTGGACCCGTTCTTCTTTAAACCCCACCACTTCGGCCTGTATCTGTCTTCTCTGTTCTTCATCATAGATCATGACAATATCGCCAATATTGGCTCCGCCTCCAGAAGCCTCCATAGACATGCCTACCACATTTTCAATTCTTCCGATATGGTTTACCGTCTCTGCCTGCATGATCAGCTTCGGTATTTCCCTCAACATGTCTTACGCCCCCTGCCCGCGCTATACTCGCGCGTTATTCAGTATCTCTTTGATGTTCTCCATCTGGGTCCCCACACTGATATCCATGACTTCTTGGGGAAGTTCAATAATGCAGGTGCCCGGCGCCGCATCTCCCATCACGATGATCTTGACGTTATCGGAGATCTTGGACAGCTGATCGAGCAGTTCCGCATCTCCCTGGATTTCTCTTCCTTCCACTTCCGGCGAATCGGCGATGTATATCTTGGCCCAGGCTGTCCTCTTAAGCTTATCTGTGGCGGCCAGAATCATATTCTTCACCACATCGCTGCTGGACTTCAGGCTTGTCTGTATGATCTTCTCCCCGATAGCAAGAGAGATATCCTTCAAATCATCCAGGTATTCCTCTAGAAGCTTATCTTTCTCATGCTGCATCTGGGTCACATACGCTTCAATCCGATTCTGGAGCGCCGCCCATTCACTTTCCAGCCTCTGCTTCTGCTCCTCGTAAGCCTTCTTCTCCCCGTCAGAGCACCCCTGTTTGGTACCTTCGATATAGCCTTCCTCGTATGCGTCCTTACGGATCTTGGAGGCCTCCTGTCGGGCTCTTGCCAAGATAGCCTGGGCCTGCTGGATACTTTGTTCAAAAAGAGCCTGACCTTTTTCTTCCTGCTCTTTCTGGGCGGCCGCCGCTTCCTCCGCTTCCTCCGTCTCCGGGAGCCGGTTCAGGATATCCATCAGCTCCGGGTAAGCGGCCTTCTGCCAGTCCACATTCCCTCGCTTATAAACGTTTCTAGACAATGATCTCATCCTTTCCGCCCTTGCTGATCACCAGTTCGCCTTCCTCATCCAGCCTGCGGATCAGGCTCACGATCCGCTGCTGCGCCTCTTCTACATCTCTCAGGCGGACATTGACTGTGATCTCCAGATCAGACTTGATGGTATCAGCCATACGCGTAGACATATTGGCGTAGAACAGATTGGCGATCTCCGGATCCGCGCCCTTGAGCGCGTACACAATATCTTTCATATCGCACTCGCGGATAAAGCGCTGGATCGAACGGTTGTCCATCGTGGATATATCTTCGAAGACAAACATCTTCTTTCGAATCGTATCCGCCAACTCCGGCTCTGTCTTGCCCATCTCGTCAAAGATGTACTTCTCATTGGAGCGGTCCATATTGTTCATAACATCTGCTATGTAGTCCACACCGCCAATGGTAGTAAAATCGGTAGTCAGGATATTGGTGAATTTCTCCCGAAGCTTCCTCTCTACAATCTTGATCGCTTCCGGAGAAGCACTTTCCATCTTTGCGATGGCCTCCACAACCTTGATCCGTTTCTCCTCAGGCAGTTCTGTGATAACGTCCGCCGCCTGCTGAGCGTCTGAGTAAGACAGAACCATAGCGATGGTCTGTGGGCGCTCATACTGCAGGACCGAGAACAGGTTCTTGCTGTCCGTCTTTTGAAGGAACTCAAAGGAACGGTTCTTCAGATATTTGGCTACCTTCTGCAGCAACTCCTTGGCAATATTCTCGCCGTAAGCCTTCTCCAGGACCGTTCTTGCGTACTCCATGCCCCCGTCTGTCACCACTTTCCTGGTCAGACAGGTTTTATAGAAGTCATCCAGAACTTCTTCTGTCCTGCCCGATTCTACATGGCCCAGCTTGGCTACCTCCAGCGTCAGCCGCTCCACTTCATCAGGGCTTAGATATTTATAAACCTTTGAAGCTTTATCCGCCCCCAAAGCCACAACGACTGTTGCCGCTTTCTGCTCTGGAGTCAGCTTATCATTCGTTTGCGCCATTTTCTTCGCCTCCATTGAGCCAGGAACGCAACATCTGAGCGGATATTTCCGGATTGTTCTCCGCAAAATCCCGGATGTTCTCCCGCAGCTCTCTGCTCCGTTCATTCTGCATACTCAGGATGTCCATCTCTTTCTTCTTCTCGTCTTCAGCATTTAACTCCGCTAAATCCGCAATAGCGAAATCGTCTTCCGCCAGAAGTGCTTCCTGCTCCCGTTTGCGCTTCCTTCGCCCGAGAATCACCCGGACTATGATCAACACCAGAAGGAGTAACAACAAACCGCCAAGCACCGCCAGAAGGATTCCTCGGTTCTCACTCAAGACAGTGGCAAATGTAGATGCCACATCCTGCGGCTCTTCTTCCGTATAGAATGGCGCCGCCACCGCCGTAATCTTCTGTTCCGCTTCTTCAAGCGTGATCCCTGTCGCGTTAGCCGCAAGTTCCCTTACATCATTGTAGCTCAGGTCGCCAAAACTGTTGCCATTGATCGAGATCGAAATGGTCAGATCATCCATCACGCCCGGATCAATCTCCGTCTGTTCTTTGACCTGATTGACCAGATACTCTCGATCATAGGTCTCATTATTATAAGTACTGTTGGCATTTCCGTCTTCCTGATTATACTCTGTGATATCTGCGTTCTCTTCGGTTCCAGCCACACCGGCCGCTCCGTCTGTCCCTGTGCTCTCCGTGGTGGAACCCTGCTCATTGGAAACGATCCCCGTTTTATCATTCTCGTCAATCTTCTCCGGCGTTGTATAAGTAGTGGATTCCCGGATGATACGGTCCATGTTAATGCTGCCGTTGGCAGATACTCTGATATTTCCGTCCCCATAGAATGGGGAGAGGACATTTACCACTTTCTGCTCAATCTTCTGCTCTACGATCCTGGCAAGTTCCGCCTCTGTCGCAGTCGTAGTCTGATCCTCTGAGCTGGTCGAAAGCTCAATCCCGTTCTGGTCAAACACAGATACATTCTCCATCTGCATATCAGGTACGCTTCTTGCCACCAGTCTCTGGATCGCTTCCGCCTGCTTATCACTCAACTGAGCGCCGCTCTGCATAGTCACTACGACAGAAGCACTTGGTGTGTTCTGATCCGTCTCGTCCGCATCCTCCAGAACGTATCTCTGCTCTTCACCGAGAGCAATGGTCACCTTTGCGTCACTGACCCCGTCAAAAAGTCCAATCGTGGCACCGATCCGATTCTGCAATTCATAGAGCTTATAGGTCTGCTGTTCTGAATCTGTCGCCATTCCTCCGGCATTCTCTGTAAATACATCGTAGGTGAACCCGCTGCTTGGATAGCCATCATAGACCAGGCTTGCTCTCGTGCTGTCTGCCTGAGATTCTTCCACCAGGATGTTCCCATCTCCTTCATAACGGTAATCCACTCCCTCTTCCTGCAACTGCCCTACGATTTCATTAGCTTCCTCTTGAGAAAGTTCCGAGAAAAGAGGCACATACTCCTTATGATTCAGAATCACGGCCACGATGATGGCGACCGCGATCACCAGTACCGCAACTACACCCGCTATGATCTTGACCTTCTTATCCAGCCCTACGATGTACTGCTTCAGCTCACTTAATCTCTTCTTTACGTCCAGCTTCATTGTGTTCTGCTTCCCTTTCTTGCCCTTACAGGCTGATCCGCATTAGTTCATTGTAGGCATCCAACGCTTTGTTGCGCAACTGTACCAGCATATTCGTAGATAACTGCGCTTCCGATGCCGCGATCTGGACTGTGTGTGGACTGTCGATCTGCCCAGTGGCCAGAAGGTACTGCTGTGTCTGCAGGTTGCTCTCAGTATCTCTGACATCCTGCACCGCACTCTCGAAAATATTCCGGAACATGCCATCCGCCGATAAGGTCCTGTCGGTGGATGAGGTGCCTCCATTTAGCCCTTCCAGGGATCCCCACAGCTGGATCGGCGTGATAAAACTCGTCTCCATAATACAACCGCCTCCTTAATTAAAAAAGTAAACTTATTCCACTGGCACTACTGGCCTGTAATAACGGTATTGAACCGGGTGATATCACTGTTAACGCTTCGCAGGAGATATTGATACTGCAGAGACGTTCTGGTCAACTCCATAAGTTCCACATCCGCATTAACATTATTCCCGTCTGCCCGGGCCGTCTCTCCCGCTGAGGTATGAATCCGATAGGTACTGCCCGCGATCGCAGCACTCATATCACCGGCATTGTCCCTTTCTCCGTCTCCAGCAGCCGCCTCCAGCCTGCTTTTGAACTCTTCCTCAAAGGTCACATATTTCGCTTTATATCCTGGTGTCTCCACATTTGCCAGATTATTAGAGATCACGGACTCTTTTTCCCACAGGAAATCCAATGCCTTGGAGGCCATACTGATCGAATTCCCATACATTCCACTTATAACTGCCATATCAGAACGCTTCCTTCCTTTTCTTGGTTTTCGCAACTTGCTTTAAACATTTTTTTACATTTATCGACTTTTATCTATCTAATTTTACCCCCTCCTACTAAGCCTGTCAACGTTTTTTTACCCCCCTCCCAAACTTTCCTGCCCCTTATTTTTCCGCATATTTTTGACATATTTTTGTCCAGGTATTATTTCTGGTAATTTTATGTCGAAATATATTTGTATTGGGAAATTGTTCTTTTTTCCATCTCACTCCTAAATAAACTATTGACACTATAAGGAATGAGAAAAGAGCACGAAAGAAAGGAGTGTATCATATGTATCAAAATAAAGGGGAGAAGACTTTGAGGCACCAGCTTCTGGCCGGCTGCATTCTGCTTTCTATAGCCGGTTGGGTCGCTGCTATCATTGGTATTTATATTTCTATATCCGATGCAGGTGGTTTTGTATTTTCCATCCCACTGCTGCTGGAGTTTCTGATGTTGGCCGCCACCCTGATCATGACTGTCCTGTTTGTCCGTTTTGCCAAAAAACGTCTGTTTATTCCTCTGTCAGCGTGTACGGAACGTCTGCGCATACTCGCTCAGGGAGACGTGGACACGCCGGTTCCTGATTGCGAAAGCAGCGGAGAGGTCGAATCTCTTCTAAAGAGTACTGATAAGATTGTGTGGGCTTTGAAAAGTATAATCAAGGACGAAACCAGAATCCTTCATGCCATGAGCGAAGGAGATTTCACAGTTTCTTCCGAATGCCGGGAACTGTATGTAAATTCATTCCAACCGCTCCTGACTGCCCTGCAGGCGATTTGTTTCCGGCTGAGCACTTCTCTGCAGCAGATTCAGGAATCCGCCACCCAGGTAGATGCCGGCGCAAACCAGGTAGCTACCGGCGCCCAGGCTCTGTCTCAGGGAGCCACGGAACAGGCCAGTTCTGTAGAAGAGCTTGCAGCGACGATCAATGATATCTCCTCACAGGTGACTGAATCAGCCGAGAACGCGGCGACCGCCAGCAATCTAGCCAATAGTGTAGGCAGCGATATGATGGACAGTAATCTCCATATGAGTGAGATGACCAATGCTATGGCAGAGATCAAAGAAACTTCCAACCAGATCAACAAGATCATCAAGACAATCGAAGACATCGCGTTCCAGACCAACATACTTGCCCTGAACGCCGCCGTAGAAGCAGCAAGAGCCGGTTCTGCCGGAAAAGGCTTCGCTGTAGTGGCAGAAGAGGTCCGCAACCTTGCCGGCAAGAGTCAGGACGCGGCGCAGGATACCACAGTCATGATCCAGAACGCGATCTCCGCTGTGGAAAAGGGTATCAAGATCGCGGACGAGACAGCCGAGTCCATGAACAAAGTAGTGGCCAACGCTCAGCTTGTAGTGGATCAGATCAGTTCTATCTCCGAGACATCCAAGACACAAGCGGATGCGATCTCACAGGTCACCACTGGTATCGATCAGATCTCCAGTGTCATCCAGACCAACTCAGCGACCGCGCAGGAAAGCGCCGCCGCCAGCGAAGAGTTGTCCGGCCAGGCAGATCTCCTCAAAGAGGTGCTGCATCAGTACAAGATCCGCAGCAAGGCCGAGTTGGACCAGATGATGGCGTTAGGCAACGGAACAACTTCCGTTTTCAACCGCTCACAGCTGCAGGAGTCCGATGATCCGTCTCCTGCCGTTACGGAAACGCCGCCGGCCCCGGCCGCTCCGACAGCTTTTGTTCCAAACAATGAGAAATATTAAACATAAAAAAGGTATCCCCGAAGCCATGTGTCATATGGCAGGGGGGATACCTTTTCTATTCTTCTTCTCTCTTCTCCTCTTCCTTTTTCTTCCCATAATTCAGGAAATATACATAGATATCCACGATAGCGGCGTACAGTTCCTCCGGGATCTCAGAGCCCAGGTCCAGCTGCGTCAGAACGGTAGCCAGTGAATTATCCTCGTAGATGGGGACTCCGTTTTCTTTCGCGGCCTCGATGATCCTCTGGGCCATATATCCCATGCCTGACGCCACGATGACCGGCGCCGCCTGCCCTTCCTCGTCGTAGGACAGAGCCACCGCTTTCTGGTTTAACACATCATCAAATGCTGACATTGATCGAATTCTTCCTTTCTTTCAGATTGGGGAATGCGTCTGTAATGGGGATCGGGACTGTGCTTTTCCCGATCACGATCTCTTCCGCCTCCAGCGAGTGTTCCTGCAGGATCCTCTGGATATCCTCCTGGATCTTGTCTCCTTCTCCGTCCAGCGTATCCGGAAGATTGATCTGAAGAGAGACCTTCTCCCCGCCGCAGAGGAAGAACAGATCGAAAAATCCCACATCCTGGATGTCAAATTTTACCAGTCCCCGGATTGTCCGTTCTCGGCTTCCTTCTTCCTTTTCTTTGCCATTCTCGGCATCCGGATCCACCCACATCTCCGAAAAAAGCATTTTTCCATCCACGCAGACCGGAAGCATCAGATGCAGGACAGGCATGTATACACTCTCATTCAGAACGATCGCCTTCATGATCTGCTGGAACACCTGCTTGCTCTCTATGCCCGCCTCCCCAGAGGCGCCTTTGGCGATCAGTTCCGCCAGCCTGTCCATCTCCGGATTCTGTCCGGAGGCACGCTCAAACTCTGTGTTGGCCAGGATCTCAAACAGACGGGAGGGGTCGAATCCTTCGAAATACCGCTGGAACGCCTGGAAATCCATCAGTCTTTCGAACGCCTGCAGCACGCCTGCCGGCTGCCCGTTCTCATAGCGGGAGATCAGGTCCGCTATATGCGCGGTGGCGTCTCGCAGGATTCCCCTGTCATGGGTCTGAGACACATAGCGGTTCAGGTAGGGCAGGATCTCTGTCTTTAGGAGCCGCAAGTTCTCCGCCCGCTCTCCTGGCGACAGATTCCCTCCTTCTTTCAGCCCCTGGGCCAGGTTCTGTGCCTGCTCTTTCTGCTGCTGGAACATCCGGTTGGTCACTTCCTTTAAGTCTCTCTGGATATCCTTGAGGACCGTACCGCTCTCTGCCATATCCGTGTAGCGCTTCAGGAAGGTCAGTATGCTGTTTTTCAATTCTATCGACTTGGTCTCACCCATGACCTGACGGAGCAGGTTGAAGAAAGCGCCAGTAAACCGCAGCGCCGCCATGCTCTGATTCTTCAGAAGCCCCGTCATCTTCTCCGGCGTCGCGTTGATCATGCTGAGGAACTGGCTGATCTCCTGGGCGAAATCCTTATTGATCCCCGACTCCGCCAGCATCCCCGAGTATTCCTGGAGCAACTTGGGCAGTTCTTCCGCCAGAGAAGGCATATTCCGAAGCTGCTGGATAAACTGATCAAAATTGGTCTCATATTTGAACTTGAGCGCCGCCTCATCCTGCTGGGAAGCAGCATCACTGCGGGCATCCGGCCGCGTGATCTTCTCCGGATTGACCGGCCCCTGCACATTGACCGGATTCTGCAGTTCTGGGTTCGTCCTTACGTTGGCTGTATTATCATATCCCCCTACCGGAGTCGTAACTTTTAAAATATTTGCCATTTTTCCCCTCCCGGAATTATTTTTTGTTTTTTTTTGCCGAAATATAGTACGACAGAGATGTTTTTCGCGGCTGTGCCCGCATAATATGAAAACGTAATTCTTTTGTTAATTCTGATAAAAAGGCGGTGCTTAACATGGATAATGGAACAGACAGCTTACTTGATACCTATCTATTTGAAAC
>DXGF01000134.1 GCA_019114065.1 Candidatus Dorea gallistercoris
GGATAATTATCAGACTATTTTTGTTATGTTTATCTCCTGTCTAATAGTAACTTCGACCTCCCCCCCTAAAGTTAAGCGATTTCGTAAATTTTGTCTGATTTTCACAAAATTTACCTTCCCAAAATCCAGGTTCTCTTGTATTTCCGAACAAAAATCTGGCAGTTTTTCTATTCGGGAAGTAAGTGGGCAGGCGACGAGCTATTCTGAAATAGACAATTCTAAACAAAGAAGGATGGTTGACGACAACCATCCTTCTTTCCGTTCCATGTTATATTAGAGCTATGCCAAGGTTTCTTCGAATTGAGTTTATAATACGATGACATCCCACAACGATTTCAGCCTTAAAAAGTCCGAATCCGCAGGATTGTCTCCTCCCTGCTTGTCAGATTAAACGACAGCCCCATTTTTCGAATGGGCTCCATCGGCCAATCGAAACATAACCACACTTATCATCCCTGCGCTTTCCCCAGCGCAAAATAACGCTTTTTCAAAATATTCCCCAACATTCCGCCTCCAAACAGGAAGATAAAGTAGATCCACCCGGATAAGGACAGGTTGGCGATAGGGCTGTATAAAGCGCCCACATTACACCCGTTGGAAAGGCGTGTGCCGACTCCCATCAGAATCCCGCCAATGGCATAGATCAATATTTCTCTTGGAGTGATCTTAACTCCCTCTTTCACCTGCTTGACGAACATTCCCATCATCAGGCTGGCGATCAGCGCGCCAATGATGATACAAGTATTCTGTACGTTCATCGCGTTCTCGAAGAACGGCACCGTAAAGGACTCGGCCCCCTGCCCTGTGAAACCGGTGATAGTCTCGACCGGAACGCCAAAGAACAAGAGTAGTCTTCCAAACCAGTGTCCATACGGGGTGGAAGCGCCCCATCCTCCTTTTGTCACGATCATAAGGGTCGCGAACAGGATCGTGATCGCCACAGCGCCGATCTTCAGACTCCAAGGTTTTGCAAATACACGATACAGGGTTGTCTCAGAGAGAATCGGAACCGCAGACTGATCCTGGATGACTTCGACTTCTTCTTTCTCCTGCTCGATTTCTGTGTCGACTCCTGAAAATGTGCCAGATCTGCGTCGATGGTTCTCATACGCCTTCCCAATCCCTGCCGCGGCAAGGCATAAGACTCCTGTCAGGATGATGGCTCCAAGGTAACCGTTCATACCGTCAAACCGGAAAAGGTCCGGAAGAAATACACCCGTTTCATAGGAAGAACTGTGCAGCAGGGTATCCGTAACCCACCCCTGTCCTGCCTGGAACGGGAATCCGATAAAGACGCCTACTCCAAAGAAAAACAAGGTGATAATCGCTCTGGATGGACCTGCAACGATATCCGTCAGTACTCCGGATGCGCAGCACATGCAGAAAGCCATGCCAACGCCGAACATCACGCCTCCCAAGATCAAGCCCAGATTGATCTGATTGATCCAGAGTCCATAGTTCTCTACGCCTCCTGTAAAACACAGAGCCGCAGTGATGACGGCGCTCATAAAGAACATAAAGGCCAATGTCCTGAGAAGCTTTGTTGAACCAGCATTGTACGCCCTGTTAGCGCTCCCCGCAAATCCAAACAGAGCCCGGGTAAGGGCATATCCCAATCCCAGTCCCACCACCATACGGTAGAAAAGACTGCTGTCCTTTAGAAAAGCGGCTCCGGCAAGAAGAACAATGACCAGTACAACAACACCAGCAATAAATTCCGTTTTATTAATCTTTTTCATTTCCTTTCATTCCTTTATCTTTTTTATTATTTTGATGCGGTCAGCCCTCCTTCCGGCAGGCTGATCCCGCTGTCTGTCAGTTAAAATTGTATGCTGTGACAATGGGTGTGCGTCCCTGCTTCGCATCGTTGAAATATTCATAGAAGCACAGCCCAAGAAAACTCCCTGAAATATTGTAAATATTATCAAATCCATGACCTTGCAGAGCAAGGAGCGCATTGTAGCTTCTCTGAGAACTTCTGCAGTGAACATAGACCGGGCGGTCTTTCGGGATCTCATCCATACGCTGCCTGATCTGGCTGAGTGGAATATTGACCGCTGTCGTAATATGCCCTTTGGCATATTCATTCTCTTCCCTAACATCAACGATATATGCTCCGGATTCCACCAGATCCCTTACCTGATCCACGCGCACCTGACGGAACGTACCCTGGAGCAGATTGCACGCGACCAGCCCCGCATGGTTGCCGGCATCTTTTGCTGTTGAGAACGGCGGAGCGTAGCAGAGTTCCAGATCCCTAAGATCATCCACGGTACCGCCGAATTTGATCAGTGTGGCCACAATATCAATCCGTTTCGCCGCATCTCCTTTTGAGATCGCCTGTGCCCCCAGTACCCTTCCGGTCGGGACTTCGTAGATCAGTTTATAATGGAGCGGACAGCTTCCCGGCATGAGACCCACTCTGTCCTGCGGGATCACGTACGCGATATCATAACTGATCCCTTCCCGCTCACACTGCTCGGCTGTAAGTCCTGTGCTCGCCGCGTTGTAGTCGAACACTTTGATGCAGCTAGATCCAATGAATCCGGTATTTCGCACTGGACGCCCGTAGATATGATCCGCCGCGGCTCTCGCCTCTTTCTGCGCGGGGCCCGCAAGGGCAAGCATTGTCGGCTTATGGGTCAAGGCATTGAATACCTGGATAACATCGCCGACAGCGTAAATGTCAGGATCGCTGGTCCGGTAGTTGGGGTCCACTACGATCGCCCCTCGGCTGTTTAATTCAAGGCCGGCAGCTTTCGCCAGACCAGAATCCGGAGCCACACCAATGGCCATGACCACCGCCTCTGCTTCCACTACTTTTCCTGATTCCAGAACCAGATCAGATCCCTTGAATTCTACTGCTTTGTCACCTAAGAGCAGATCGATGCCTTTATCCATCATCTCCTTGTGGAGGATCTGGACCATGTCATAGTCATAGATCCGCAGGATCTGAGGCATCGCCTCAACAAGAGATACCTTGTATCCTGCCTCTGTCAGGTTTTCGGCCACTTCAACACCGATGAACCCGCCCCCGACTACGGAGACTTTCTTTACAGCCTTTTCCTTAAGGAAAGCATACAGTTTTGAGATGTCGACAACATTTTTCACGACGAAGATCTCCGCGTTCTCAATGCCTTTTATCTTCGGCACGATGGCGTTCGCTCCGGGGGAAAGGATCAGCTTGTCATAGCTCTCCTCATATTCCTGTCCATCCAGGAGATTCTTTACCTTTACTTTTTTCCCGGCTCTGTCAATGGAAAGCACTTCGCTGGAAACGCGCGCCTCAATATTGTATTGGCTCGCAAACTGTCCCGGACTCATCAGCACCAGCTTATCATTGGCGTCTACCTGCTCACTCAGGCGATACGGCAGACAGCAGTTTGAAAATGATACGTGAGGCCCTTTTTCAAACATGATGATCTCTGCCTGTTCGTCCAGCCGTCTCAGACGGGCCGCTGTGCTTGCTCCGCCTGCCACTCCTCCAACAACTACATATTTCATTTCTTCTCCTCCTTTTGGATTATATTATTTTTTCTTTTATCAGCCAGGGACATACGGATAAAGAAGTACGCCCCCACAATGATCCAGACGCTGAGAAAGATCAACGCCGGTGTACTCAAGGCCGCCGGACTGTATGGGACAATGAGCAGGAGCATAAACAGAAAAGCTAGTATGGCACCGACGCTCCCCAGAATCCGGTCTGGCTTGCTTTTTGCGATCCGGAAGGTATTCAGGCAGACATAAAAATACGTGACCGCCGCCCCGAAAGAACACATATCTACGATCCAGGTAACTACCTCCCTGCCAAAGAAACAGGCAAAAATGCTGATCACTGAGACAGCAAGGATCGCGTTTTTTAAGACCCCGCGTTCTGTCATCCCGCCAACCTGGCGCGGCAGGATATTCTCCCTTCCCATGGCGCAGATCAGCTTTGTCGAGCAGATCATAAATCCGTTGATCCCTCCGGACACCGCGCTTCCCAGAGCTATGACCAGCATGAGGAATCCGATCAGTCCCAGATGTTCAAGCACGCCGCTTCCCAAAGCCCAGTCCAGAGATTTCGCCTCTTCAGGCCCATAGGCAAGCCCCGTGGTAAAATTCAGAAGTATGTAGCAGCCCATCCCGATCAGGAGTGAAGTCACCGCCATCAGAGATGCCTTGCTCCTGCTTACCCCCATATCCTTCACAAGCTGGGGGACCGCGTCAAATCCAATGAACAGAAACGGTGTGATCGCCACGACCTGAAGGACCTGTCCGAGATGAAAGCTGTTATTGTCAACATAATGTTCGCGGAACCCCCCCATGTCAGCCTGAAAGAGCATCGCGACAAACACCACCAGGATACAGATGACAAGGGCAGCAACGATAACAAACTGAAACTTGCCCGACTGCTTGATCCCTTTCAAGTTCAGCGCCATGAAGAAGAGGATGATCAGGACTGAAACCAGCGCCTCCCCCAGATAGATCGGATCTCCGGCGATGGTGTAGAGATATCCTACATTTAAGATTCCCGGAAAAAGTTTATCGATCACCAGCGGAAAAGCCGTCGCGTTCAGAGGAACAAGACTTAGGTAGGCAAGAAACAGGAACCATCCGACGACGAAAGCACTCTTTCTGCCCATAAAGATCAGGATATAGGAAAATTCTCCGCCTTCATCAATATCCTGCTGGAGCATATACCAGTAGCTCCTCTCGATAACAATGATCGCCATCGTCCCGCAAAACAGACCGATCGAGGTATTGATCACCCCGGAGTTATAAAGAAACTGGCTTCCCGGGAGCATGAAAGACCCCCATCCGATGATCGCGCCCAGAAGAATAGCGAAGACCTCGCCGGCCCCTAGTTTTTTCTGCATAATCAAGCCTCCATTATGTTGAAATCCATACAGAATCAGCCAGTGTACCCGGCATGTCTGATGTAGAAAGTTCGAGTTTGTGATTTATTTATCAACTAATTGGCGTCATTTATTTGAGAATTGTCTTTTGACGAATCTTATTATAATCATTTTTTCTTGCATTTTTCTGTGACCAAGTCACATTTCCCTGATTTTTTTCAAAAATGCCGTTTTTCGCCTCTTTTGTTGTACAAATAAATGGGTTGCTGCAAAAAATAAGCGGCATAACCTGATCAGCTATGCCGCCTTACTCTCTCTCCGCATATTCTCTTCTACATATCCAGCCGCTCCATGACTTTGTGAGCTTCCTCTGTAGCGGCGACTCCACCCTGCCCCGTTTCCTTGAGGGTGATGTCCATCTTGTCTCCAACTTCTTTCATCGCGTCAATGACCTGATCTACCGGAATCTTACTGGTGATCCCTGCCAGTGCCATATCTGCCGCGGCTAGCGCGTTCACCGCGCCTCCCACATTACGTTTGACACAGGGCACTTCTACCAGACCGCCTACCGGATCGCAGACCAGACCCATTAGGTTTTTTAAGGCCATCGCACAGGCATGTCCGATCTGTTCCGGGCTTCCGCCCCGCACATAGCAGATCGCTCCCGCCGCCATTCCGGAACCGGAGCCGATCTCCGCCTGGCATCCACCGGAAGCGCCGGCCAGATAAGCCCGGTTGGCAATGATCTGTCCGATCCCCGCCGCCACATACATAGCCTCTATCATTTTCTCTTCCGGCATTTGGTATTCTTGATAATAAGTCACCAGCACCGCAGGAAGCACCCCGCAGGCTCCGGCTGTAGGGGCGGCCACAATCCGCTTCATACAGGCATTATTGCAGCCCATCTTCAGGGCATTCGTCATTACCTTTGCCATGAAATCCCCACACAAAGTGTCCCCGGCTTTCTGATAGTCCTCCATCAGTCCGCCTTCTTTGCCGACCAGGCCGCTTCTGGACACCAGCTCCGAATCATAATTATTCAATCCGTCCAGCATAGCCTGCCACATCCGTTTCATTTCCTTCCAGGAATCCTCCAAAGGCACGTCCCTCTCCTGGGCATCTTCCAGCTGGACGGCCTTCCAGAAGTCGATTCCTTCTTTTTTACATCTTTCATACGCCTCTTCCATTGACTGATATGACATACGATCCTACATCCTCCACTTTTCTCTCTTGATTATCCGTTTACGTTCAAAAATGTTACTTTGATAATACCGTCCTTACCCTCTAAAACTTCGATCGTCTCTTCCGGCACAACTTGGTCCGTCTCAACTACCATAACCGCAAATCCGCCCCGTTTGTCCCGGAACACCTGCATAGTAGCGATGTTGATGTTATCTTTGCTCAGAGCCGCGGAAACTTCAGTAATCCTCCCCGGCCGGTCCTCATTGCGGACGATCAGGGTGTTGCTCTCGCCACTGAAGTTTACATCAATCCCATCCATCTTACTGACCCGGATCCTTCCGCCTCCGATGGAAAACGCCTGGATCTTCATGGGCTTTATCCCTTCTGCTTCCATGATGATCTGCGCTGTGTTAGGATGGGCATCCCGAATGTCCTTTGGCTCAATGGTAAACTCCATCCCCTCTTCCCTGGCAATCTCAAAACTATCTGGAATCCTTAAGTCATCCGGCTTCATCCCAAGAAGCCCCGCGATCAGCGCTTTATCAGTTCCGTGACCCTTCCCGGTAGCCGCGAAGGAGCCATGGAGATAGACAACTGCCTTATCCGGTCTCCTGCCATAAAGCTGTCTGGCGATCAATCCGATCCGCGCGGCGCCTGCCGTGTGAGAACTGGATGGCCCCACCATCACAGGTCCCAGAATGTCAAAAATGTTTCCCATATTCTTTTCTTCTTTTCCTTTCTTGTTTATTTTGACAGGTATCTCTCCTCATTATACTGGTATTTTACACATATTACAATGATAATTCCGCGTAATTCTTGGTTAATTTGCATTTTTTTAGAAACATTCCAAAAAGATTGTCTCTCTGTCTTATTTTTGCTATACTATTCCGTATCTATGAAAGGAATCAATGATATTATGAATAAAAAAGAAGTATTGGAGATCCGCAGGCAGTTTTCTCCGGACAACTGTGCCATCACCCGCATCTGCGGCTGTTATGTGGATCATGAAAAAGAGAAGAAAATGGAATTCAAGCAGGCGTTCCTGTCCCTGCCGGAGGAAGAAGCGTTTAAGTATTTCGATATTTTCAAGCACACCCTCTCCGGCACTCTGGGGAAGAATCTCATCAATATGGAGTTCCCCCTGGAACAGGAGGCGCCGGGCGGCACTCAGGAGTTCCTGCTAAAACTCAGGGACAGCCGGCTGGAGGACGATCTTCTGACAGAAGAATTCTATGACAAGGTGATCGCAAACTATGATCATCCTGAGAATTACTATATCATCCTGATCCATGCCGTCTATGACGTGCCGGGCAAGGCCGCCGACGGTCTGGAAATGTTTGATGCCTCGGATACGGTCTACGAACACATCCTGTGCAGCATCTGTCCGGTAAACTTAAGCAAAGCGGGGCTTAGCTACAACGCCCAGACCAATCAGATCGAGGATCGCATCCGGGACTGGCTGGTAGAGGACCCGGTGAAGGGCTTTCTGTTCCCCGCTTTCCAGGATCGCTCTTCCAACATCCACAACGTGCTGTACTATTCTAAGAAGCCGGAAGAGCTGCAGCCGGATTTTATCACTCACGTGCTGGGAAGCGCGGTTCCCCTGACCGCCAAGGATCAAAAGACCACTTTTCAGTCCATCATCAGCGATACTCTGGGAGAAGCCTGTGAATATGAAGTTGTCCGCAATATCCACGAAAACTTAAATGAAATGCTGGAAGAGTCCAAAGAGACGCCGGAGCCCCTGGAGCTGTCCAAACCAGATGTGAGACGCCTGCTGGAGCGCAGCGGCGCTTCTGAAGAAAAGCTGGAAACCTTTGACCGGGAATTCGAGGAAGCAGTCGGTGAGAAGAACACTCTTCTGGCTTCCAACATCGCCAGTTCACGCACCTTCCAGGTGGAGACCCCGGACGTTGTAGTGAAGGTCAATCCGGAGCGTTCTGATCTGGTTGAAATCCGGGAGATTGACGGACGCCGCTGCCTGGTGATCGCTGTGGATGACCATCTGGAGGTCAACGGAATAGAGGTTCGAGGATAGTGTGATCCAGGATAGTTTGCTGTTTTGTAGTTGACAGACACAAGAATCAGTGATACATTTATCTCAAATAATAAAAGCATTTACATTTCTGACACGCAATTCTGAGCGGCTCCTGCCGCATCCGCCATTCTGGCAGATTCGCCAAAGGAAATCTCAATGCTTGACATCCCAAACCAGCCAGGGCAGGGAGGTTTCCACAGAGCGGACACCTCCTGCGAAAGTTTATTATCTCAAAGGAGGAAAAAGAATGGAGAAGAAACCAAACCGCCTCTATAAGTCACGACTTTTCGTCATGATCTTCGAGGACAAGAGAAACCTGTTGGAACTGTATAATGCGGTCAGTGGGAAACACTATGAAGATCCGGAACTATTAGAGATCAACACCCTGGAGAACGCGATCTATATGTCCATGAGGAACGACCTGTCCTTCCTCATCGATACCCGCCTCTCCCTGTATGAACACCAGTCCACTTATAGTCCGAATCTGCCTCTGCGATTTCTTCTGTACCTTGCGGATCTGCTGTCAGAAATGACCAAGGACGAGAACCTGTACGGGAGCAGGAAGGTACAGATCCCTCCGCCCCGATTCGTTGTATTTTATAACGGGGAGGAGAAGCAGCCGGACCGGAAGATCCTGAAGCTGTCAGACCTTTATGCGGTGGCAGAAGAGGAACATAAGCTGGAGTTGGAAGTGCTGATGTTGAACATCAATCAAGGACATAACCCGGAACTAATGAAGACCTGCCATACCTTATGGGAATACGCAGAGTACACCGACCGGGTGCGGGAGTACGCAAAGAAAGAGGGAATTGCGGGAGCGGTGGAGAAGGCGATCAACGAATGTATCCAGGAAGGGATCTTGAAAGAGTTTCTGGAGAAAAATCGAGCGGAGGCGAAGAACGTGAGTATCTATGAATATGACCAGGAGAAGCATCTGCGCCAGGAGCGGGAAGCCGCCTGGGAAGAGGGAGAAGAAAGGAAGCTAAAGGAACAAATCCAGAAGAAGCTGTCCAAGGGCAAATCCGTTCCAGAAATCGCAGAAGTGCTGGAGGAGGAAGAAGGGGAAATCCAAAGGTTGATCCTGGAGATGGAGGAAACCTAGATATGGGCTGTTTCAAAAAAGCCGCTATAAAAATGCAAAAAAATAAAAAAGTATTTGCCAAACGTCTGCTTTTATGATATTATATTCCTTGCGAGCGGAGATGGCGGAATGGCAGACGCGCTAGATTCAGGTTCTAGTGGGAGCAAT
>DXGF01000135.1 GCA_019114065.1 Candidatus Dorea gallistercoris
CCGGGGCCAGCCATGTGATCGTGACTTCTTATATCTTCCGGGATGGGAAGATCCACTGGGAGAATCTGGACAAGCTTAAAAAATCGGTGGGAAAACAGCGGATCGTGGTGGACGTAAGCTGCCGGAAAAGGGAAAGGGCTTACTATATCGTCACAGACCGCTGGCAGAAATTCACCGAGGTAAAGCTGGAAGAAAGGGTTTTGGATAAGATCAGCCAGAGCTGTGATGAATTCCTGGTCCATGGAGTGGATGTGGAAGGAAAGACATCCGGTGTGGACGAGGAACTAGCGGGACTTCTTGGAGACTGGTCAGGGATCCCGATCACTTACGCCGGGGGTATCGGCAGTATGGAGGACTTGGAACGCTTCTTTCAGATCACGGGAGGAAGACTGGACTTTACCGTGGGGAGCGCCCTGGATCTCTTTGGAGGGAACCTGCCTTATGATCGAGTGAAAGGGTACCGGGGAAGTTCTTGCGAGGGATCAAAGAGATAGGCAAACGATAGACAGGATTATAAAAGGAAACGGAGTTGGAAACTAAAGGCATTGCGCCTTGGCGGGCCGCTTCGTTTCTTTATTTATTTTTGCTTCTCAATAAGATAAAAAGTGCTATAATACCTATAAAATTTAGAAAAGACAGGGGACAGAAGCATGTTTCAGGATGGAAGAAGTAAAAAAGTTGTATTTATTGCCCATTGTTTGTTGAATCAAAATGCTATTTCTGACGGGACGGCGGTCTACCCGGCAGCTTTCCGGGAGGTGATCGGATTGTTCTTGCGCGAGGGTATTGGAATTGTACAAATGCCTTGTCCGGAATTCTGCTGTTTGGGACTCGACAGAGGGAATGTGAACGGCGCAGACAGCCCTGTGACTGTAGAGAATACAAGGATCAGAAAAGCAATGCAAGAGAGCGGGGCAAATAGGAAGCTGGCAGAGTTGGCTGGCCATGTGACGCGCCAGATTTCTGAGTATTATGACTATGGTTTTGAAATCATAGGAATCATTGGCGCGAACCGGTCTCCGAGCTGCGGAGTGGAGACTACGTCAGATCAGGATAGAGAGATGGACGGAAAAGGCCTGTTTATGGAGAAAATTTCGGAGGGACTGGCCAAAGCGAAGATTGCGGTTCCAATGATCGGAATAAAAACAGCCGATGATGTGGATTTGATACGCGGATTTTTAGAATAAAGGGGAAGGAAACGCTTATGAAATTATCGGATATGTCTAACGGTCCCGACTGGATCATATGGGCTGCGGCAGCTTTATTTGCCCTTATCTCCATTATCCTGCTGTCTGGACGCGGAAGCGGACTGATCGCGGGATACAATACGGCTTCAAAGGAGGAAAAGGCAAAGTATAACGCAAAAAAGCTGTGCAGGGTATATGGAGGCGGAATGGCGGTCATTACCATTCTTCTCCTGGTCATGGGAGCGTTAGAAGACCAGCTGCCTGCCTGGTTTGTTTACATAGCGGTGGGGATCGTTGTTCTTGACGTTTTGGTGCTGATGATCCTCGGGAATACAGTTTGTAAAAAGCGGTAGGAGCCCCAGAGTTGGCGCGCCATTCGCAAAACCCATGTCTGCGATGCTTGTCCTGGCAGAAATGCCGGGGGTGCTCATAAGAAGGCGCTCCACTCAAGCAGAACTGGGTGTATGTAACAGTTTCGCCGCGCCCATTCGCAAAGTCGCGCCGCAGGCGCTTCTTGCGGGCAGAAGCCCGCGCCTTTGCTCATAAGAAGGCGCCCAATGCATGGCTGAACTGTTACAGTGTAATTGTAAACACTTTGTAAACGGCTTGAATTGAGGGGTGGTTAGTGCTAGAATGGAAAATGATTAAATTTATGACAAGGAGTTTATGTCTAGCATGGGTTTAATAGAGAAGATTTTTGGAACGCACAGTGAGAATGAGCTGAAGAGGATCTATCCGATCGTGGATGCGATCGAGGCGATGGAGCCGGAGATGCAGGCTCTCTCAGACAGCGAACTTAAGGAGAAGACTCGGGAGTTTAAGGAGCGGCTTTCGGCGGGAGAGTCCTTGGATGATATCCTTCCGGAAGCTTTTGCGGTTGTCCGGGAGGCTGCGGTCAGAACTCTTGGGATGAAGCATTACCGGGTGCAGCTGATGGGCGGCATCATCCTTCATCAGGGGCGTATCGCTGAGATGAAGACAGGAGAAGGAAAGACGCTGGTTTCCACACTGCCAGCCTATCTGAACGCGCTGGCCGGTGAAGGCGTCCACATCGTAACAGTCAATGACTATCTGGCGAAACGTGACGCCGAGTGGATGGGTCAGATCCATGAGTTTCTGGGGTTGACGGTAGGAGTCGTGCTGAACGGCATGGACAATGATGAACGCCGGGCGGCTTATAACTGTGATATCACTTATGTAACGAACAATGAACTTGGATTTGATTACCTGCGGGACAATATGGTGATCTACAAGGAACAGCTCGTGCAGAGAGGGCTGAAATATGCCATCATCGATGAGGTGGATTCGGTATTGATCGATGAGGCCAGGACCCCGCTCATCATATCCGGCCAGAGCGGTAAGTCCACGAAACTCTATGAGGCCTGCGATATCCTGGCCCGGCAGCTGGAGCGGGGAGAGGCCAGCGGGGAGTTTTCCAAGATGAACGCCATCATGGGGGAAGAGATCGAAGAGACGGGAGATTTCATCGTCAACGAAAAGGAAAAGAATATCAATCTGACAGAAGATGGCGTGAAGAAGGTGGAGAGATTCTTCCATATTGATAATCTGGCTGATCCGGAGAATCTAGAGATCCAGCACAATATTATCCTTGCTCTGCGGGCCCACCATCTGATGTTCCGGGATCAGGACTATGTGGTAAAAGATGATGAAGTTCTGATCGTGGATGAATTTACCGGGCGTATCATGCCGGGACGCCGCTATTCTGATGGACTTCATCAGGCCATCGAGGCCAAGGAGCATGTGAAGGTGAAGCGGGAGAGCAAGACTCTTGCCACGATCACGTTCCAGAATCTTTTCAACAAGTTTGTGAAAAAAGCGGGTATGACAGGTACCGCCCTGACAGAAGAAAAGGAATTCCGTGAGATCTACGGAATGGACGTGGTGGAGATCCCCACCAATGTGCCGGTGATCCGTACAGATTTGGAGGATGCGGTCTATAAGACCCAGAAAGAGAAGTTTAAAGCGGTCTGTGACGCTATTGAGGAGGCTCACGCAAGACATCAGCCCGTGCTGGTAGGCACGATCACCATCGAGAATTCAGAACTGCTGAGCGGTATGCTGAAACGGCGGGGGATCAAGCACAACGTGCTGAACGCCAAGTTCCATGAGATGGAAGCAGAGATCGTGGCCCAGGCAGGTGTGCATGATGCGGTGACCATTGCCACGAACATGGCGGGGCGTGGTACAGATATCAAGCTGGATGATGAGGCGAGGGAGGCCGGAGGTCTTAAGATCATCGGCACAGAACGCCATGAGTCAAGACGGATCGACAACCAGCTCCGGGGACGTTCCGGCCGTCAGGGAGATCCGGGAGAATCCCGTTTCTATATTTCCCTGGAGGACGATCTGATGCGTCTGTTCGGTTCCGAGCGGCTGATGAGTATCTTCAACGCTCTGGGGGTAGAAGAGGGAGAACAGATCGAACACAAGATGTTGTCCAGCGCCATTGAGAAGGCGCAGCAGAAGATTGAGAGCAATAACTTCGGCATCCGTAAGAATCTGCTGGAATATGACCAGGTCATGAATGAACAGAGGGAGATCATATACGAGGAGAGGCGCCGGGTCCTGGATGGAGAGAATATGCGCGACTCGATCTTCCATATGATCAATGATTATATTGAAAATACGGTGGATATGATCGTATCCTCAGATCAGGACAGTGAGGACTGGAATCTGACAGAATTGAATCTGACGATCCATAAGACGATCCCAATGTCGTTCATAACTGAAGAAGATGTGAAGAACATGAGCCAGAAAGAGCTGAAGCATTTTCTGAAAGAACGTGCTTCCAAGGCGTATGAGGCCAAGGAAGCGGAATTCCCGGAGCCGGAACACCTGCGGGAGGTAGAGCGGGTCGTTCTCCTGAAAGTCATTGACGCCAAGTGGATGGCCCATATCGACGACATGGATCAGCTCCGCCAGGGGATTGGTCTGCAGGCATATGGGCACAGGGATCCGAAAGTCGAATATAAGATGCTGGGATACGACATGTTCGGTGAGATGACTAAAAGCATCACCGAGGACACGGTACGCACGCTGTTCCATGTCAGGATCGAGCAGAAAGTGGAGAGGGAACAGGTTGCCAAAGTAACCGGCACCAACAAGGATGACTCTTCCGCCAAAGCGCCAAAGAAGCGGGCGGAGAAGAAGGTCTATCCAAATGATCCATGCCCCTGCGGCAGCGGCAAGAAATATAAGCAGTGCTGCGGGCGCAAATAAGAAGAACTGAATCATAGAAAGAAATGAGGTGACAGGATGGTTGAATTAGATCAGTACAAAAGTCTGATGAACGCTTATGAAGAACCTCTTGCCGAAATGAGGGATTCACTTTGACGTCTCTGGCAAGGAAAAACGGATCGAAGAGCTGGAGCGCAAGATAGAAGAGCCGGGCTTCTGGGATGACCCGGAGCAGTCGCAGAAAGTGATGAAAGAACTGAAAAGCCTTCAGGAGCTGGTGAAAGAGCTGGAGACTCTCAGTGAGGGACGGGAGGATATCCTTCTCCTGCTCGAGATGGCGTACGAGGAAAATGACGACGCTATGGTCCGGGAGATCCAGGGAGAGATTGAACAGTTCGAAGAGCGGTTTGAGAGCCTGAGGACCCAGACGCTGCTCTCAGGAGAGTACGATTCCTGCAACGCGATCGTAACGATCCACGCGGGCGCCGGCGGGACTGAGTCCTGTGACTGGGCGGGAATGCTGTACCGGATGTACACCCGCTGGGCAGAGCGGAAAGGATTCTCTATTCAAGTGCTGGATTTCCTGGATGGAGATATTGCCGGGATCAAGGGCGTGACATTTCAGGTAAATGGCGAGAACGCTTACGGCTATCTGAAGTCGGAGAAAGGAATCCACCGACTGGTGCGCATTTCTCCGTTCAACGCCGCGGGCAAGAGACAGACATCTTTTGCTTCCTGTGATGTAGTTCCGGATATCGAGGATGATATCGATATTGAAATCTCGGATGACGATCTCAAGATCGACACCTATCGGGCCAGCGGCGCAGGCGGACAGCATGTCAATAAGACGTCTTCCGCGATCCGCATCACTCACCTTCCCACGGGGATCGTGGTGCAGTGTCAGAACGAGCGGTCCCAGCATCACAATAAGGAAAAAGCAATGCAGATGCTGAAGGTAAAGCTGAAGATGCTGAAGGAGCAGGAACAGGCGGAGAAGGTTTCCGATATCCGAGGAGAGATAAAGGAGATCGGATTTGGGAATCAGATCCGGTCCTATGTGTTGCAGCCCTATACTCTGGTGAAGGATCACAGGACGAATGTAGAGAGCGGCAATGTCAACGCTGTGCTGGACGGCGGGATCGACATATTCATCAACGCCTATCTAAAGGAAACAGTGGGCAGTTAAAGGGAGGAAAATATGGTAAACATAGCGGTAATGGGTTATGGAACGGTTGGTTCCGGCGTGGTGGAAGTGATCGATACCAACGGAAAACGGATCAACCAGAGGATCGGCGAGGAACTGAATATCAAGTATGTGCTGGATCTCAAAGATTTCCCGGGGAATCCGGTGCAGGAGAAGATCATCCATGATTTTGAGACGATCATCAACGATGAGGAAGTCCAGATCGTGGTAGAAGTCATGGGCGGGATCGAACCTGCGTATACTTTTGTGAAACGCTGTCTTCTGGCGGGAAAATGTGTGGCTACTTCCAACAAGGCACTGGTGGCGAAGCATGGCGCGGAACTGTTGTCCATCGCTAGGGAGAAGAATATCAATTTTCTCTTTGAGGCCAGCGTAGGAGGAGGAATCCCGATCATCCGTCCGCTGAATTCTTCCCTGACGGCGGATGAGATCGAAGAGATCACCGGTATTTTAAATGGGACGACCAATTATATGCTGACGAAGATGTTCTACGAGGGGGCGGATTATGATACCGTGCTGAAGGAGGCCCAGGCTAACGGGTACGCGGAGCGGAACCCGGAGGCGGACGTGGAAGGCTATGACGCCTGCAGGAAGATCGCGATCCTCTCTTCTCTGATCTCCGGGCAGCAGGTGGATTTTGAGGATATTTACTGCGAGGGGATCACAGAGATCACCGTGGAGGATATGAAATACGCGAAAGCGATGGGGATGACGATCAAACTCCTGGCCTCCAGTAAGCGCCAGGGCGAGAGGCTCCATGCCATTGTGGCACCCTGCCTTCTCTATCCGGAGCATCCGCTCTATAATATAAATGGTGTGTTCAACGCGATCTTTGTACATGGGAATGTGCTTGGAGACGCGATGTTCTACGGGAGCGGCGCAGGCAAGCTTCCAACAGCCAGCGCTGTGGTCTCTGATGTGGTGGAAGCAGCCAAGAACCTGCATCGCAATGTGATGACCATGTGGAAGCAGGAGAAGCTGCAGATTGAAGATAAGGCTGATGCCAAGAGGAGATTTTTCATCCGGATGAAGGGGGAACCGGGGGAAATGCTCTCAGATCTTCAGTACTCCTTCGGTGAGATCCAGATCGTCCAGGTGCCCGGCCTGGAAGGAGAGTTTGGATTCACGACTCCTGTGATGATGGAAGGGGATTATGACACCCGAGCGAAGCGTTACAAGGATCAGATCCTGCATATGATCCGAATCGAAGATCTGGAAGGAACAGGTGAATAGCTGATGAAATATGTAGTTATCTTAAGCGATGGGATGGCGGGGCGGCCGATCGGAGAACTGGCAGGGAGGACGACGCTGGAAGCGGCGGAAACGCCAGTGATGGACCGGTTGGCGCCGGAGTCGGAACTGGGGCTGGCTTCCATGGTCCCGGAAGGAATGGCTCCGGGGAGCGATACGGCGAATCTGTCGGTGATGGGGTACGACCCGGCAATCTATTACACGGGGCGCTCCCCGCTGGAAGCCTTGAGCATAGGAGTTCCGATGGGGGAGACGGATGTTTCTTTCCGTTGCAATCTGGTCACATTGTCTGAGGAAGAAGGACCTTATGAGTGCCGGAAGATGATCGACCATAGCTCCGATGAGATATCGACGGAAGAGGCGGCGGAACTTTTGCGGACGCTGGCAGAAGGATTGAAGCGGGAAGGCTTCGCGTTCTATCCAGGGACCAGCTACCGTCATCTTCTGGTCTGGAAAGAAGGGAACCTTTTGGAAATGACGCCTCCCCATGATATCCTGACCCGCAGGATCGGGAAATATCTTCCGACGGATCCTGTTTTTCGGGGAATGATGGAGAAAAGTTATGAGATCCTGGAGAATCACTCGATCAACGAGGCCAGAAGGCAGAAGGGTCTCCATCCTGCCAATTCTGCCTGGTTCTGGGGGGCGGGACGGAAACCGTCACTCCCGGATTTCCGCGAGAGGACCGGGAAGAAAGGGATCATGATCTCCGCAGTGGATCTGCTGAAAGGGATCGCGGTGGGAGCCGGAATGGACTGTGCCATGGTGGAAGGCGCCAATGGCGGGCTTCATACCAATTACGAGGGGAAAGCGGCTGCCGCGGTAGAAGCGCTGACCCGCAGGGACTATGATTTCGCCTATATCCACATCGAGGCGCCGGACGAGATGGGACATCAGGGACAGACGCAGGATAAGATCAAAGCGATCGAGTATGTGGATCAGAGAGTGTTAAAGCCTGTGGTGGACGGGTTGAGAGAAGCGAAAGAGGACTTCCGTCTCCTTCTTCTGCCCGATCATCCTACGCCGATCGAGGTGCGTACCCACACGGCGGAAGCGGTTCCCTATCTGCTCTACGACAGCACAAAACCGATGGAAGGGCAGAGCGTATATAACGAGAGAACGGCGGCAAGTACCGGCAGGAATTGGCCGGACGGATACCAGTTGATGAATCATTTGCTACAGGAGGTACTATGCTGATTGTAAAGAAATTCGGCGGCACATCCGTTGCCGATAAGGAAAGAATCTATCATGTAGCCAAACGCTGCATTGAGGACTATAAGGCGGGGCATGATGTGGTGGTAGTCCTGTCTGCTATGGGAAAGACCACCGATGAACTGATCGCCTTGGCGGAGAGTGTGAATCCAAAAGCCAAAAAGCGGGAGATGGATATGCTGCTGACAACGGGGGAGCAGGTGTCGGTATCATTGATGGCGATGGCGATGCACGCCATGGACGTGCCGGCAGTATCGCTGAACGCGTTCCAGGTGCGTATGCACTCCACCTCCAGATATGGTAACGCCCGGTTTAAGCGGGTGGATACAGAACGGATCCTGCATGAGCTGGATTCCCGGAAGGTCGTGATCGTCACAGGATTCCAGGGGGTCAACAAATACGATGATATCACCACACTTGGCAGAGGCGGGTCCGACACAACGGCGGTGGCGCTGGCGGCGGTGCTCCACGCGGACAAGTGTGAGATCTATACGGACGTAGATGGGATCTACACAGCGGATCCCAGGGTGGTGAAGAACGCCAGGAAGCTAGAGTCCATCAGTTATGATGAGATGCTGGAGCTTGCCAGCCTTGGAGCGAAGGTGCTCCATAACCGCTCTGTGGAGATGGCGAAGAAATATAATGTGGAACTGGTAGTGCGTTCCAGTCTGAATGAAACGGAAGGGACTGTGGTCAAGGAGGTGGCAAACGTGGAAAAATTGTTAGTGACAGGAGTGGCGGCCGATAAAAATACAGCCAGGATATCCGTGATTGGAGTAGAGGATAAGCCGGGCGTGGCGTTTTGCATTTTTGATGTGCTTGCGAAAGAAGGGATCAATGTGGATATCATCCTCCAGTCTGTGGGAAGGGATGGGACCAAGGACATTTCCTTTACCGTGGCGGCCGGGGATCTGGAGCCGGCGGTGGCTCTTCTGGAGAAAAATAAAGAAAGACTTACGATCAAACAGATCGTGTGGAATGAGCATGTGGCGAAGCTTTCTGTTGTAGGAGCCGGGATGATGAGCAATCCGGGCGTGGCGGCCAAGATGTTTGAGTCCTTATATAATTCCAGGATCAACATCAATATGATCTCCACTTCCGAGATCCGGATCACGGTGCTGATAGATGAGAAAGATATCGAAAAAGCGATGAACGCGGTCCACGATGGATTCGAGGTCAGCGACTAATCGGGACTGGAATTAGAAAGAAAGCCGGCGATCAGCTGCCTGCTTTCCCGGGAAAGAGAGCGGAATCGGATGATGAAGTCCAGTTCTTCCGGAGAAAGATAGACGGCGGCGTCGGCCTTTTTCTCTTTCGCCAGCAGATAGGGAGACAGACCCTCACCCAGGGTCCGGGGAGGCTGGCCGGGATCCGACAGATTTCGAAGTACCAGGGCATCAAGGGGAATCTGGTAAAGCTGGCACAGGTAGAGCAGAGAATCTAAGTCAGGGGTCCGCTTACCGGTCTCATAATTGGAGTAAGCCTGCCGGGAGATATTGAGCATCCCGCTTAAATCCCTCTGGGTCAGTCCGTGTTTTTTTCTGAGATGGCGAAGATTGTTGGCAAGCTGTATATTGGACATGATCGGTCATCCTCCGTGTGCTGACGATTGATAATGACTGTATTATAGCAATTTGTCCAATAAATAGGGGAATATGCGCCGAAATGTTACACAATAAAATAAAGCGACAAACTGTTGCTTTATTTTTGGCTCAATGTGCTGTTTTGATACTCTGAAGAAAAGGTCACATCCCGGCCGAACCAGTCCGGAGGGGAGAAGCCGTCGGCGGACGCTGTATCCGGAAATTCCACCTCTGCCAGGACCAGAGGAGACAGGTCGCCGTCAAAGAGGTCCAGTTCAATGGTCAGAGTCTCTGTGAGAGGGATCATGTATCTTCGCTTCCGGATCAGACGCCCGTCGATCTTCCCGAGAAGGTGCTGATAGGCTTCTGCTGTCAGAGGGAGACTGCGCTCTTCTCTCACCATAAGTCCTTTGGATTTAAAGGTAAGCTCATACCGATCATTATCCCTGCGGATGCGGATGACCGGATCGGTGCACAGGTATCCCTGTTCGATCCGGCGGCAGGGATAAGAGTCAAGATCTTCCGGAATCTTCCGGATCAGATATTTGCGTTCGATTTCCATAGAATATCCTCCTTTTTTATTACTATAAACGTATTTACACTGATTGTAAACGGTGTTAATATTTAAATATACGTGCTGAAGCAGGGGTTCAGCGCTTCAAATTTATTAAAAGAAGAAAGGAAGAAGCGTGAGATGAAAAGAGTAAGCGTATTGTTGGCAGACGGTTTTGAAGAAGTTGAGGCTCTGACAGTGGTAGACCTGCTCAGAAGGGCGAAGGTTTATGTGGATACAGTTTCTGTCATGGATGATTATACAGTCCAGGGATCCCACGGGATCAACGTGCAGACAGAAGATTTGTTTGATGAAGTGAATTTTGCGGAGGCGGACATGGTGGTCCTTCCAGGAGGTATGCCGGGAACGACAAACCTGAAGGCCCACAGCGGTGTCAGGAGAGTGGTCAAAGAGTTCGCGGAAGAAGGAAAGTATGTGGCCGCGATCTGCGCGGCGCCGACGGTACTGGCGGATCTCGGGCTTCTGAAAGGGAAACGGATCACCTGTTATCCGGCGATGGAGAAAGAGATCCAGGGAGCGGTGATCACCCGTGCTCCTGTAACGGTAGACGGGAATATCATTACCAGCCGGGGGATGGGAACAGCCATTGATTTTGCTCTGGAACTGATCCAGATCCTGGAGGGCCGCAAGAAGGCAGAAGAGATCGCTGAATCGATTGTGTACGAATAGAAAAGTTCCGCTGGATATTTACTAGGGTTTGTGTTATACTTCTTTAGTGAATGTAATGGAATATGCCCATTTTTCGGCCTGCGGGGATGGGATAGAAACAGGAGGAGTCAAGAAAAATGAATTTACAGGTGGAAAAATTAGAGAAAAACATGGCGAAGCTCACGATCGAAGTGCCCGCCGATGATTTAGAAAGAGCGCTCCAGAGCGCATATATGAAGCAGAAGAATCGGATCAATCTGCCGGGGTTCCGGAAAGGGAAGGTGCCGCGTCAGATGATCGAGAAGATGTATGGGCCGGAGATCTTCTATGATGACGCGGCCAACAGCCTGATCCCGAAGGCATATTCAGAGGCCTACGATGAGTGCGAACTGGAGATCGTGTCTCAGCCGGAGATCAATGTAGAGCAGATTGAAAAAGGAAAGCCTTTCATCTTTACAGCGGAAGTGGCAACAAAGCCGGAAGTGACTCTGGGAGAATATAAAGGGTTGGAAGTGGATAAGGTTTCCGTCCGTGTAACACAGAAAGAAGTGGACGCGAAGATCCAGGAAGAGGCGGAGAAGAACGCGAGAACGATCACCGTGGAAGACCGTCCGGTACAGGATAAGGATGAGATCATCCTGGATTTTGAAGGTTTCGTGGACGGGGAAGCGTTTGAGGGCGGTAAGGGCGAGAACTATCCGCTCACCATCGGTTCCGGCGCCTTCATCCCTGGTTTTGAGGAACAGCTCATCGGAGCGGAGCCGGAGAAGGAGATCGAAGTGAAGGTGACCTTCCCGGAGGATTATCACGCGGAGGATCTGAAAGGAAAGGATGCGGTATTTAAATGTACCATCCATGAGATCAAGGCGAAGGAACTTCCAGAGATCGACGATGAATTCGCGGCAGAAGTCTCTGAATTTGACACGCTGGATGAATACAAAGCCGATGTAAAGGCAAAGATTAAAGAGCAGAAAGCCGATGAGGGCAAACGCAGGAAAGAGGATCAGGCGGTGGAGAAGGCTGTAGCCAACGCGTCTATGGAAATCCCGGATGCGATGGTGGATACCCAGGCCCGCCAGATGATGGATGAGTTTGCGCAGAGGATCCAGTCCCAGGGACTTACCATGGAGCAGTATTTCCAGTTCACCGGCACGGACAGCGATAAGATGCTGGAAGAGATGAAGCCGCAGGCGCTGAAGCGCATCCAGACCAGACTGGTGCTGGAGGCTGTCGTTAAGGCTGAGAATATTGAGATCAGTGATGAAAAGCTGGATGAGGAGCTGGTGAAGATGGCGGAAGCTTATAAGATGGAAGTGGATAAGCTCAAAGAATTCATGGGCGACGCGGAGAAACAGCAGATGAAAGACGACATGGCTGTCCAGGAAGCGGTGACCTTCCTGGCAGAGAACGCAGTAGAGAAATAATCGACATATCAGTGTGGACAGGAGGCATATAATATATGAGTTTAGTACCTTATGTCATTGAACAGACAAGCCGCGGTGAACGGTCTTATGATATTTATTCCAGACTGTTGAAGGACCGGATCATTTTTCTGGGAGAAGAAGTGACGGATGTATCGGCAAGCGTGGTCGTGGCCCAGCTTTTGTTCCTGGAGGCGGAGGACCCGGAGAAGGATATCCATCTGTATATCAACAGTCCGGGAGGGTCTGTGACGGCGGGACTGGCTATCTATGATACCATGCAGTATATCAAGTGTGATATTGAGACGATCTGCATCGGTATGGCCGCAAGTATGGGATCCTTCCTGCTTTCCGGAGGGACAAAAGGGAAACGTCTGGCGCTTCCCAATGCGGAGATCATGATCCATCAGCCTTCCGGCGGCGCTCAGGGACAGGCGACGGAGATACAGATCGCGGCAGAACATATTTTGAAGACCAAGCAGAAGCTGAATCAGATATTGGCAGAGAATACAGGACAGCCGCTGGAAGTGATCCAGGCGGATACAGACAGGGATAACTTCATGTCGGCGGAAGAGGCGAAGGCCTACGGCCTGATCGATGAAGTCATTACCCGTCGATAGTCTTGTGACACTGTCCTGGAAATATGAGGTGAAAAAATGGTAAGTAGAAACGATGACCAGGTAAGGTGCTCGTTTTGCAACAAGACACAGGCTCAGGTACGAAAACTGATCGCCGGACCTAATGGCACATACATCTGTGATGAGTGCGTGGAGGTCTGCGCGGAGATCATCGAGGAAGAGCTGGAATACGAGGAAGGAAGACGCAGAAATCCTTTTATGGATATCAACCTTCTGAAACCGGAGGAGATCAAGGCATTTCTAGACGAATATGTGATCGGGCAGGAAGAAGCCAAAAAAGTTTTATCGGTAGCGGTCTATAATCATTATAAGAGGATCATGGCCGGGCGGGAGGACTTAGGTGTGGAGCTGAGCAAGAGCAATATCTTGATGCTCGGCCCCACTGGCTGCGGCAAGACGCTTCTTGCCCAGTCTCTTGCCAGGATCCTGAATGTTCCATTTGCCATCGCCGATGCTACCGCTCTGACGGAGGCAGGGTATGTGGGGGAGGATGTGGAAAATATCCTTCTCAAGATCATCCAGGCGGCGGATGGCGATGTGGACCGGGCTGAATACGGGATCATCTATATTGATGAGATCGATAAGATTACGAAAAAATCTGAGAACCCATCTATTACAAGAGATGTGTCAGGAGAAGGTGTACAGCAGGCCCTTCTTAAGATCATCGAGGGGACCGTGGCCAGTGTGCCGCCCCAGGGGGGGAGGAAGCATCCCCATCAGGAACTGATCCAGATCGACACCACCAATATCCTGTTTATCTGTGGAGGAGCATTTGATGGGATCGAGAAGGTGATCGAGAAGAGGATCGATCAGAAATCCATCGGATTTAACGCGGAGATCGCCAGCCGCCATGAGAACAATATGGATCGGCTTTTGAAGCAGGTGCTCCCTCAGGATCTGGTGAAATACGGACTGATCCCGGAATTGGTGGGCAGGCTTCCGGTGACAGTGTCCCTTGAGATGCTGGACAAAGAGGCGTTGATCCGGATCTTGACAGAACCTAAGAACGCGATCGTGAAACAGTATCAGAAGATGCTGGAGTTGGACGGCGTGGACCTGATCTTTGATGAGACGGCTCTGGAAGAGATCGCGGAGACTTCCCTGAAGCGAAAGACGGGCGCCAGAGGTCTGCGCGCGATCATGGAAAATACGATGATGGATATTATGTACCAGGCGCCTTCAGATGAAACACTGAAGACCTGCCGGATCACGGGGGATGTGATAAAAGGGATCGGAGAGCCGGAATGTGTCCATGCGGCACTCCAGTCTGAGAGTGCATAATATAAGGCGGGTGCAGATGTCAGTGTGCCCGCCTGTTTTTATACAGGAGCAGAATCTGCTTTTGCGGAAAACAAAAGACAGGAGAGATAGAAGATACATGGAAAAAGAAAGAATCAGCCTTCCGGTGGTAGCATTGCGTGGGATGGTAGTCCTGCCGGAGATGGTGACCCACTTTGATGTCAGCCGCGAGAAATCGATCCAGGCGATCGAGCGGGCGATGGCAGGGGAGCAGTTCCTATTTCTGACCGCACAGAAGGATGTGGAGACAGAGGAACCGGGCGCTTCTGATATTTATGAGACGGGCTGTGTGGCCAGTATCAAACAGGTGCTCAGACTGCCCAAGAAGATCACTCGGGTGCTGGTAGCCGGGGAAATGCGGGCAACGCTGGAAGAATTAGAGCAGGAAAGCCCATTTCTGTATGCTTCCGTCCAAGTGATCAGGGATGAAGAAGCGGTCCCTGTGGAATCGGAGGAGGGGGAAGAGGCGGTAAACCGGGAGGCCATGCTGAGGAGCTTAAAGGACCTGTTCCGGGAATATATGGGAAAGAACCCGAAGACAGCAAAGGAACTTGGCCAGCAGATTGAAGAGATCACAGACCTTAGAAAGTTAGTGGACGTGATCGGCGCGAATCTTTCTCTGCGTTATCAGGAACAGCAGGAGTTGCTGGAAGAAGCGGATCTTATGCGC
>DXGF01000136.1 GCA_019114065.1 Candidatus Dorea gallistercoris
AGAGAAGTTGTCTATGAGCCAGAATGAGCTGGCGAACAGGGTTGGAGTGAGAAGGGAGACGATCGTCCGTCTGGAAAAAGGCAGATACAACCCTTCTCTGAAGCTGGCTATGGATATTTCGAAAGAATTAGGGACCACTGTGGAGGAAATGTTCCGGTTTGAGGAAGACCAATGCCAGCAGTGATGAAAAAGCGGTTCCTGACAGTCCTGGTCCTTCTCTGGATGGGCCTCATCTTCTGGTTTTCAGCGCAGCCGTCAGACGATTCGGAGGATATGAGTCTGGAGGCGGGGAAACTGGCGGGACAGATCCTGATCCCGGAGTATGAAGAATGGTCACAGGCCAGGCAGCTGGCTTTTGCCAAGAAAATCGATCTTCCGGTGCGGAAGCTGGCCCACGGGTTGGAATATGCGGTCCTGGGTCTTTTTTTGACAGCGATGTACCGATCGTATGGTCTGGATGGACGAAGGTGGATCCTGATCAGTTTCCTGAGCGCCGCGGCATATGCCAGCACCGATGAGTTCCATCAGCTGTTTGTCCCGGGGCGGGCCGGAAAAGTGACGGATGTGCTGATCGACAGTGCCGGGGCGCTGATCGGTGTCTGTGTGGTCTGGATGATCCGCCGCATGTATATTCTCCGTATAAATGCGTAAACTCTAACATAGCAGGGATTTTCTGCAAATATACGGAAAGGGGTTTTTCGATGGCGGTATATCTTGGCTTTGGAGCCTGCTTTATCGCAGGGCTTGTGATGGGGGCCGTTCTGATCTGCCTGCTGCAGGCGAAGCGGGAATTTCAGCGGGCGAGACACCATGAAGAGCATAAAAAGTAACGGGAAAGGACGGGAAGCAATGGCAGTCATACTGCTTCTTGAAGATGACGAGAGCCTTAGACGGGGCATCAGCCTGAAGCTCCAGAAGGAGGGGTATCAGGTCTTGAGCGCCGCTGGGGCAGGGCGGGCGGAGGAATTGTTTCAGAAGAATAAGGTGGATCTGGTCATCAGTGATATTTCCCTGGAGGAGGGAAATGGACTGGATTTTGCCAGGAAGATCCGGGAGGTCAGCGATGTTTATCTGATCTTCCTGACGGCCCTGGATCAGGAGGTGGACTTTGTCAATGGTTACGACGCGGGGGCGGATGATTACATAGCCAAGCCCTTCAGTCTGGCGGTCCTGATCTCTAAGGTCAACGCGCTGATGCGCCGGATCCGGCAGGACGAAGGAGACGGCGGGGTTCTTACTTCTCGGGATATCCAGGTGCAGTTCCGGGAAATGAAGGTATATAAGCAGGGTGAGGAAATTCTTCTCAGCAAGAAGGAACTGCGGCTATTATTGTTTTTCCTGGACCATCCCAGGCAGATTGTTTCCAAGGAGCAGATCTTGGAAGCGGTGTGGGATGTAGACGGACAGTTTGTAGACGAGAATACGGTTCCGGTAACGATCGGCAGGTTAAAGAAGCGGCTTGCGGATGGGAAGGACAAGGAATACATTCAGAATGTCAGGGGGCTTGGCTATCTATGGACAGCAGAAGTTTTGAGAAAATGACCAGACAGAGGGAGAGAGGCTATATCTGGCTTGAGAAGGAACTGAAGCAGGGTTTTTTGCTTTCCACAGCAGGGCTTTTGGCGATTTTCGCGATCTTGTGGTTTTGCGGCACTTCCTTTTACAGGTGGTGCCTTTTGTGTCTTCTGGCTATGGCGGCAAACGGGGTGTGGTGTTATGTCTCCTATCGGAGGGAGTACCGCAATTATCAGTCGATCATGGATTATCTGGAGGAATTCGAGGAAGGCAACTATGAGTTCCATTTGGACGGAGATATGGGGCAGGGGATCCGGGCGCAGCTTCTGGATCAGATGGAACGGATGGGGAGAGCCTTCGGTGTGTTGAAAGAGCGGCTGGTAAAGGAGCGGGAGGGAACCCGTAAGCTGGTGACGGATATTTCCCATCAGTTAAAGACGCCGGTGGCGGCGCTGGGTATGAGCCTGGAGCTTTTGGCGGATAAGGATATCACGGCAGAAGAACAGAAGGAATTCGTGGAAAAGAGCCAGGAGGAAGTAAAGGGACTGGCTCATCTTCTGACGACATTGACCAATCTTTCGCGGTTGGAGGCGGATATGATCCATCTGGAACCAGAGGTGGGAAGTCTGAAGGATACGATCCGGCAGGCGGTAAGCGCCGTCTGGTTTCAGGCGGAAGAGAAGAAGATCCGCCTTAAGGTGGAGGATATCGCGGATATCCGTCTGCTGCATGACGCGAAGTGGACGGCCCAGGCTGTCATGAATGTACTGGAAAACGCGGTGAAATATTCCCCGCAGGGAAGTACCATATCGCTGCGGGTAACTACATATATTTCTTATGTCTTCATCGAAGTGGAGGACGAGGGGATCGGGATCGAAAGGGAAGAGTACCAGGAGATCTTCAAGCGTTTCTACAGAGGGAGGAGGCCGGAGGTCCAGGCGGCAGAAGGGGCGGGCGTGGGCCTGTATCTGACACGGAAGATCCTGGAAGAACAAGGGGGAAGTGTGCGGGCGCTCCCTGGAAAGCGGGGAGGGACCATTTTCCAGATGATGCTGCCCATCTAACAAAACTGTTATCTTTCCTGTCAATGTTCTGTAAGAATGAATGGCTATACTTAAAAACAGCATCAGGATGCGCAGACGGGAAAGGAGCGAAAGCTTATGAAAGCATTGTTAGAGACAGAAGACTTGGTGAAATATTACGGGGATGGAGATCAGGAAATCCGGGCCATTGACCATACCAGCATCTTGGTAGAGCGGGGAGAATTTGTGGCTGTCGTGGGGCGTTCCGGCTCTGGGAAAAGCACGCTGCTCCATATGCTGGGCGGCCTGGACCGGCCGGACAGCGGCAAAGTGTATATCGAAGGCCGGGACATTTTCGCCTTAAAGGACGAGCAGCTGGCTGTGTTCCGGCGAAGGAAGATCGGATTTATCTTTCAGGATTATAATCTGATACCCTCCCTGAATGTGTGGGAAAATATTGTCCTTCCAATCGGTCTGGACGGCAAACGGGTGAACCGGGACTTTGTGATGGACATTGTGAAGAATATCGGGATGGAAGATCGGCTGCAGGCAACGCCGGGGATGCTTTCCGGCGGCCAGAAGCAGCG
>DXGF01000137.1 GCA_019114065.1 Candidatus Dorea gallistercoris
GAACGCTATGAGAGTGAGGAGGAAACTATGAGTCAGAACCTGGAGAAAACTTACAATCCCAAAGAGATTGAGCCAAAGCTGTATGAGAAGTGGTGTGAGAATGAATATTTTCACGCGGAAGTAGATCGCAGCAGAAAACCGTTTACTACAGTAATGCCGCCCCCGAATATCACAGGGAAGCTGCATATGGGACATGCCCTGGACAATACATTGCAGGATATCATCATTCGATATAAAAGGATGCAGGGATATAATACGCTGTGGGTTCCGGGAACCGATCACGCGGCCATTTCTACAGAAGTAAAAGTGACCAACCAGTTAAAGGAAGAGGGCATTGACAAGAAAGAGCTGGGACGGGAGAAGTTCCTGGAGCGCACCTGGCAGTGGAAAGAGGAATATGCGGGAACGAGCGAAGGACAGTTAAAGAAGCTGGGCGTATCCTGCGACTGGGAGCGGGAACGTTTTACTATGGATGAAGGCTGTTCAAAAGCGGTAGAGGAAGTGTTTATCGAACTTTATGAGAAAGGCTACATCTACCGCGGGTCCAGGATCATCAACTGGTGTCCGGTCTGCAAGACCTCTCTTTCAGATGCGGAAGTAGAGCATGAAGAGCAGGAAGGACATTTCTGGCATATCAAGTATCCCATCGTAGGAAGCGACGATTATCTGGAGATTGCCACCACCCGTCCGGAGACTATGCTGGGCGATACGGCGATCGCGGTGCATCCAGACGATGAAAGATACAAAGACATTGTAGGGAAGAAGGCGATCCTGCCGCTGGTGGAACGGGAGATTCCGATCGTAGCCGATTCTTATGTGGATAAAGAATTCGGGACTGGAGCGGTGAAGATCACGCCAGCCCACGACCCCAACGACTTTGAGGTTGGAAAACGGCACGGCCTGCCGGAGATCAATGTGATGAACGATGACGCCACCATCAATGAGAACGGCGGCAAGTACGCGGGAATGGACCGTTATGAGGCCCGCAAGGTCATGGTAAAAGACTTGGAAGAGCAGGGCTATCTGGTAAAGGTAGTGCCTCATTCTCATAATGTAGGAACCCACGACCGCTGCCATACTACGGTAGAGCCGCTGGTAAAACAGCAGTGGTTTGTCCGCATGGAGGAGCTGGCAAAGCCTGCCATTGAGGCCGTAAAAAATGGGGACCTGAAATTCGTGCCGGAGCGGTTTGACAAGATCTACCTGCACTGGCTGGAAAATATCCGGGATTGGTGTATTTCCCGGCAGATCTGGTGGGGCCACCGGATTCCCGCGTACTACTGTGATGAGTGCGGTGAGATCGTGGTTTCCAGAGGTATGCCGGAGAAATGTCCGAAATGCGGCTGTACCCATTTTACCCAGGACGAGGACACTCTGGACACCTGGTTCAGTTCCGCCCTGTGGCCGTTTTCTACCCTTGGATGGCCGGCAAAAACGGAGGATCTGGATTACTTCTATCCCACAGACGTGCTGGTAACGGGATATGATATTATTTTCTTCTGGGTGATCCGTATGGTATTCTCCGGTTATGAGCAGACTGGTAAGTGTCCCTTCCACACCGTATTTATCCACGGTCTGGTGCGGGATTCCCTGGGCCGGAAGATGAGCAAATCTCTTGGAAATGGCATCGACCCGCTGGAGATCATCGAGCAGTACGGAGCGGATGCCCTGCGCATGACACTGGTGACCGGCAACGCGCCTGGAAATGATATGCGTTTCTATAATGAGAGAGTGGAAGCCAGCCGGAATTTCGCCAACAAGGTCTGGAACGCTTCCCGTTTTATCCTGATGAATCTGGGAGATAAGGAGATCACAGAGCCGAAGGATGTCAGAAAGCGCCCGGCGGACTGCTGGATCATGTCCCGGTGCAATAATGTGGTCAAAGACGTGACTGAGAATATGGATAAATTTGAGCTGGGGATCGCTCTGGCGAAGATTTATGACTTTATCTGGGATGAATTCTGCGACTGGTACATTGAGATCGCGAAATACAGGATCTATCACGCCGAGGAAGATCCACAGAGCGCCAATGACGCAATGTGGACCCTGCGGGAGGTTTTAAAGAAAGCGTTAAAACTCCTGCATCCCTATATGCCGTTCGTCTCGGAGGAGATCTACAGCAAGCTGATCCCGGAAGAGGAATCCTTGATGATATCCCAGTGGCCTGTTTATGAGGAAGGCTGGAACTTCCCAGTGGCGGAGAATGTGGCAGAGCATTATAAAGAGATCATCCGCGGGATTCGGAATGTCCGCTCTGAGATGAATGTGCCAAATTCCAGGAAAGCCACGGCCTATGTGGTATGTGAGGACGAGGCGTTGTGCGAAGGACTGGAATTCCTGCGCGGCTCCACCCAGAATATGGCGGCGGTCAACAATCTGATCATCCAGCACGACAAAGCCGGGATCGCGGATGACGCGGTCTCCATCGTGGTACCGGACGCCACCGTCTATGTGCCGTTGGAAGAGTTGATCGACTTTGACCAGGAGATCGAGCGTCTGACCAAAGAAGAGACGCGTCTCACCAAAGAGATCGCCCGGGCGGAAGGGATGCTGAACAATGAGAAATTCGTCAGCAAGGCGCCGGAAGCGAAGGTGCGGGAAGAGCAGGAGAAACTGGAGACTTACAGGCAGATGATGGAGCAAGTCAAAGAAAGACTGGAAGGATTAAAAGCAAAACGTTCATAAGGGGTTAGTTGATCGATGAAGAAGATCCATATCAAAAAGCCGGATATCAAAGGAAAGATCCAGAAGCTAAGGAATCTGAAGAAGGAAGATGTGAAGGCTTATTGGAAGGGAAGAAAGGAAAGACGCATAAGAATCTTAGAGGAACGCAGGAACAGCGCCTTCGCGAAGAAGCTGCAGCCGGTGTGGAAGGTGATGAACCACCTGTCTCTCTTGTTCCACGCGCTTCTGGCGTGCGCGATCAATTTCGCGATCGAGGCGATCTCCCGCCATTCGGTGTTCGAGGCGTGGAGCTATATGACGGAAACGCCGGTGGTATTCCTGTACAACGCGTTTATGATCTTTGTGACCTTCTCCATAGTATATCTGTTCCGGCGCAGGGTCTTCGTAAGGATCATCATCAGTGTGCTGTGGCTGATCCTGGGGGTGGCCAACGGTTACATGCTGCTCAAGAGGGTGACGCCTTTTAACGCCCAGGATCTAAAGGCGGCAACAGAAGGTTTGAGCCTGATCAACAATTATTTCAACGGATTCGAATTGATCGTGCTGATCGTGGGAGCGATAGCGGTAGTGATCTGGGTGGTCTCCATGTGGAGGCGGGGAGGCCAGTATACGGGGAAAATGCATCGCGTCCTGGCAGTTATCGGGGTCTGCTTCTGGGCGGCTGTGTACAGTGTGACAGCCAACGCGGCGGTGGAGAACCGAGTGGTATCCACCTATTTTGGGAACATCGCTTTTGCCTATGAGGACTACGGGCTCCCCTATTGCTTCATGGCAAGTCTGTTCAAAACCGGGATCAGCGAGCCGAACGATTACAGTGAAGAGACCATCGCCAAGATCAGCGGCAATGGGGAGATCACAAAGAATGAGGCGGATGGGCCGGCAGAGGAACTGCCCAATATCTTGTTCGTACAGCTGGAGTCCTACTTTGACGTGGATGAGGCAGAGTTCTTCACGACTTCCAAAGATGCGAGTCCCAACCTGCATCAGATGTTTGACGAATATTCTTCCGGATATTTTAAGGTGCCTTCCGTGGGAGCGGGAACGGCGAATACGGAATTCGAGGTTCTGACCGGAATGAACCTGCGGTATTTCGGTCCGGGAGAATATCCCTACAAGACGATCCTGAAAGAAACCCCCTGCGAGAGCGCGGCCACGGCACTGGGAGCTTTGGGGCTTGGAACCCATGCCCTCCACAACAACGGCGGAAATTTCTACAGCCGGGCAAGAGTATTTAACAACATGGGGTTTGACAGCTATACCAGCAAGGAATTCATGAATATCCTGCAGCTTACGGAAAACGGATGGTCCAAGGATGATATCCTGGTGGATCATATCATGAATGCCATGGATTCCACGGAGCAGAAAGATTTTGTGTTTACTATCAGCGTCCAGGGCCATGGGGATTACCCGGAGGAGCAGGTGATCGAGAATCCGGAGATCACGGTGGAAGGCATCGAGGACGAAGCCCTGAAGAATAAGTGGGAATATTATGTGAACCAGGTCTATGAGATGGACCAGTTCGCGGGAAACCTGATCAAAGCTATTGAAGAGCGTGGAGAGCCTACAGTGGTAGTATTCTACGGAGACCACCTTCCTACGATGGGGCTGAAAGCAGAGGACTTAAAGAGCCGGTATCTGTATAATACCAACTATGTGATCTGGGACAACATCGGCCTTAAGAAAGAGGATCGGAATATCCCGTCCTACCAGATCATGGCGGATGTATTTGACCGCCTGGGCATCCATTCCGGAACGGTCTTCAACTATCACCAGGAGCGCCGTCAGACCAAGAATTATCTGGCGGATCTGGAGGTGCTGCAGTACGATATCCTGTATGGGGAGCAATATGTATATGACAGCCAGCCGCCCATCACAGAAGGCCATATGACAATGGGAGTAAAAGATGTGACATTGACGGACATCGTGCCCCATTTAGATGAGGGATACAGCCTGTACGGCGAGAACTTTACAGCCTATACCAGAGTTTTTGTCAATGGGGAAGAACAGGAGAAGGATTTCCTGAATAATACCAGGATTGACCTGCCCTCTACAGTACTGCAGGAGGGGGATGTGATCTATACGTGTCAGTATGGATCCAGTGATACGCTTTTCAGAAAGTCGGATAACTATATCTATCAGAACGGAGTTCTGACAGTGGTCGAGGGGACCGGGACGGATAAGACCCGTTCCTGGGTAGAACAGACGGGTGAGGAAGAATAATGGCACATCCAAGAGATTATCAGGAAGCTGTGGATTATATAGAGGCTCTTCCGAGATTTACCAGGAAACATTCCCTTGCCCATACCAGAGAATTCTTAAAAAGGCTTGGGGAGCCGGGATTGGACCAAAAAATCGTCCACGTGGCGGGGACCAACGGGAAAGGCTCCGTGTGCGCCTGCCTGCAGGCGGTCCTTGAGGCGGAAGAGAAACGATGTGGTTTCTTCACTTCTCCTCATTTGATCAGGATCAATGAGCGGATCCAGATTGACCGCAGCCCCATTGATGACGACAGATTTTACCAGGTGTTCCGCCGTACTCTGGAAGCGGCGGAAAGCATGGAAGAGGAAGGACTTGAGCATCCCTCCTACTTCGAGTTCCTGTTTGGCATGGGAATGACGGCGTTCGCCCAGGCGAAAACCGAATATATCATCCTGGAGACAGGGCTGGGAGGGAGGCTGGATGCCACCAACGCGCCGGAGCATCCGGCATTGACGGTGATCACCTCGATCAGCCTGGACCACACAGACATTCTGGGAGAGACCATAGAAGAGATCGCGGCGGAGAAGGCGGGAATCATCAAGCCAGGCGTGCCTGTGATCTTCGATGGAGGGAACCGTCAGGCGGCAGAAGTGATCCGGGAAAAAGCCCGGGAAAAGGGAGCGTTCTGTAGAGAAATCTCGAAAAATGCGTTCGAAATCCTGGAAGTTCACAGAAACGATATTGCATTTTCAAGGCGGAATGCGTATGATAGAGATGTTACCTGGCACGTCCCCCTGTGCGGTGTCTATCAGGTAATGAACACAGAGATGGCGCTGCAGGCGGCGGAGTACCTGCTGCGGGGAGAAAGGATCCGCAAGGACCGCTGGATCCGCGCGGTGGCGGATGTAAAGTGGGAGGGCCGTATGGAGCAGGCCGCGCCCCATCTTACATTAGACGGCGCCCACAATCCGGGAGCGGTAGAAGCATTTGTCCAGAATGTGAGGAGGCTCTGGGGGGAAACGTCGGGAGAGAGACGTCCGGTGCTGGTATTCGCGGCGGCGGCAGACAAGCGGTATGAAGAAATGGTCCGCTGCCTGTGCGAGAAACTGGACGCAAAGGTGTATATAGCGACGGAATTTGACGATGGCAGAGCGGTCCCGGCGGAAGAACTGGGACGGCTTTTTGAGAAATATACCAGGGAGAAAGTGCTTTGGCGAAGAACGCCAAAGGAAGCGCTACAGGCGGCTTTTTCTCTCCGGGGGGAGGGAGAGGTCTACTGTGTGGGCTCCCTCTACCTGGTGGGAGCGGTGAAGAAACATTTGGCGGGAGGCGCAGAACATGCTTGATTTTGAAGAAGAATTGAAGAAATTCCAGCCCAGCCTGGAAGTGGAGGATATTGAGAACGCAGTCTATCAGGAAGACCTGACAGATATGACAGACATTCTGCGGGAAATGATAGAGCAGACAAAATAAAAAGGAATCGGTCATTTATGGATTATACGATGAAACTTGCTTACCAGTCAAACTACTGGTACAATGACGGGCTGAAAAAGGCCAATATCCGGGATCTGTCCGGGGCGATCAAATCCCTTCGAAAAAGTCTCCAGTATAATCGTGCGAATATCGCGGCCAGAAATCTTCTGGGACTGGTCTACTATGGACGGGGCGATGTGATCGAGGGGCTGGTGGAATGGATCTTGAGCAAGAATTTTCAGTCCCATGATAATATCGCAAACTACTATATCAGCAAGATCCAGGAGGTTCCGGGGGAACTGGAGGCGGTCAACCAGGCGGTGAAGAAATTCAATCAGAGTCTGGATTACGCCCGTCAGAACGGAGAGGATCTGGCGATCATCCAGCTCAAAAAAGTGGTGCAGACGCACCCCACCTATGTCAAAGCATATCAGCTCCTGGCACTTCTGTATATCCACACGGGGCAGTACGGCAGCGCCAGGAGTATGTTAAGAGCCGCCCACAAGCTGGATACTACGGATGAGATCACATTGAGATATATGCACGAGCTCAACCAGATCCGGAAATCACGGACGGTGCGGATCAAGGAGAAGGAAACAGAGAAAAAGGACCAGCAGACCGTCACCTACAGCATTGGCAATGAGACGATCATCCAGCCTGTGCCTTCAGGATTCAAGGAAAGCGCCGGGCTTCACACGATCATCAACATTCTGATCGGCCTGGTCGTGGGTGTGGCCGTGATGTGGTTTCTGATCATGCCGGCAGTGAATTCTTCCCGACAGAGGGAGACCAATGAGCAGACGACTCAGTTCAGTGACCAGATCGCCGCCCAGGATGCCCAGATCAGCGCCCTCCAGAAGGAGGTGGAGGAGTACAGGGCCACCAGTGAGGAGACACAGAACGCGCAGGCTACCGCGGCGTCCACCCAGGAGAGCTATGAGGCGGTCATAAATGTGTACCAGCATTTTAACGCCAACGATATGAGCGATGAGGCCATGCTGGAAGAGATGCTGAAGATCAACGCGGATTCCCTGGGAACCCTCGGGAGGGAACGGTATGAAGAAGTCCGGGATTCCCTGTACCCCAGGATGTGCGAGGAACTGTATGCCACCTCCCAGGAGAATTTCGAGGTGGCCAACTATGAGAGCGCCATCTCCAATCTGGAGCGGGTCATGCAGATGGATGAGGGCTATCAGGACGGTCAGGCAATGCTGCTTCTGGCCCAGTCTTACGGAGGAAGCGGCGATCAGGATCAGGCGAACCTCAGGTATCAGCAGATCCTGGAGGATTTTTCGGATACGGATGCGGCCGCGGCTGCCCAGGATGCGCTGAACGCCCAGAATGGAAGCGGGGAGTCTCAGGCTGAGCCGGAAGGATAAGATACGAAAGATAAGGATATGCAGTGAGAAAGACTGTGTATCCTTTTCTTATGCCCGCAGACAGGAAAAGAGCGCAGGAGAAGGAGCCGGACAGGAACGGTCCGGGATGTATAAAAACAGGCAAAAGGGGGAAGACTATGAAGTATCAGGTGCAGGAAAACTGCCTGACCATCTTTCTTCCGCATGAACTGGACCATCATAACGCAGAAGAGATCCGTAAGGAATCCGATCATCTGATCGAGAAGAATCATATCCGGTATGTGATCTTTGATTTCGAGCAGACGAATTTCATGGACAGTTCAGGGATCGGAGTGATCATGGGAAGGTATAAGAGAATCTATATGCTGGGAGGGGAGGTGTGTGCCGTGCACACCAACGAAAGAATGAAGAAGATATTGACTATGTCGGGAGTGACCAAAATCGTGCAGATCTATGAGGAGGATAAGTAGATGGAAAATACCAATGAAATGGAATTGATCTTTGACAGCCGTTCATCCAACGAATCCTTCGCCCGTGTGACGGTGGCGGCATTTATGACTTCGCTGAACCCTACGGTGGAGGAGGTGTCGGATGTGAAGACGGCGGTGTCAGAAGCGGTGACCAACGCCATCATCCATGGATATGAAAATGAGGTACATAATATTTACATCCGCTGCAGGACGGAAGGGAAGACTTTATATCTGGAGATCGAGGACAAAGGCAGAGGGATCGAGGATGTAGAGCAGGCGATGGAGCCGTTGTTTACTACCAAGCCGGAACTGGACCGCTCAGGCATGGGATTTTCCTTTATGGAGGCCTTTATGGACGGCCTGGAAGTCCTTTCCACACCAGGGGAGGGGACCACGGTAAAAATGAAAAAGACCATTGGAAAAGGACGGAAGCTATGGACCACACAATCGCTTTGATCAAGAAGTCTCACGAAGGGGATGAAGAAGCGAGGACACGTCTGGTTGAAGAAAATGAAGGTCTGGTCTGGTGCATTGTGAAGCGGTTCCGCAATCGGGGCGTGGAGGCGGAAGATTTATTCCAGATCGGAAATATCGGGCTTTTGAAAGCCATTGACAAATTTGACCTGAATTATGAAGTGAAGTTTTCCACCTATGCGGTACCTATGATCTCAGGTGAGATCAAACGGTTTCTCAGGGATGACGGGATGATCAAGGTCAGCCGTTCTCTGAAAGAACTGGCAGGAAGGGCCGGTGTGTGTCGGGAGCGGCTGCAGGAGGCTTTGGGGCGGGAGCCCACGATAACAGAGATTGCGAAGGAACTGGGAGTGGAGCGGGAAGAGCTGACCATGGCTCTGGAGGCCGGAGGAGAAGTGGAATCCCTGCATCGGCCCATTTACCAGAAAGACGGCCAGGAGATCCGGCTGATGGACAAGCTTCCCCAGAGAGAGGGAGGGGAAGATAAAGTATTAGACCATATGCTGCTGGATCAACTGCTGTCCGGTCTCGGCCAGGAGGAGCGGAAATTGATCTATTTGAGGTATTTTGCCGACCGGACTCAGTCACAGGTGGGAGAAGAAATGGGAATCTCTCAGGTGCAGGTATCTCGGCTGGAAAAGAAAATTTTAAAACAGATGCGTGAAAAAATCTGACAGGCATACCCGTGTTGTATATTTTCTGCAAGATCGATCCATACTAAATAAAACCAAGAGAGAAAGGAATGTGGTCAGTATGGATGAAGCAAGAAAGAAGCTCAGGGTATGCCTGGTCTGTGTTGTGGTGGCAGCCATCCTTCTGGGTCTGGTCTATTATTTCCTGGATGTAAGAGGGGAAGAAAAGATCAGCGAAGGCACTTTGGTGGAGGCAGGCGAGGAGGGCTCGTCGGCAAATGTGTATCAGGATTGGGACAGGCCTGATCCGGCAGAAGAAAGTAAGGGTTAGGAAATGGCGGGAAACGAACGAGAGACGGTTTATATCAAGGCAGACCGGAATGTAGAAGTTTCCAGACCCCAGGTTACCCTGGGAGATGTGCTCCAGATTGAGTGTACCAATCCAAGGCTGCTTGCCCAGATAAAGAGGCTCTCACTCTTACGGTTCCCGGATAGTCAGGATAAAAGACAGTGCCGGACGGCAGTGTCGATCCTCAAAGTCGTATCCTGCATCCACTCCCGCTTCCCAGAGGCAGAAGTTCAGAATATGGGGGAAATGGATTTTATCGTGACCTATGAAAAACAGAAGGACACAGGAGGATTCCTCCATGTGCTGAAGATCGCGCTGGTGACATTGATCAGTTTTGCGGGAGCGGCATTTTCCATTATGGCATTTAATAACGATGTGGATGTGACAAAGCTTTTCGGGCAGGTATACGAATTGGTGACAGGGACCAGGAACGATGGATTCACCATTCTGGAACTGACCTACTGCATCGGCCTGGCCATCGGCATCCTGGTCTTCTTTAATCATTTCGGAAAGAAACGGTTCTCCGTGGACCCAACGCCGATGGAAGTGGAGATGCGCCTGTATGAAAATGATATCCAGACTACGCTGATCGAAAACTATTCTAGAAAAGGGAAGGAGCTGGATGTGGATGGAAACATGGGCGGAACAGATACTTCTGGCGGCCATCGGACTTAGCGCCGGAGTTGTGGCGGCGGGTGGCTTATTCTCTTTCATCGTAGGACTTGGGGTGGTCTCCGATTTCGCGGACAGGACCCACACCGGGGAACACGTGATGCTTTATGAGACCAGCGTGGCCTTAGGGGGCATCCTGGGGAATCTGTTCATCGTCTATCAGATCAGCATTCCCTGGGGAAGCTGGATCGTGCCGATCTTCGGCCTGTTCGCGGGAATCTTTACCGGGTGCTGGGCCATGGCGCTGGCAGAGATTCTGAATGTATTTCCCATCTTTGCCCGCAGGGCAAAACTGACGAAAGGCATCGCCGGTATCATCATCGGGATCGCGCTGGGGAAAGGACTTGGGGCGCTGCTGTTCTTCTGGCAACGGTGGTAGCATCAGGTGGGGCCGTGGTATTTTTAAAAATACCACGGCCCAGATGAAAAAAGCCCTGTCCCAAATTGAAAATTTGTGGAAAATGTGGATAAATAGGAGGCTATTGTGGATAAACAGAGGCAGCAGGAAGCGTATAAGAATTATGTGCAGCAGAAAACGCCGGTTCACAGTCTGCCGGTCAATATGGCGAGAGCTTTTGTGACCGGCGGCCTGATCTGTGTGATCGGCCAGGGGATCTTGAATTTTTGTAAGGCCAGGGGATTGGAGCAGGATATCTGCGGAAGCTGGACTTCGATCATTCTGATTCTTTTAAGTGTGGTGTTCACTGGTTTTGGAATTTATCCGAAATTAGCGAAATGGGGAGGCGCCGGCGCCTTAGTTCCGATCACAGGATTCGCCAATTCAGTGGCGGCGCCAGCGATCGAGTACCAGAAGGAGGGGCAGGTCATGGGTATCGGCTGTAAGATATTCACGATCGCCGGGCCTGTGATCCTATATGGAGTGTTTACTAGCTGGCTTCTGGGGCTGGGTTATTGGATCTTAAAATGTGTTGGTATACTGTAGAGAAAATGTTTGGAGGTGGACAAGTTGGGTGAAGGCGAGAGGAACCAAGAGACTTTAGAGCGAAGCCTGATCCGGGGCAGACAGAGCATTGCTTTTTCACAGGCTCCCTATGTGGCTGGCAGCGCGTCTGTGGTGGGACAGAAAGAAGGAGAAGGACCGCTGGGGAAATTTTTCGACGCTATCTGTGATGAGCCGTTGTTTGGAGAAGATACCTGGGAAGCGGCAGAAAGCACTATGCAGCGCCAGGCCTGCGTGCTGGCCCTGGGAAAAGCTGGGATGAAGCCGGAGGAAATCCGGTTCCTGTTTGGCGGAGACCTGCTCCGGCAGGGAACGGCCACTTCTCTTGGAGTGGAAAAGTTTCAGATCCCGTTGTTCGGACTGTACGGCGCCTGCTCCACTTCCGGGGAAGCACTGGCCCTGGCCTCCATGAGCGTGGCGGCCGGATATGGGGATGCGGCCCTTGCGGTCACCTCTAGTCATTTTGGAAGCGCGGAAAAAGAGTTCCGGTTCCCATTAAATTACGCAAGCCAGAGGCCCCTGTCCGCTCAGTGGACAGTGACCGGAAGCGGAGCGTTTATCGTGGGAAAACGAGAAAGCCATGTGAAGATCACCGGGATCACGGTAGGGAAGATCGTAGACTATGGACTGAAAGACGCCCAGAACATGGGAGCCTGCATGGCGCCTGCCGCCTGCGATACCATCATCCAGAACCTGGAGGATTTTGGCCGGATGCCGGAAGATTATAACCGGATCATCACAGGAGACCTGGGCTATGTGGGTCAGAGCATCCTGTTTGACCTGATGCGCGGGAAAGAATGGGACATCAAGAAAAATCATATGGACTGCGGGATGATCATTTATGACCAGCAAAAACAAGATACCCACGCCGGAGGAAGCGGCTGCGGGTGCGCGGCCACCACATTGTCCGCCTATATTCTGCCAAAACTGGAAAGCGGAGAGTGGGAGAGGATCTTGTTTGTGCCGACAGGCGCGCTCATGTCCACCGTAAGCTTCAACGAAGGAGCAAGCGTGCCCGGGATCGCCCACGGAATCGTGCTGGAACACTGTTGAATATCAAAAAGGGACAGGGTATTTTTAATTTGGGTCGTGGTATTTTTAAAAATACCACGACCCCAACTGAAAAAGGAGGGACTATATGGACTATCTCAAGGCTTTTTTGATCGGGGGACTGATCTGCGCGCTTGCGCAGATTCTGCTGGATCGGACCAAGCTTATGCCGGGGCGGATCATGGTGCTTTTGGTGTGCAGCGGGGCGGTCTTAGGAGTGCTGCAGATCTATCAGCCCTTTCAAGAGTTTGCCGGAGCTGGCGCCAGTGTGCCACTGATCGGATTTGGAAATCTTCTGTGGAATGGTGTCCGGGAAGCGGTGGACAAAGAGGGATTCATCGGGATTTTCCTTGGCGGGTTCAAAGCAAGCGCCGCCGGGATCTCGGCGGCGCTGATATTCGGATATCTGGCTTCTTTGATCTTTGATCCGAAGATGAAAAAGTAACAGTTTCTAACAGACATTCCTTTTCAATAGCAGGTATGATAAAATAAGAGAAATGCATTTGGTAAAGGAGTGAATGAATTTGATACAGAAGACAGCGATCATTGGAATGGGGGCCCTGGGCCTGCTCTACGCTGATAAAATCGCATCTGAGAGAGGAATGGATACGGTTACCTTTATCATGGATGAGGAGCGGCTCCAAAAATATGAAGGGATGGAGTTTGATTGTAATGGGAACAAACGGAGGTTTCAAATGGAGCCAGGCGGAGCGGCCAAGCCTGCGGATCTGGTGATCGTCGCTGTCAAATATAACGGACTTGCGTCTGCTCTAGAATCAATACAGAAAAGCGTGGGAGAACATACCGTTGTCCTTTCTGTTATGAATGGGATCAGCAGCGAGAAGATCCTGGCAGAGCGCTACGGATGGAGCCACATTGTGGATGCCGTCGCCCAGGGGATGGATGCTATGAAATTTGAGAATACCCTGCGCTATACCAGGATGGGACAACTGTGCATTGGGATTGAGAGGGAAGAACAGAGGGAGAGTCTGGAACGGCTGGAAGAATTTTTCCGAGAGATCAGGCTGCCTTTTGTAGAAGAAAAGGATATTCTACACAGGCTGTGGGGAAAATTCATGCTAAATGTGGGAGTGAACCAGACCTGTATGGCATATGAGACAAACTACAGCGGAGTGCTGGCGGCAGGTAGCGAGGAAACCCAGACGATGCTGGCGGCAATGCGGGAGGTTATCGCTCTGGCTAACGCAGAAGGGATCCATCTGACAGAAGCCGATGTGGAATATTATATTGAGATCCTGAAAACGCTTTCGCCGGAAGGAATGCCCTCCATGCGCCAGGATGGGGTATGCCGCCGCTATTCTGAAGTAGAGATGTTTGCCGGAACCGTGATCGAACTGGCCGGCAAACACCATCTAGATGTGCCGGTAAACCGCTTCCTGTATCAAAAGATCAAGGAAATAGAAGCGGGATATTAGATTCGCATCTTGCTCTTTCCCCGTTCTTTCCAGTATTCGAGCTTATCTTCATAGGAAGTATTCAGCCATTGGACGGCTTCTTCCAGACCTTCCTGGGTAAAAGGAAATTCTCGGAGGGTCTTTTCTCCCTCCGGGGCGGCATCGAAGCACCAAGGTTCCCCGTAGATCCATACTTTCATGGTCGCGCTGTCTTTCGGGGCATACAGTCGGAACCGCATTCCCCGGTGTGAACCGGTGTACGGCTGTTTCTTCAGATATTTGATGGACAGGCCAGGGGTAGAGAGCATAGGAGCGCCTCCTTTCTGAAACTTTGGCGTTTCTATTCTTCAATGATCTGGATTTCCAGATAATCAAAATCAATGGAATCTACGAAATTATCCTGATAAAATCGGGCTTTATCATGGCGTTTGAATTCTTCGATGGTGGCGTCCAGCCAAATGGGTTTGCTCAGGTCGAATTCATAGCAGATCTCTTCCAGGGCATGAAAAATCTTGTGGGTCCTGGTGGCTTCACTTTCGTCGCAGATCACGGTGTCCCGCACCAGACGATTATTCTTTATTTCTTTTCCCCATAAACGGAACATAGTTATCACCTCGTAATGATCGGATAGTATCAATATAAATCTTTTTGGCCGGGATGTCCAGATGGAGTTGGATTTGTTCTTTGATTTGGAAACTTTAGAAATCCTTTGAGAGACATTTACAGATAGATTGAAAAAGAAAGTCTGATACGCTAAAATAAGGACAGCAACATCAGGGAAAGGGGAAAGCCATGAGAGAATCAGGGATCCTGATGCCTGTCTCATCCCTTCCTTCCCCATCGGGAGTGGGAGAGCTGGGGAAACAGGCGTATGAATTCATAGAACTTTTGAGCAGAAGCGGAGTGAAGATCTGGCAGATCCTGCCGTTGAATCCGGTGGGATATGGGAATTCTCCCTATCAGCCTTATTCCTCCTGCGCGGGAGATGAGATCTACATCAGCCTGGAACTTCTATATGAGGGCGGCTTGTTGAAAGAACTGCCCAAGCCATTTCAGGAGTGGCAGACCAGAGTGCGCTATGAGGAAGTGCGGGCGTACAAAGAACCTTACCTGCGGGAAGCCTTTGAAAATTTTACGGCCATGCTCCAGGCGGCTTCCGGGACAGCTGCTGGATCAGAGGGGGACGCGCGGACTAGATCAGCGGAAGATTATGAACAATTCATTGCTCAGCCCTGGGTGGCAGAGTATGCGGTGTTCCAGGCCCTGAAACAGACCAATGAAAGGAAATGCTGGAACGAGTGGAAGGAAGAAGATAAAAGCTGGCCGGAAGAGCGGAGAACCCTTACTGAAGCAGAAGAGGCGGAGGCGGCATATCAGAGGTTCCTCCAGTATGAATTTTTCCGTCAATGGATGAGAGTGAAGAAAAAGGCAGAAGAAAATGGAATCCGTATCATGGGGGATGTGCCTTTCTATGTGGGCATCGATTCCGTAGATGTGTGGGGGGAGAAGAAGAACTTCCTTCTGGACCGGGATGGGAAAGCCGTATTCATCGCGGGGGTCCCGCCGGATTATTTCAGCGCCACGGGACAGCGCTGGGGGAATCCGATCTACGACTGGGATCATATGAAGAAAACAGGATATCAGTTCTGGGTGGACCGGATCGGCTATAATCAGAAATTGTTTGATATCATCCGCATCGATCATTTCCGGGCATTTGACACCTACTGGAAGATTCCTGCTTCCTGTCCGACAGCGATCGAAGGAGAGTGGGTGGAAGCGCCGGGATATGAAGTGATTGATACACTTTTGGAGAAGATCCCAGATGTCAGCCTGGTGGCGGAAGATCTGGGCGAGCTTCGCGCCGAAGTACTGACATTGAAAGAACACTACCACTTAAAGGGAATGAAGATCCTGGTCTTTTCCCTGAATACCAGGGGGAAATACGCCTATGATGAATTCCATGACGTAGAAAATATGATCATCTACACAGGAACTCATGACAATGACACACTGATGGAGTGGTATCAGGGCCTGACGACGGCGTCAAAGCGTAAACTGCGCCGTTTCCTGAAACGCCAGGGATTTGGCCAGGGCAGCGTCCAGGAACGGCTGCTTGGATATACCTGGAAGAGCCGGGCAGAGTATGCTATCGTGCCTATGGCGGATATCCTGGGACTTGGACGAGAAGGGCATATCAATACCCCAGGAACCGTAGGGTCTCCCAATTGGGAGTGGCGGATGCCAGATATGGAGAGGATCAGGGACGCTCTGTGGAAATATCATCGTCAAATGCGGGACCGCTAGTACGTCAAAAAGGGACAGGATATTTTTAATTTGGGACGTGGTATTTTTAAAAATACCACGTCCCAAACGGACAAACGGAAAGAGGAGGATACAGGGACTATGAAAAAGCAGGAAAAATGGTGGCAGAGATCGGTGGTTTATCAAATCTATCCTAGGAGTTTCCAGGACAGCAATGGGGATGGGATTGGGGATATTCCGGGGATCATCAGCCGTCTGGATTATCTGGCGGATTTGGGTATCGATGCGGTCTGGCTTTCGCCGGTCTATCGTTCGCCTCAGGATGACAATGGATATGACATTTCTGATTATCAGGATATTGATCCGATGTTTGGCACGCTTGAGGATATGGAACGGCTGATCCAGGAAGCCGGGAAGCGGAATATCCGTATCATCATGGATCTGGTGCTGAATCATTCTTCGGATGAGCATCGATGGTTTCGGGAGGCGAAGAAGAGCAAAGATAACCCTTATCACGATTATTATGTATGGCGGGAGGGAAAAGAAGGAATCCTTCCTAATGATATGAAGTCTGTCTTTGGCGGTCCTGCCTGGGAGTGGGTGCCGGAGCTGGGACAGTATTATTTCCATCAGTTTTCTGTGAAGCAGCCGGATCTCAACTGGGAGAATCCGAAGGTGCGCCGGGAGATCTACGATATGATCCTGTGGTGGATGGACAAGGGTGTAGGCGGATTCCGACTGGATGTGATCGATCAGATTGCCAAGGAACCTGACCGGGGGATCACTAACAACGGCCCTCGCCTTCATGAATTCCTCCGGGAACTGAGCAGGGAGACCTTCCAGAAAGGAGATCTGATCACAGTGGGCGAAGCCTGGGGCGCCGATGTGGAACGGGCCAAGCTGTACAGCAGCCCCGATGGAAGTGAGTTCTCCATGGTGTTCCAGTTTGAGCATGTCATGCTGGACCAGGAGGAAGGTAAGGAAAAATGGGATCTTGCGCCGCTGCCCTTTGTGGAGTTGAAGCGGAACCTGGCGAAATGGCAGACGGAATTGATGGACCAGGGCTGGAACAGTCTTTTCTGGAACAATCACGATCTGCCCAGGATCGTGTCCCGATGGGGAAATGACGGGAAATACCGGGAAAAGTCGGCAAAAATGCTGGCTACCGTCCTTCACGGGATGAAAGGAACGCCCTATATCTACCAGGGGGAGGAACTGGGCATGACCAATGTGCGGTTTGCGGACATCAGCCATTATCGGGATATTGAGACGTTGAACATGTACAAGGAGCGGATAGAGGCGGGGTACCCAAAAGTAGAGGTCATGAACTCTATTTACGCCAAGAGCCGGGACAACGCCCGGACACCCATGCAGTGGAGCGATGAAGACAATGCCGGCTTTACCACAGGAACGCCCTGGATCGAGGTGAACCCTGATTATACAGAGATCAACGCAGTAAGTCAGATGGAAGAGCCAGATTCTGTTTACCATTATTACCAGAAATTGATCCGCCTCAGGAAAGAAGAGGATATTTTCGTAAATGGAGATTTCCAGCTCCTTCTGGAAGAGGATCCGGCGGTCTTCGCTTATGAGAGAAATGGCGGCGGCAAAAGGATGCGGATGCTGGCCAACTTTACAGGAGAGCCGGTTCCCTGTGAACTTCTGAAGGATTGTCAGGGAGAGAACATCCTGATCCATAATTATGAAACGCTGCCGGCAGACGGAAAGCTGCGGCCTTATGAAGCTTTGCTGGTGTGGTAAGATGCCTTTTTCTTGATTTCGTAGAAGTATCATGATAAACTTGTCTGGTGACAAGACACATGTCGTTTCAATATATGACAGGAATATCATAGTACGAAGGAGAGAGAAAATGGAAAAGCTGAAGAAGATACTGGACAGGATCTTTATTGAGGGATTGAGCGCTATGGCGCAGGGCCTGTTCGCGACGTTGATCATCGGAACGATCATCCAGCAGATCGGGACATTGATCGGTGGCAGCGCCGGGGAAATGATCTATGTGATCGGGAAGGTGGCCGCCTCCCTTACCGGAGCCGGGATTGGCGCGGCAGTGGCTTATAAATTCAAGGAATCTCCGCTGGTGGTGATCTCCGCGGCAACAGCCGGAATGGCAGGCGCGTTTGCCAGCAATCTGCTGGCGGGGACTGTGCTGTCAGAAGGCAGTATGATCTATGCGGGGCCAGGAGAGCCGCTGGGGGCATTCATCGCGGCATACGTGGGAATCTTCTTTGGGCATCTGGTGTCCGGCCGGACGAAAGTAGATATTTTGGTAACACCTCTGGTGGCGATCGGAACAGGATCGGCAGTAGGACTTCTGGTAGGACCGCCGATCTCCGGTTTTATGAACTGGCTGGGATCACTGATCAACTGGGGAACAGAACAGCAGCCATTTTTGATGGGGATCGTGGTCTCCGTGCTGATGGGAATGATCCTGACATTGCCGATCAGTTCCGCGGCTCTGGGGATCATTTTAAATCTATCGGGGCTTGCGGCGGGAGCGGCTACTGTAGGATGCTGCTGCAACATGGTAGGCTTTGCGGTGGCCAGTTACCGGGAAAATAAGATCGGCGGCCTGCTGGCTCAGGGAATCGGGACATCCATGCTGCAGGTGCCAAATATCGTGAAAAAGCCTGTGATCTGGCTCCCTGCTATCATTTCCAGCGCGGTCCTGGGACCGGTGGGGACGATGGCGCTCCACATGACCAGCAACGCGACGGGATCTGGGATGGGAACAGCCGGGCTGGTAGGACAGATCATGACATGGCAGACCATGACCCAGACAGAGCCGGCAATGGTCGTGCTGGTGAAGATCCTGGTGATCCAGATCATCCTGCCGGCGATGGTGACTTTGGCCGTATCTGAGTTCATGAGGAAAAAAGGCTGGATCCAGTTTGGAGACATGAAACTAGAGTTGTAAGTGAAAAGAAAGCGGGGAAGGACGATGACGGGGACTGGCAAGATACACATCTATTATGGAAATGGAAAAGGGAAGACAACAGCGGCTGTAGGACAAGTTATCCGGGCCGCCGGCAGAGACCTTAAGGTGCTGGTCTTCCAGTTCCTGAAGGATAACAGTTCAGGGGAACGAAGAATACTGGAGCAGATTCCCAATGTAACCTGCCTTCCGGGCAGAGACCGGGTAAAGTTCCACAATCAGATGAACGGAGAAGAAAAGGCAGAACTGAAGCATTACAACACAAAGGCCCTGGATGAGATCGTCAAATTCTGCGGACCTTTTGACGTCCTCTTTCTGGATGAGATCTTGTGCGCGGTAAAACTAAATCTGCTCAATGAAGATAAACTGATCAGTTTTCTGCAGCATAAACCCAGAGGGCTGGAGATCATCATGACGGGACACGAAGTGTCAGACCGGATGCTGGAGATCGCGGATTACGCAACGGAGATGGTAAAGGTAAAACACCCCTATGACCAGGGGACAACGGCGAGAGAAGGGATTGAGTTTTAAATCTTAAATTACTATGAAATCCAAGACAATTTGATTGCTCATGTGATATACTGTTAGGAAATACGGAATAAACTCTTCGGCTCTTTGAGAGGAGTGATGCGTTTGCAGAATGCGATCAAGAATTATGAGGATGTGGACAGTTGGAAGACGATCATGTTTCTCTATACTTCAGCGCTGAAGGAAGTGGGGACCAAGCTGGAGATCTTGAATGACGAATTTCAGCATGTCCATCAATACAATCCCATCGAACACATCAAGACAAGGGTGAAGACACCGGAAAGCATCGTTAAGAAGCTGAGAAGGTATGGATATGAGACTTCTATAGAAAACATGGTGAAATATGTGAATGATATCGCGGGAGTCCGGCTGATCTGTTCCTTTACCTCAGATATCTACCGGCTGGCGGAGATGATCGGGAATCAAAGTGATCTGAAGGTCCTTTCGATCAAGGATTATATCAAGAATCCTAAAGAAAGCGGCTATAAGAGCTATCATATGTTGGTTTCTGTGCCAATCTTCCTGTCAGACAGCGTGGTAGACACAAAGGTGGAGATTCAGATCCGCACGATTGCGATGGATTTCTGGGCCAGTCTGGAGCATAAGATTTATTACAAATTCGAGGGAAGCGCGCCGGAATATATCAGCCGGGAACTGCGGGAGTGCGCAGAGATGGTATCGACGCTGGATGAGAAGATGCTTTCTCTGAATGAAGCGATCCAGGATTTCTTGGAAGAACAGGAAAAGCAGATGGCTGAGAAAGAGAAGAAATAAAAGCCGAACAGAGTTCTATACGTACGGCAGGGCCTGGGAGTATCTCAGGTCCTTTGTTTGTGCGATAAGCCCGACAAGCGGGCACCGTGCTTGCACGAGGGCCCATTTGGAGGGCAAGAACATCGAGCATTGAAAATGCGAGATGTGCGTTATCGCAAGGGGACGAGTGGAGGAACGCCACTCGTTCAGGATAAGAGGAAGGAAAAGAGGATGAAATACGAAAATATCAGAGAAGGCAGATTCATAGATCGCCCCAATCGTTTTATCGCCCATGTGGAGCTTGATGGCAGGGAAGAAGTAGTCCATGTGAAAAATACAGGCCGCTGCCGGGAGCTTTTAATTCCAGGAGCCGCGGTTTATGTCCAGGATGGACAGAATCCAGAGCGAAAGACGAAATGGGATCTGATCGCGGTACAAAAGCAAAACCGACTGATCAACATGGATTCCCAGATTCCCAACCAAGTGGTCCGAGAGTGGCTGGAGAAGGGACATTTATTTGAGAATATCACATTGATACGGCCGGAATATACGTACGGGAATTCCAGATTCGATCTGTATGTAGAGGCGGACGGAAAGAAAGCGCTGATCGAGGTGAAAGGTGTGACACTGGAGGAAAATGGCGCGGTGCGTTTTCCCGACGCTCCCAGTGAACGGGCGGTGAAGCATCTGGAAGAACTGATTCAGGCGATGGAGGATGGATATAAAGCTTACGTATTTTTTGTGATCCAGATGAAAGACGTACGTTATTTTACTCCTAATATAACAACCCATCCTCAATTCGGAGAGGCTCTGAAAAAAGCGGCCGACGCAGGTGTGAAAATCCTGGCCTATGACTGCCAGGTGGAACCGGACCGGATCGACGTGGCGGATCCTGTGCCGGTGGTCTTAGAAGATCCGGAACTCTACGAAATCCGGGGGCCGCTGGTAGAATGGTATCGGGAACATCACCGGAACCTGCCCTGGCGAAACCAGCCTTCTCCCTATCATGTATGGGTATCGGAGATCATGCTCCAGCAGACAAGAGTAGAAGCGGTAAAGCCTTATTACCAAAGGTTTCTTTCCGCGCTTCCTACCGTCAAGGATCTGGCGGAGGCGCCGGAAGACCAGCTGCTGAAATTATGGGAGGGGCTTGGCTACTATAACCGGGTGCGAAACATGCAGAAAGCTGCCCAGCAGGTGATGGCGGATTACGGCGGAGAGTTTCCGGTTACCTATGAGGGAATCCGCTCTCTGAAAGGAATCGGCAGCTATACGGCAGGAGCCATCTGTTCGTTTGCCTACGGGATTCCGAAACCGGCGGTGGACGGCAATGTGCTGCGGGTGATCATGCGGCTGACCGGAGATGCTTCCGATATTATGAAGCAGAGTACTAAAAAGCAGGTAGAGGAGAAGCTGGAACGAGTGATTCCTGCTGGTGCGGCCAGCGATTTCAACCAGGGCCTGATCGAGCTGGGAGCGATCGTGTGCGTGCCAAACGGACAGCCAAAATGCGAAGAATGCCCGCTGGCGTATGTGTGTCGTGCCCGGATCGAAGGAAGGATCAATGAGCTTCCGGTAAAAACCAAGGCAAAAGAGCGGCGGATTGAGGAACGCACGATCCTGGTGTTCCGGGATGGGGAGAAGACCGCTATCTGTAAACGCCCAGATAAAGGGCTGTTGGCAGGCATGTATGAACTGCCTAATTATCTGAGGCATATGTCCAGGAAAGAAGTGACAGAGTATAGTAAGGAGATTGGCCTTATGCCGGTCAGGATCAAGAAACTGCCGGAGGCGAAGCACATTTTCAGCCATGTGGAATGGCATATGATCGGGTACGAAGTGAGGGTGGATGAATTGGAAAAGACAAATGAAAAAGGATTTTTGTTCATCCATCCGGAGGAAATCCAGGAGAAATATCCGATCCCGGCGGCTTTTGGGAAATATCTGCTCAGATTTTAGCCGGATGAAAGATCGAGATAAGAGAAAATATCATAAAGCCGGGGGAGGCAAATAGAACGCTAAGAAAGCCGGGAGAGAAGACAGCGGAGCAAAAAGGGATACCAAAACTTGATCGAAAGTGTTACAATGGTGCCAGATAAAGAAAATTTCATTTTCAGGAATGGGAGGGAGAGAGTGAAATGGATAATCAATTAGCACTACTTACATTGTGCGGCTCTGTGATCGCGCTTTTATTTGCGTTCAGCAGAGCGAAAAAGGTTCTTAGCTTTCCGCAGGGAAGCGACCGCATGAAAAAGATATCTGCTTCGATCCACAATGGAGCGATGGCGTATCTGCGGCGTCAGTATAAGATCCTGATCGGCTTCTTTGCGGTAATGTTTGTGATCCTGGCGGCAATGGCGGCATTTGGGCTTTTGACCTGGTTTGTGCCCTTTGCCTTTGTAACGGGCGGTTTCTTCTCAGGGCTTTCCGGTTTTGTGGGGATGCAGATTGCTACGAGAGCCAACGCCAGAACCGCGGCGGCCTGCCAGAACAGTCTGAACAAAGGGCTGAGGGTGGCTTTTTCCGCAGGTTCTGTTATGGGCTTTACCGTAGTGGGGCTTGGACTTCTGGATATTTCTATCTGGTATCTGCTGCTGCGTCTGGTATTTAAGCTTCCGCTGGAAGACATTACCAGCACCATGCTGACCTTTGGAATGGGCGCTTCTTCTATGGCGCTGTTTGCCCGTGTAGGAGGCGGTATCTATACGAAAGCGGCGGATGTAGGAGCGGATCTGGTAGGAAAGGTTGAAGCGGGAATCCCGGAAGATGACCCAAGAAATCCGGCGGTCATCGCGGACAACGTAGGAGACAACGTAGGCGATGTGGCCGGAATGGGAGCGGACCTTTATGAGTCTTATGTTGGTTCGATCCTGTCTGCCTGCTCTCTGGGCGTGATCGCGTTTAATAAGATTGAGTCGGTAGACCGTGTCAATGCGGTGGTGATTCCCATGATCCTGGCGGCAATCGGCGTGCTGGCTTCAATCCTTGGTTCTATGCTGGTAAAGACAGGCGAGAGCACAGATCAGATGACCCTGCTGAAGGCCCTTCGCCGGGGAACCAATACCAGCGCTTTGATCATTGCTGTGATCTCGTTCCCGATCGTATGGTTTGTCCTGGGTAAAGATTTCATTGGATTCTATTTCGCGATCCTGGGGGGACTGCTTGCGGGAGTGCTGATCGGATTCTTTACCGAATATTTTACTTCTGATACATATAAGCCAACCCAGAAGCTGGCGGCGAAATCAGAGACTGGTTCCGCGACGCTGATCATCGGAGGTCTGGGACTTGGAATGTTGTCTACGGCAGTTCCGATCATTATCATAGCGGTCTGCGTTATGGCGGCATATGCCTTCTCCGGCGGATTTATCGAGACAACCAGAGGACTCTATGGAATCGCGCTGGCGGCGGTTGGAATGTTGTCTACACTGGGTATCACACTGGCTACGGACGCTTATGGACCGATCGCGGACAATGCGGGCGGTATCGCCGAGATGGCCGGCCTGGAGGCGGAAGTCCGGAAACGTACCGACGCCTTGGATTCTCTTGGAAATACGACCGCGGCTACCGGAAAAGGATTCGCCATTGGTTCCGCGGCTTTGACGGCGCTGGCCCTGATCGCTTCTTATGTTGAGAAGGTAGAGGAAGTAGGAGGTTCCAGTGTGAGCCTTGATATGAGTGTGATGAACCCGACGGTACTGGTGGGAATCTTTATCGGCGCTTGTCTGCCATTTGTATTTGCGGCGCTCACCATGGAATCCGTAGGCCGGGCGGCCCAGAGTATTGTTGTGGAAGTGCGCCGGCAGTTCAAGGAGATCAAAGGCCTGATGGAAGGCGAGGCGGATGCGGATTATGAGACTTGTGTAGACATCTGTACCAAGGCAAGTCTTCATGAAATGATCCTGCCGACCCTGCTGGCGATCATCACCCCGGTGGTGACGGGTTTGATTCTGGGCTACAACGGTGTGATCGGCCTGCTGACCGGATCTACGGCAACCGGTTTCTTGATGGCTATCTTTATGGCAAATTCCGGCGGCGCCTGGGATAACGCCAAGAAATACATTGAAGGCGGCGCGTACGGAGGAAAGGGAAGCGATTCCCACAAGGCGGCAGTGGTAGGAGATACCGTAGGAGATCCATTTAAGGATACTTCCGGTCCTTCTATCAACATCCTGATCAAGCTGCTGTCCATGGTATCCATCGTATTCGCGGCGCTGGTAGTGAACTATCATATTTTCTAAAAAATGTGGAAGAACGAATTCCTGCGGGGCTGTTTACCAGGACGGCTCCGCAGGTTTTTTCATATGGGACTCCGGATTGGGGAAAAATAAAGGAAACCGCCTTGGAAAGAGACGGAGGAAAAAGGAGGGAAGCTGTATGTGTACCTGCATCACATATGAAAACGGCGATTTTTATTTTGGAAGAAATTTGGATCTGGAAGATTCTTTTGGAGAAAAGGTGGTGGTTACACCCAGAAATTATCCTTTTTGCTGGCGGGAAATGGAAGCGCCTTTAAAGACTCATTTCGCCATGATCGGGATGGCCGCTGTGGCAAAGGGATACCCCTTATACGCAGAGGCGGTCAATGAGAAAGGGCTTGGCATGGCGGGACTGAATTTTCCGGGAAACGCTTATTATAACAGCGAGAAGGAAGAAGGGAAACACAATGCGGCAAGCTTTGAGCTGATCCCCTGGCTGCTGGGAAGCTGTGAGAATGTAGAAGAAGCCGCGGGATTGCTGAGAAAAGCCAATATCAGGGATATTTCCTTTGCGGAACAGATGCCGCCCGCGCCGCTGCACTGGATGATCGCGGACCGGGCGCGCTGTATCGTGGTGGAAGCAGTGAAAGAAGGAATTCAGATCTATGAGAATCCCTTTGGGGTACTGACCAACAATCCGCCGTTTCCCTACCATCAGATGAACTTGAGAAATTATCTGAATCTGACCCCAAATTCGCCCGCAAACCGGTTCTGCCAGGGAGTGGAGCTGGAAACATATGGCGAGGGAATGGGAGCTATGGGGCTTCCAGGAGATGCTTCTCCAGCTTCCCGGTTTGTGAAAGCGGCCTTCTTAAAATGGAATTCTGCCAGTGACAAAGAAGAAACAGCAAATCTATCCCAGTTTTTTCACATCTTAGATAATGTGAGCATGGTTCGGGGAGCGGTGGTGACAGATTCTGGCAAATATGATATCACAACTTACTCCTGCTGCGTGAATGTAAGGACCGGTGTATATTATTACAAAACCTATGAGAACGCTAGGATCCAGGCGGTAGACATGAGGGCGGAAGACTTGGACGGACAAGACTTGGCGGTGTATGAACTGGAAAAACATGAGGAAATCCGCTATCATAATCGATGAGACTGCCCGGTGAAAGAAAGGAGAAGCAAAGACCTTGAAGAAGATCGTGTTTTTGGGAGACAGTATCACGGACGCTTTTCACAAAATGAACGTGGACGGAGCGGGACTGGGCAGCGGATATGTGGCGCTGATCGGAAAGAAGCTGCGGGAGATGGGACGAGACGACTTTGTGCGCAATTCCGGTCATGACGGATTTACGGTGTCCGGGCTTCTCCGGCTGTTTGAGTATGACTGCAAGCGGTTTGACCCAGATCTGGTCAGTGTCCAGATCGGCTGCAATGACACAGCGGTGTATAAGAATACAGGGAAAACGCTGGAAGAACAGGAATTTGCCCGGAACTACCGGAAACTGCTGGGAAGGATACAGGAAGAGACAAAAGCCAAGATTCTGTGCTTGGGGCCGTTTATCTTTCCCCATCCGCTGGAATATGCTAACTGGATTCCCGCAATCCGTGAGGTGGAAATGATCGAGCGGGAGATCGCCGGGGAATTGGGGGCGGCGTTCCTTCCCCTGCACGACCAATTGAACCAGGCGGCAGAAGAAAGGGGATATGACG
>DXGF01000138.1 GCA_019114065.1 Candidatus Dorea gallistercoris
ATGTATCGACCGCTGTAGAAGAGATATACCGCCAGATTTCAGACACGGCCGACCAGGCCGCTGAAGTCCGGAACGCCTCGGAGACCATGCGCCAGCATGCCGATGATGGGGGTGTACAGATGCAGGAACTGCTGAGTTCCATCACCGATATTGAGACCAGTGTGAAGTCAATCGGAGCTACGATCAATTCCATCCAGTCACTGGCGGCCCAGACGAATATCCTGGCGCTGAACGCCTCTGTAGAGGCGGCCCGCGCCGGAACCAGCGGCAAAGGTTTTGCGGTGGTGGCAGAGGAAGTCCGCACTCTGGCCGGACACAGCAGCGACGCCGCCCAAAATATCATTCAGGTGCTAAATTGCTGCCGAGAGGCGGTGAATAGGGGCATCGACGTGGCTACAAAAACTTCTGACGCCATGGGACGCATCAAAGAGAGTGTGGAGGAAGTGGCTTCCCAATCTGTTCATATCTCTGACCGGACAGATTCTCAGATGAGCGCAGTAAACAGTATCAAAGATGATCTGGGAGTGGTTTCAGGTATTGTCCACTCCAATGCCGCCGCCTCCCAGGAGTGCTCCGCGATGGTCCGCGAGTTGTCCGAACAGGCGCTCCAGCTGGATCGTCTGAGCAAGGTGTGATGCTCTGATGACAGATGGGTGTATGATCGAAAAGCCCGGGCCGTCTGGCCTGGGCTTTAAATTCCGATCAGATATGAGATCGCCGTAAGGAGCCTGCTGATTCTGGCATCCACTCCCTCGTCCTTATTCTGGCACTGTTCCTCCAGCAGATATTTCAGATAACTGACGATGATCTCATTTACGATGGAAATATTTTCCGAGGTCAGCCGTGTGTCCTCGTCCAACAGAGGAGTCAGAATCCGGTAACACCGGTCGGAAATATTTTTTCCGAAATACATATCTTGGATTTCCCTTGTGAATACTCCCTTTTCAGAAGGAAACAGCCGATAATACTGCTCAAAGATCTGGGTCAGATTATCGCTGTGCTTTCCAAAAAAGAAATTATAGAAGATCTCAGGTTTCGCGAAGACAGCCTGCGCGAAAGCAGCCCATATAGAACGGAAGACTTCTATGGGGGAAGACTGCTTCTGGCTCTGCAGGGCCAGCGCTTTGCTGTAATCGTTAAAATGCTTTAAAGAAGCCAGAAGGATCAATTGATCCAGATCTTCAAAATAAAGATAAATGGTAGAATTGTGAAAACCCGCTTTTTCCGCGATCTTCCGAACCGATATATCTTTGAGACCGATCGTGCCGATCAGTTCCTGTGCGGCTTCTATAAAGCGGATCGCGTTTCTTTGTTTCAAAATTTCTCTGTCTGTTTCCCGATTCATAAGTTTCTCCCAGCTTTTCTTGTATATTCCTATGGGACAGTATACCACATCCAGGGCTGGATTTTCCACGCAAAAATACATCTGATCTTTGAACAGGCTGCGCCCGATATTTGATAGAAAGAATCTATATACAAAAAATACAGAATATCCCAAAAATTAATTGACAATAAGCGCGCTTATTTGTATAATTATTAACAAACAGAGAAATAAGCGCGCTTATTCTAATTGAAACAGAAGATTTATAGAAATAAGCTATAGATCTGGAAAAGGAGGAACAGAATGAAACTGGAGATTGGTAATTTCTATGTGAAGGATATCGTGTTTGGTAAACAGTTATCTTTTGACAATGGGGTCCTTACCATCAACAAGGAGGAAGCGCTGGCTTTTATCCGTGAAGATGAGAGGATCACAGAGGCGGATCTGTATATCGCGAAACCTGGAGACAGGATCCGCCTGTGTCCGGTCAAGGAGGCGATCGAACCCAGGGTCCGTCTGGACGGAAGAGGACTTTTCCCGGGCTACACAAGTGAGCTTGCGCCAGCGGGGAACGGGGTTCTTCACGCGCTTAAAAACTGCAGTGTCCTGGTGGTGGGAAGACACTGGGGCGGCTTCCAGGATGGAATCATCGACATGAGTGGGGAAGGACAGAAGCTTACATATTTTGGACGGTTAAATAATGTGGTGCTCGTGGCGGACACGAATGAAGATTTTGAGAAGCACGAGCAGCAGAAGAAGAATGACGCTCTCAGGAGAGCCGGACACAAACTGGCGGAGTTCATTGGCTCCTGTGTCAAAGAACTGGAACCGGAGGACAGGGACGTGTATGAGACAACGCCGATGATCCGACGTGGAGAAGAGGTGGAAAAGCTTCCTTCTGTAGTCTATGTCATGCAGGCCCAGTCTCAGATGGAGGCCATGGGATACAATGATCTGGTCTATGGATGGGATACGAACCACATGCTGCCGACGGTCATGAGCCCTACGGAGATCCTGGATGGAGCGATCGTCTCTGGCAGTTTTATGCCAGTGTCTTCTAAATGGTCCACCTATGATATGCAGAATACGCCCAACTTAAGAGCCTTGATGGATGCACACGGAAAGACCATCAATTTCCTCGGCGTGATCATGTCCAATCTGAATGTGGCCCTGGAGCAGAAAGACCGGGCGGCCATCTATGTGGCCCAGATTGCTGTGAGCCTGGGCGCGGACGGCGCAGTCGTGGCGGAAGAAGGCTATGGCAATCCGGACGCGGATTTCGTAGGATGCCTGGTGGCGCTTGAAGACGCGGGAGTGAAGACGGTAGGCGTCACCAACGAAAGTACCGGACGGGACGGGAAAGGCCAACCTTTAGTCACACTGGATGAAAAATGCGATGCCATCGTGTCCTGTGGCAATGTAGGAGAGCTGATAGAACTTCCTCCTATGGAGACAGTCCTTGGGGAACTGGAAGCTCTGGGAAGAGACGGCAATTCCGGCGGATGGGCATATGATGAAGTCCTTGGCCCTTCTGTGAGGGAAGATGGATCGATCATTCTTGAAAATAACGGTGTATTTTGCGGAGACCAGGTATGCGGATGGTCCCCGAAGCAGATGATGGAATTCTAGGAGGAGACAGGGATGAAAAAGGTAATTCTGTATATCAATCAGTTTTTTGGACAGATCGGAGGAGAGGAGAAGGCAGGGATCGCCCCTGAGATCCATGAGGGACAGGTGGGGCCAGCGCTGCAGTTCGCGAAAGAACTGGAAGGCGTAGCGGAAGTGACCCATACGATCATCTGCGGAGATAATTATATGGGATCCAATACGGATGAGGCAGTCAAAATGATCCTGGATATGCTGGAGGGAAAAGAGATGGATCTCTTTTTTGCCGGACCGGCGTTCCAGGCGGGCCGTTATACCGTTGCCTGCGGGACGATCTGTAAAGCTGTTCAGGAGAGATTCGGTATTCCCGCAGTTACGTCCATGAATGAGGAAACACCGGGTGTGGATATGTTTAAGAAAGAAATGTATATTCTGAGAGGCGGAAATATCGCGTCGAAAATGCGCAAAGATGTAAAGGCCATGGTGAACCTGGGAAAGAAACTTCTGTCTGGAGAGCCGGTGGGACCGGCGGATGAGGAGGGATATTTCCCGAGAGGAATCCGTCACCAGGCATGGAGAAAGGATGGGAAACCTGCTTCCGAGCGTATGATGGACATGCTCCTGAAAAAGCTGAATGGAGAGCCCTTTGTGTCAGAGCTTCCGATTCCCAAGATCGACCGCGTGCCTATCGCGCCTGCTATCAAGGATCTGAAGAAAGCAAGGATCGCGCTTTTGACTACCGGAGGGATCGTGCCGGTGGATAACCCGGATCATATTCAGTCTGCTTCGGCCACCCGATGGGGAAGGTATGACATTTCCGGAGACAAAGTGTTAAAAGCCGGAGAGTTCAAAACGATCCATGCCGGATTTGACCCAGCGGCCGCCGATGCGGATCCTAATGTGATCACGCCGGTGGATGCCCTGAAAGCGCTGGAGAAGGAAGGTGTTTTTGGAAGTCTCCATCCTTATTTCTACAGTACCGTAGGGACAGGGACCACAGAATCTGAGGCGGCCAGGATGGCAAAAGAGATCGTACCATTCCTGAAAGAGGATCATGTGGACGGATGTATCCTGGTCTCCACCTGAGGGACCTGTACTCGTTGCGGTGCAACGATGGTCAAAGAAATCGAGCGGGCAGGGTTCCCGATCGTACAGATGTGTAACCTGGTTCCGGTGGCAAAGACTGTAGGGGCCAATAAGATCGTTCCGACGATCTCCATCCCCTATCCGCTGGGGGATCCGGGGACGCCCAAAGAAGAACAATGGAAACTGCGCTATCACAGGACGAAAGTCGCTCTGGAGGCACTGGCGACAGACGTACAGGAACAGACTGTATTTAAAGTGAACATTTAGTACTGTCCGTAGATTAAAGGAGTTTGAGTATGGAAAAGAATAAGAACCTGGTGTTTTATATTTCACTGATCCTGATCGCGATCATCGCTGTCTGGTCGGTAGTTTTAAATGAGAGCTTTACAAAGGTGTCGGATGCCTGCTTTACTTTTCTGACCACGGATTTCGGATGGCTCTACCTGATCGCCATGCTGGTGTTTTTGGTCTTTGTGGTATATATCGCGTTTGGCCGGTACGGCGGGATCCGGCTGGGCGGAGATGATTCCAGACCGGAATACAAGAACCTTACATGGTTTGGCCTCCTGTTCGGATGCGGGATGGGGGTCGGCTTGGTGTTCTGGGGTGTGGCGGAACCTCTGACCCACTATCTGGATCCGGCGGGAGCGCAGGGCGGGACAGCAGAAGCCGCGGATTTCGCCATGAAGTCCTTCTTCATGCACTGGGGAATCCTTCCCTGGGCAAACTATGCGGTCATCGGCCTGGCCCTGGCTTACTTCATGTTTCGCAAGAATAAAAAAGGTCTGATCAGCGTCCTTCTGGAGCCATTGATCGGAGAGAAACTGGCCCAGGGCTGGCTGGGAAAGCTGGTAGATATCCTGGCGGTATTTGCCACAGTGGCCGGCATCGTGACCTCCCTTGGCCTTGGAACGCTGCAGATCAACGCAGGCTTCAACTATATGTTCGGACTGCCTACTACTTTAGTAGTGCAGATCGGGATCATCGCAGTCGTATCCGTCTTATATATTGGGTCAGCGGTGTCAGGCATCGATAAGGGGATCAAGATCATCTCTGATACGAACCTCTATGTGGCGATCGGGCTTCTAACTGTATGTTTTCTTGTAGGACCAAAGATTGAGACGTTGAACAGTCTTATCAATGGACTGGGGCAGTATGTCGGAGACTTTATCCCCGATGCCCTTTTGATCAACGCCTATGGCGACAACAGCTGGCTGGGAAGCTGGCGGCTGTTCTACTGGGCATGGTTCATTGCCTGGGCGCCTTTTGTAGGAGTGTTTGTTGCCAGGATCTCTAAGGGGCGGACCATACGGGAATTTATCCTGGGTGTCGTTCTTGTACCGGCAGCCGCCTCCTGTATCTGGGGCGCGGTATTCGGCACCCTGGGAATCGACCTGGGGGAGAAGGGGATCCTGTCCCTGGAACGGCTCCAGGAGCTGGCCGATGTGCCTGAAGTGGGGCTCTTCGTAGTGCTGAATGAGTATCCTCTTGGATTCATCCTGTCACTTGTGGCTGTCGTGTCTCTGTGCGCTTTCTTTATCACCTCCGCGAATTCGGGAGTGTATGTGCTGTCGATGCTGACCACCAATGGGAACATCAATCCGCCCAACAGCAGGAAGATCCTGTGGGGTATCATCCAGTCGATCATGGCGGTGGGACTTCTGATGGCGGGAGGCCTGCAGCCACTGCAGACCATATCCCTGGCGGCGGCGTTTCCGTTTATCTTTATCATGTTTGCGGCGATCGCCTCCTTCATCAAGGCGATCAGGAAGGAAAAGGCGTCTTAAGTATGAGTTCCGATGTGATCACATTGTGGACGAGACAGGTTCCGGAGGTCTGGCAGGAATTACAGGCCTCCGGCGTCTATCGTGTGAAAAAGGAATATATCCAGAAGAAAAACGGGTCCATCGCGGACTACTACTTATCTCTTTACCGGTGGTATACCTACGAGGCGGGAAAACACATCCGGATCCCGGAGGGGCTGGAGTATCCCATCTGGCTATGCGGAAGTGAAGAGACCATGCTTCAGCCCATCGAGGATACGGTCATCCTAAAGTTAGAGGTGCCGAAAGAGAAGGTGCTCTTGTGCAATATGGATGCCTGGGGATATGTGGTCAATTACTGGTATGTGCCGTTGGATGAGGAGGACGCAAGAAAACACGCGGAAGAGCTGGCCCGCTACGGAATCAGGGAGGAGGATGAGCTGATCTCCACTTCCAAAGGGAATTTCTACCCTATGCTGAAGCAGAAGATCCAGAACAGCTGGGGACGCATCTTCACCATGCTCCCAGCAAAGGAGGAAGATGCGGTCTATACGATCTGGGAGATCCGCCGGGAGTGGGTGAAGGAGGTCCAGAACTATGGCCGCGCCAGGAAGCAGGAGGCAGATCTGTCTGAGAACGGATGTATGACCTTGTGGACAGCCCAGACGCAGACTGTGCTGGACACGGTCCTGGAAAACGGAGCCTCCTATGTGAAGAAGGCATATATCCGGGAGAAATATCAGGAGACGGCCTGGATCTTCGAGACGGCCTACGACTTTTTTATAAGATATTTTGCTGCCAGGGTACAGAAACCTGAGCAGGCGGAGTCCCCGATATGGCTGTTCTATGACCCTGTGTGGGCGGGTGCCGGTCCGGATATTAAGCTTTTGAAGCTTCGGGTCCCGGCATCCGAGCTGATCCTCTTTGACCGGGAGAATTGGGGACAGGTCCTGAATCTGGCGTATATCGGAGACAAAGAGGAGCGGATGGCTTTTGAGGAAACCCTCCGGAAGAGGGGAATCCAGGACGGCATGGAATTGTTCCAGGATATGCGGCACCCGGCGCTGCGGGAGAAAGTGACTGAAAGCTGGCAGAAAATTTTCGATATCCGCAAGACGGAGCGCCGGAATCTCCAGGGAGCTGTCTGGTGCCTGAAGAAAGAATGGATTGAAGAGATCCGGCAGTGACAGTCGAAGACAAAAAGTCCAAGGGAATACGGCCTTGGACTTTTTGCGATCTGAAGTTTATCATATGGAAACAACTGGTCGGGGAATACAGATTTTTCGTTTCCACCCATACTATAACACGTATGGAAGAAAGTTCCTATGTTTACAGATGACAAAAAAAGTGTGAAAATATGTCCCAGGAGATCAGCACGGAATAAGTTCAAACGATAGGAGAGAAAACATGGCGGTCGAATTAAGTAAATTGTACAAGGAAATCTATGCGGACTATGAGGTGGAGCTTTTGACAGAGAGCTGCTTTGGGAAGAAGATCAGCTGGGTGCATATCATGGAGCGGCCGGACTTTGCCTATCTGCTCCATGGAGATGAACTGATCTTCAATTCGGGATTGAATTATGATTCTGAGGAAGGGCTGCGGGAATTCATTGACGCCCTGCTGCGTGTCCACGCGGGCGGGCTGGTGGTGGCAAAACAGGAGCAGTTGTTTACCGATGAGATTATCGCATACTGCAACGCGATGCGTTTTCCTCTGTTCTGCGCAAGCTGGGAGACCTCCTTTATCGATATCATGCGTCGGTTTTCTGAGATCATCATCAGCGATGAGCGCAACGAGACGAACCTGATCGCGGCGCTGAAAAACGCCATCTATTACCCGGAAGACGACAGGCTGTACCGGACCCATTTTGAGAGGAATGGTTATTTCCAGAACATGTCCTACAGCATAACGATCCTGGGCTATCCAGGAGAGGCCCCGGACAAGGGCGCGTGGAAGCGGATCGCCAAAGCTGTGCAGTATGCCCTCCCAAGGAGCCTTTCCTATGAGGAACAGGGAATGCTGGTCTTTTTGTCCGCCGGATATGGGAGAGAGGAATTGGAGGATGCGCTGAAAGACCTGTTGGCAAAGGAACCGGGCCTCCATGGAGGCGAAGGCACTGTGGAGAAGAGGTTTCAAAACCTGCGCCGCTCTTACGAGACTGGGATCACGGCCTATGAGATGGCCGGGCGTATCGTTCCGGAATCCCTTGTCCGCTATGAGGATCTTGGCATCTATCAGATTCTGACGGACCGGAAGGAGGAGTCCATCTATCCCGGATTTGTCAGGATGACCCTGGGTAAGCTGATCGATCATGACAGGGCAAATGAGACGAACTATGTGGAAGTGCTGAAGGTGTTCTTTGAAAATGAATGCAATATGCTGCGGACTGCATCGGCCCTGTATTTCCACCGGAACACTTTGAAATATAAGCTGAATACGATCAAAGACATCCTGGGCTATGACATCACCGAGAATCAGCACAGGGTCTCCATCATGCTGTCTCTGGCACTTCTTAAGATGGGAGACGATCCCGGACTGGTATAAAAAAGGCTTCCGCCCGCGTTAGAAACCGGGTGGAAGCCTTTGACCGCCGTCCTTATACTAAGTAATTCATCATCAGACCTACCGCGTAGAAATTATTCTGCAGGTAGGAATTCCCTCTGGAGTACATGCCCAGAAATTGGAACGGATTGTTGTACATATTCTCATACTGGAGATTGGAGATATCCTCGTTGATCAGAGAACTGGAATTCATGTTCATCCCACCGACAGCCTTGTTGAAAGCTGTATCGGCGATCCCGCCTGTACCGGAGATCAGATCCTTGATCAGGGAAGGATTCTTTTCCATGTTTTCCGCCAGGACTTCCGCGTCAAAGTTGAGCGTCGCGTCCTTATTCACAGTGATTCCAAGCATTTCCAGGGATTCTTCCGCGCCGAGTCCACGGACAAGATTCCGGAGCTGACGGTCTACGCCGGTCCCCCGTCCATAGTTGTCATTTAACACCTTCAGAGCGTTGTTGTATTTATCCGTCAGGTTCTGCAGGGCGGAAGCAACGTTATCCGGGTCCACATCGGAGCGGATCGTGGTTTCTCCAGTGCCTTTTAAGCTGACACTGATCCTGCCGCCGTTCAGAGTGATGTCATTTCTGGATGACGAATAATCTCTGGTGACGCCATTTTCAGTAACACTGTACTGTGCGTCCGCACCGGCCGTCTGGACCTGGTCGGCTCCCGCAGCCGCGCCCATCTGTCCGCTTGTCTGGAAGCCATAGAACTGTCCGGTCCTTGCACTCTCGAGAAGCAGAGAAGCTTCTCCGTTTTCTTCTACCACAGTGGCACGCACACCCACATCCTGGTCATTGATCTGCTGAGCTGCTTCCCGGAGCATCTGGGCGTTTGTCTTTGCCGCGCCGCTTTCATAGGAAGCATCCACCTGTATCCTGGCGGAACCACCGATGCCGCTGATGGTAAAATCAATCGCTTCCGTCGCGGCCTGTGAGGCGTTCACCGAGGCGCTGACATTTGTCTGAGCCTGGGCAGTCTGAACAACGGCAAGCGTGATGTCACCAGCGGTGCGGATCGGCAGATTCTTGGACGCTTCCGCGACAGCAGAGTCGGAACTGGTGACATTATAATTCTGCATAACGCCGGAAGAGTTGGTGCTCTTAAGGTCCATGGCCGCCTGCATCAGCGAGGACATGCTGGAATTGTATGACTTTACGAAGTCAAGACTGTCCTTTAAGGAGCTGGTGCTGCTGACTGCCGGTATCGAGTCTGCCGCGCTCTGGATCTGCGGGTTGCGGGACAATGCCTGCACAAGGCGCGCATTGTTGACAGCCGCCTGGTAACTGTAATATCCCGATCCCATCCCATAGGAATAGATTCCGTTGATTGCCATATGTTTTCCCTCCTTTCTTAAAAGATAAGCTGTAAAAGACAGAAAAACAAAAATATTCTATCTTTATTCTTATACTTCGGCAGGAAAGGAAGAAAAATAACGCAGATAGTGCCCGGGATCCAGAAACAGCGGCAAATTTTCCTCATCCTCTTTACTTCCACGGGAATCCGCCGATATCCTAAATAAGAGGTGGTGGACGGATATGAAAGAAATCAGGTTTCAGACAGATGTGCTGAGAAATCAGGGGGCCGGGGACCCTGCACTGTCTGTGGATATGAAGACAAAGGCGTTGGAAACGGGAGCGGGGCAGGGCGTTTTGCGCGGTCCGGCAAGCGGAGATAAAGTCACCTTCGAGAAGACGGGGACGGAAGGGAATCGTGTGAACCAGGCGTTCCACTCCTTTCTGGAGCAGTTAAGGGCACAGTATCCCAAGGTCCATATCGCAGTGGAGCAGCCGGTCTCCGGCGGGAAAAGAGACATCTTGAGCCAGGTCCTGGATGACATGGGGGACGGGGCGGTGCTGATCCTGTCCGATGAGTTTCTGGCTGGCCTTCATGGAGGGGAGGAAAACTATGACCGCAGGACCAAGGCGCTGATCGAGTGCCTGCGCAAACTGGCTGGCATGGGAGTCGGCGCCGGTGTCTGGCTGGAGGAAGATCAGGCCATCTTCTGGAAGCAGGAGCGGGAGCCTGCCGTTTTGAAACAGATTCAGAAACAGGATCAGGAGGGAACGATTTGGGATATGCTGCCTTCTCCGGCGGAAGAAGAAGCGAAGAAATTCCGCATCAGTTCATCCTCATCCTATCAGATCGCCTGGGCCTACAATCTGATGGCCAGAGCCAAGACTAAGACCATGGTGCAGAATGCTATGCAGGAGGCCAGAAGGAGCATCTTTGCTCTGAAATTGATGACCATGTTTGGCAGTGAGAAGGATCAGGCCAGGGCCAAAGCCGCGATACGCTCCATGGAGAAGCTGCTCCTGCGGGGGAACCGGAAGCTTCGGCGATTCTCGGATGAAGCCCTGACAGAGACCAGGAAAAAGAGGGCCATTGAGAGGGAGCAGGAAGAAAAGGCGCTGCGGGAGGAACTGGAGCTGAGACGACAGAAGAAGTCCCGCGCCATCGGTGACGGCGCCATCTACAAGGAAGGACAGCTGGAAAGTTTGAACGTGCCGGGATATTACAAGCGGGTGCCCGGGCACAGAAGGGAGCCGGAACTTCCCTATGAACCGTTGCCAGTGCCGGCTGTTCCGGTACCCCAACTGTCCGGCGGGTTCACCGTGGAAGTCCAGGGCCCGGCAGTGGGATTTGCCGTGACGGAGGTCATGGAGTTTTAGGATTTAACCCAAATTTAAACTTGGATTAACAGAAGTGGAATATTTTCCTGTTATGGTCATATATAGAAGTATATTGATGTAAGGAGTTTTGCAGATGAGAAGAGAAAAACGGAGCAGGAAAGAAATCCGGCGGGATCTGGTACGGAATTATTCCACGATGGAATCAAGAGTTGATTCCAAAGCGAAAGAAGTCTTTAAGAGAAAGCCATATGCCACAATGGGGCCGGGGTATTTTTAAAAATACCCCGGCCCAAACTGAAAATACCTTGTCCCTTTTTGTAGGAATTTGCGATTTCTTTTGCTATATTTTGACAGGGAAATCCGTTACAATGGAGGAGAGAAAGGCAGGCGTTGGTCATGGGAAAAAGAGAAGAGACAATCTGTACCTGGATTCATCATACAGCTACCATCCTTGGATGGCTGATGGCTTTGGCGGGCTTGTTGTCCGGGAGACAGAGGACCGGAGAGAAGTTCGTGCTCGGCTTTTTTGCCGCTGTGCAGACACTGGCGGTATTTAAGATCTTGAGGGCATTCTATGGAGGGAAAGACAGTCTCGCGGGAACATTCCTCCGAATCCGCACCTCCGGGCTCACTGCCCGGGGCCAGAGGGCGGTAATCTGGCCGGCGGCCGGCGCCTGCGCCGCGGTAAAGCTTGGGATTCCGACGATTTTCCTCTGTCATCTCAGTCGGCGGCTATGAAAAGCTTTGAAGGGGTCATGCATATTTTCTCCAGGTGGCTCATAGATTATTGTAAAATTGATAATATGGCGTTTTTATGAAGGCAAAGAAGCAGGAACAGGAAGCGGAGGGCAAAGAGCGACCCCTCCGGGACAAAATCCTCCGGGTCTCTGAGTTCCCCAGGGACGTGGTCATGGGTATGCCGGTCTTGAATGTCCTTGGCCAGAGTGAACTTCGTCTGGAGAATTATCGCGGGATCTTGGAATACACGGAAGAGATGGTGAGGATTCTGATCAAGGGCGGACAGATCAAGGTGACTGGCCGTGCCCTGCAGGTCGTCTACTATACCAACGATGAGATGAAGATCAGCGGCTATATCAAGTCCATCGAATATCATCACTAAGGGAGGCAAACAGATTGCTGCCAAGACTCATCCGCTATTTCAAGGGATATCTTCGGATTCGGGTCAAGGGGACTTATGCGGAACGGTTTCTCAACGCTTGCGGCCACAAGAATATTTTTCTCTGGGACATCAAGCCTTCCGGCGGTTCTTATGAGATGAATATTTCCATCCGGGGATTTCGAAAATTAAAACCGATCATCAGGAAGACAGGAACAAAAGCAGTGATCGTAAAGCGGTTCGGTCTTCCTTTTTTTTTACAGAAATATCGCAGAAGGAAGGTGTTCTTCGCCGGGGCTCTCCTGTGCCTGTGTCTGATCTGGCTCTTCTCCGGTTTTCTGTGGAATATCGAGATCCGGGGAAATCTTACATACACTGATGAGGACCTTCTGGAATTCCTCCAGTCCACGGATGTAAGAAACGGTATGCCGGTCAGGGACATCGATTGCGGTCAGATTGTCAAAGATATCCGGAGACAGTATAACAATATCATCTGGGTGTCCGCTTCCATCGAAGGCACCCGGCTTCTGGTGCAGGTGAAGGAAAATGAGACCGCCACTTCGCAGGAGGAAGAGCGGCCGGAACCGGAAACAGCCATGGACCTGGTGTCCGGCCAGGACTGTGTCATCACCAGCATGATCGTCAGACAGGGCGTCCCCCAGGTGGAGGAAGGAGCCGCCGTCAAGAAAGGAGAGATCCTGGTGTCCGGCCAGGTGCCTGTCATAAATGACGCGAAAGAAGTCATCGGTTTCCAGTATCACGTCTCCGACGCGGACATCATCGGCCAGGTGGAACTTCCCTATGAGGACGAGATGCCGCTGACGTACCAGGAGAAAAAAGAACTTGGGATCGAGAAGGCCCAGTATTTTCTCAGGCTGGGAAGCCTTCGTGTAAGCCTGGGATCGTTCAGCCATTCCTATGAGCATTTCCATGGGGATTCCGTCCAGTGGCAGGGTCGTCTATTTGGGAATTTTTATCTTCCGGTTTCCTGGGGGGCGCGCACGATCCGCCCCTATGAGGAGTCGGAAAAAGCATATTCCGCTCAGGAGATCCGGGAGAATCTCACCGCCAGGTTTTCTGGCTATTGCGAAGATTTAGGGAAAAAAGGGGTAGAAATTATTGAGAATGATGTTAAAATATACACAGGGTCTCATACGGCCCAGGCAAAGGGGACGCTGACCGTCCTCATGCCGATCGGGGAAGAGGCTCCTTCGAAGCTGATCGAACTTCCCCAGAATGAACAGTCAGGAGAAGAAGCAGATGGGAATGATGGAAGCAGTAATTGAGATTCCTGCTGAGCATGAGAAAAATATCTTCGGACAGTTGGATGCCTACGCGAAAAAAATAGAGCGCGCCCTTCATGTCACGCTGATCGCCAGGGACGGGAGCGTGAAGATCTTAGGAGAGTCCGCTCAGGTAGAGAGGGCCAAAAGCGTCCTCTCCCAGCTTGCCGAGTTGTCAAAAAGAGGAAACACGATCCAGGAGCAGAATGTGGACTACACACTGGCGCTTGCCATGGAAGGGCAGGAGGACGAGGTCCTTGAGATCGACCGGGATATCATCTGCCACACACTGCAGGGCAAGCCGATCAAGCCCAAGACCCTGGGACAGAAGAAATATGTGGATGCGATCCGCAGACAGATGATCGTCTTCGGACTTGGGCCGGCCGGAACAGGGAAGACATATCTGGCCATGGCCATGGCGATCACCGCCTTTCGGAACAATGAAGTGGGCAGGATCATCCTGACCCGGCCAGCGATCGAAGCCGGAGAGAAGCTGGGTTTCCTGCCCGGCGATCTGCAGAGCAAGATTGACCCCTATCTCCGGCCTCTTTACGATGCCCTTTATCAGATCATGGGAGCAGAAAGTTTCCTGAAGAATTCTGAAAAGGGCCTGATCGAGGTGGCGCCCCTTGCCTATATGCGGGGACGCACTCTGGACAATGCATTTATCATCCTGGACGAAGCCCAGAATACCACTCCCGCTCAGATGAAGATGTTCCTGACCCGGATCGGGTTTGGCTCGAAGGTGGTGATCACAGGGGACGAGACACAGAAAGACCTCCCCGCCGGACAGGTGTCCGGCCTGGATGTGGCGACGGCTGTAGTCCGCCAGATCGAGGATATCAGCATCTGTCACCTGACCAGCAGGGACGTGGTGCGCCACCCGCTGGTGCAGAAGATCGTCAAGGCCTATGAAGAATACGAAAGCCGATCTTCAAGAAATAGAGGAAGAGGCAGGAGGAGACGTTCATGACCGTGTATCTGGAGGAAGAGGGAGGGCAAATGCTGCCGCTGGATACCTGGGGTCTGGCAGAGGCCGCGGCAGAGGCCGCGCTGGATGAGCTGGGATGTCCTTATGAAGCAGAGGTGAATCTGCTTCTTACTATGGATGAGCAGATCCGGGAAATGAACCGGGAATTCCGGGGCATTGACCGTCCCACAGATGTGCTTTCTTTTCCCATGATCGAATACCAAAAGCCGGGTGTGTTTGATTTTCTGGAAGAGCGGCCCGACTGCTTTGACCCGGAGTCGGGAAGACTGATGCTGGGCGACATTGTGATCTCAAAGGAGAAGGTGTTATCACAGGCGGAAGAGTATGGGCACGGAGTGAAGCGGGAATATGCTTTCTTGGTGGTCCATTCGATCCTACATCTGTCCGGGTACGATCATATGGAAGATGGAGAGCGCAGGGTCATGGAGGAACTGCAGGAAAAGATCCTGCAAAAACTGAAAATATTACGATAGATTACGATAGGATAGAAAAGCATGGCGAACAAGAAGAAATCAAGCGGGAAAAGTTTTCTGGTACAAGGGTCCATCCTTGCCATCGCCGGTGTCATCACCAAGATCATCGGCGCGGTCTACCGGGTTCCTCTGGTCAACATCATGGGAGATACGGGGATGGGCTATTACGGAGTGGCATTCCAGATTTATGCCATCGCCCTGACGCTGACTTCCTACAGCCTTCCTCTGGCGGTATCCAAACTGGTGTCAGCAAGAGTGGCGGTAGGGCAGTACAGGAATGCGTACAAAGTCTTCCGGGGAGCCCTGGTCTTTGCGGTCACGGCAGGAGGGACGGCGGCGCTCATCATTTTTCTGGGGGCTGGTTTTATCGCCTCTGAGATCATGGCCATGAGCCTAAGCGCCTATGCTCTCAGGGTCCTTGCCCCCTGTATCCTCATTGTGGCCCTTCTCGGAGTGTTCCGGGGGTTCTTCCAGGGGAACGGATCCATGATTCCCACCGCCTTTTCTCAAGTGCTGGAACAGATCGTCAACGCGGTGGTCAGTGTCCTTGGCGCTTACCTGCTCTTGAAAGCCGGCCGCGCCGCCTCCGACGGGTCTCTGGGCTATGCTTTCGCTGCGGCGGGCGGCACCCTGGGAACGGTGGCGGGAGCCGGGGCCGCTCTTTTATTTTTGATCTTCATCTATCTTGTCTTCCGCCGCGTCCTTAAGCGCCAGATGCGCCGGGACCGTACCAGGAAGCGGGAGAGTTACAGGCGGATCTTTCAGATCCTGCTCATCACCATCGCGCCGGTGCTTTTAAGCTCCACCGTCTATAACCTGTGTGGCGTGGTGGACAACGCCATGTTCGGTTCCATCATGGCGGCCCAGGGGCACCAGGAGGCAGAGTACGCGGTCTACGTGGGAATCTTAAGCGGAAAATACGATACCGTCATCAATGTTCCCTTGGCCTTTTCCAACGCGCTGGCCACCTCCCTGATCCCGAGTCTGGTGGCGGCGGTGAAAGCCGGGAACCGCAAGCAGGTCCATCGGAAGATTGCCCTGTTTGCCAAGTTTGACATGATGATCGCAATCCCCAGCGCAGTGGGACTTCTGGTCCTGGCGAAACCCATCCTGGATCTTCTGTTCTTCACGGAGAACAACACGGAGGCGGCCCGGATCCTGCAGGTAGGGGCCTTGTCCGTTATCTTTTACTGTCTCTCCACCGTCACCAACGCGGTCCTTCAGGGTATGGACCAGATGATGCTCCCAGTCCGCAACGCGGCGATCGCCCTAGGGATCCATGTCGTGGCCTTGTTCATCATGATGGTGGTGTTCCAGTGGGGTGTCTATGCGGTGGTCATAAGCAAGATCGTATTCTCCGGAGCCACCTGCATCTTAAACGCCCACTCGCTGCGGGAAGAGGTAGGATATGTGCAGGAGCAGAAGAGGACCTTCCTGATCCCGATCGCGGCATCCGTCTTGATGGGCATCTCGGCGCTTCTGGCGCATCTGCTGTTTGACTTGTTTGCGGGGACACAGATTGCCACAGTGGTGGCTCTCATCGTGGCGACCGCTGTCTACGGCGTGGCCCTGATTCTGTTCGGAGGTCTGACAGAGGCGGAATTAAGAGAAGTACCCAAAGGGACCAAGCTGATCGCCCTATGCCGGAAACTGCATCTCCTTCGATAGAGAGGACACGTATATTTTTTTGAAAACAGCCAATACTGTACTAAAAAAGGGGTTGTCCTTATGAAGAACAAGTACGGAATTGGCTTTTTCGCGGTAGCGATCATCGCGGTCCTGGTAATCACCTGCGCCTATCAGTTTACCTTCCAGAAAGCGAAGGAGAAGGCTCAGGCTCAGACGGAAGAGGAGACGCAGGAACAGAATCCGTCTTTGGAAGAGGAGGAATCTGTCACTGCCGATGGCGCCGCACTGAAGGAAGACTGCTATTATCTGATGGAAGTAAACGGATATATCGTGGTCTATCTCAGCGATAGACAGACACCATATGAATATACGGATATTCGGTTTGACGACCTTCCCGCTTCCTTAAGGGAAGAAGTGCGGAACGGGAAATATGTGGAAGGAGAAGCCCAGCTCTACGGTTTTCTCGAAAATTATTCCAGTTAACGTAGACTTCCCGGCCAGGATGGTGTAAGATAAAGCGGAGGTTTGAACAAATACCGTCAGAGAGGACGAAAGCAAGATGGATGAACAGAAGATCGCTCGCATCAATGAACTGTATCATAAGTCCAAGGCAGAAGGACTGACCCAGGCAGAGCGCAAAGAGCAGCAGATCCTGCGCAGGGAGTATATCGACGCTTTTAAACAGAATCTGAGGAGTCAGTTAGACAACATCTCTATCGAGGAACCGGATGGCAGCATCACGGATCTGGGTGAAAAGTATGGACGCAGAGCGGAAGACAAAAGAGGAAATTAGAAGACGGCTCAAGAAGGAGCGCTCGGCGCTGACAGAGAGGCGCTGGATGGAAGACAGCGGGGCGGCGGCGGCCATCCTGACCGGTCTTGCCTGTTTTCGAGAAGCCCGCCATATTTACTGTTATGTGGATATGGGGAGCGAAATCAGGACCCGGGAGATCATCCAGGAAGCCTGGAGAAGGGACAAGCAGGTCTGGGTCCCGAAGGTGCGGGAATCCCAGATCCGTTTCTATGAGCTGACAGGTCTGGACCGTCTGCGTCCGGGGACCTATGGCATCCTGGAACCGGAAGAGGGAAGAGAAGGAGACGGAGAAGAAGGCCTGGCCATAGTGCCGGGCGTTGCTTTTGACGAGGCCTTGAACAGGCTGGGATATGGAGGCGGTTATTACGATCGTTTTCTGTCCGGCCATCCGGGCCTTTTTCGCGTGGGTCTGGCCTTTGAGCTCCAGCTGGTGAAAAGAGTTCCCACGGAACCCTTTGACCAGCCTATGGATCTGCTGGTGACAGAAAGGAGGGTGTATGGTGGAAATGGAACTTCCCAAAGACCCAGTGATGCTCCTTAGCGTAGTGAACACAAAGCTCCGGGACCAATATCCGTCTCTGGACGCTCTGTGCGAAGACCTGGGCGCGGATAGGGGGGCGCTCATCTATACGCTCAGGTCGATCGATCATGAATATGACGCGGCCAGGAACCAGTTTGTGTGATAAACTAGGGATTTTTAGTTGACAAACGCGGCCCTGGGGGGTAATATTTAAAACAATCAGGTATAAAAGAAATGAGATATTTTAAGGAGGAATTGTTATGAAAATGAAAAAGGCGGCAAGTCTTGTGCTTGTGGCTTCACTGGCGCTTACTGCGCTGGCTGCCTGCGGAGGCAGTGAAGAGGAGCAGGCTTCCAACTCAGATACATTTATGATCGGAGGGATCGGTCCGACCACAGGAGATGCCGCGGCATACGGCACAGCTGTGCAGAATGGCGCCCAGCTGGCGGTAGATGAGATCAACGCTGCCGGAGGGATCAACGGTAAGCAGGTAGAGTTCCAGTTTGAGGACGATCAGAGTGATTCTGAGAAGTCTGTCAACGCGTACAATACGCTGAAAGACTGGGGAATGCAGATGCTAGTGGGAACAGTGACTTCCAATCCCTGTACGGCAGTCGTTAAGGAAACCTATGAGGACAACATGTTCCAGCTGACTCCTTCCGCTACAGCGGTTGAGAGCATCCAGTATGACAACGCGTTCCGTATGTGCTTCTCAGATCCCAGTCAGGGTACTGCTTCCGCGGACTATATCGCGGACAACAATCTGGGCACGAAGATCGCCGTGATCTACAACAGTTCAGATGTATACTCTTCTGGTATCTACCAGAACTTCGCCACAGAAGCCCAGGCAAGAGGACTGGACGTAGTAGCTGCTGAAGCCTTTACCGCCGACAGCAAGACAGACTTCTCCGTACAGCTCCAGAAGGCCAAGAGTTCCGGCGCGGATCTGGTGTTCCTGCCGATCTACTATCAGGAGGCTTCCCTGATCCTGACTCAGGCAGACAACATGGGATATGCCCCAAAATTCTTCGGCTGTGATGGTCTGGACGGACTGCTGGGCGTAGAAGGATTTGACACCTCTCTGGCAGAGGGCGTGATGCTGTTGACTCCATTTACAGCCAACAGTGAGGACGAGATGACACAGACGTTTGTAGCCGCTTACGAGGAGGCCTTTGATATCACTCCGATCCAGTTCGCGGCAGACGCCTACGACTGCATCTACGCGATCAAAGCTGCGGCCGAGCAGGCAGACGTCACACCGGATATGAGTATCTCCGATATGTGCGACGCCATGAAGACAGCCATGACGGAGATCACCATCGACGGACTGACCGGCGCGGGGATCACCTGGTCCGCGGACGGAGAGCCTTCCAAGGAAGCTAAAGCAGTCATTATCTCTAACGGTGCTTACGAAGCAATGTAATATCGGTTACAGAAGAATAGAGGGCTGCCTTTTTTGGCAGCCCTTTATATCACGATAAGAAGGATGAGAGGGTGTGTGTATGGATTTTATTTCTTATTTGATCAACGGATTGAGCTTGGGAAGCGTCTACGCGATCATCGCCCTGGGGTACACCATGGTATACGGGATCGCCAAGATGCTGAACTTTGCCCACGGAGATGTGATCATGATCGGCGCTTATGTGGCGCTGACCTGTATGACTACTTCAGGACTGCCGCCGATGGCAAGTGTGCTTGTGGCAGTGGTCGCCTGTACTGTTCTGGGTGTATTGATCGAACGCGTCGCTTACAAACCTCTGCGGAATGCTTCTTCTCCGCTGGCTGTTCTGATCACGGCCATTGGCGTCAGCTATCTCCTGCAGAATCTGGCGCTTCTGATCTTCGGGCCCAATAACCAGTCCTTCCAGAGTGTCATCAGCTGGTCTGGTCTGTCGCTGGCAGGCGGGAGCCTGAGTATCTCAGGGGAGACTATCGTGACGATCATCGTCTGCATCGTCATCATGGTCGTCCTGATGCTCTTTATCCGCAGGTCCAAGGCCGGACAGGCCATGCGCGCCGTGTCAGAGGACAAGGGCGCCGCTCAGTTGATGGGGATCAATGTGAATGGTACGATCGCCCTGACCTTCGCCATCGGCTCCGCGCTGGCGGCTGTGGCAGGGGTCCTTTTGTGCTCCGCCTATCCAAGCCTGTCCCCCTACACCGGAGCCATGCCCGGCATAAAGGCCTTCGTGGCGGCGGTATTCGGCGGCATCGGTTCGATTCCCGGCGCCTTTCTGGGCGGCATCCTTCTTGGCGTGATCGAGATCCTGGCAAGAGCCTATATTTCCTCTCAGATGGCGGATGCGATCGTATTCGCGGTCCTGATCATCGTTCTTCTGGTGAAGCCTACAGGTATCCTCGGCAAGAATATTCAGGAGAAAGTGTAGGTGGACTAAGATGTTGAAGAAGATGAAGAAAACAACAAAAAGCAACCTGATCACTTATGGCATGGTCATCGCCGCGTTTGTGATCGTCCAGGTCCTGATCTCCACAGGAAGCATGTCCAGTCTGATGGAAGGACTGATGGTGCCTCTGTGTATGTATGCGATCCTGGCGGTTTCCCTGAATCTGGTGGTCGGATTCCTGGGAGAATTAAGTCTTGGCCATGCGGGATTCTTGTGTGTGGGAGCGTTTTCCAGCGCGTTTTTCTCCAAATGCACCCAGGATGTGATCACTGTCGGGCCGCTGCGGTTTTTCCTGGCTCTTTTGATCGGCGCGGTCTCAGCCGCGGTCTTCGGGATCATCATCGGGATCCCGGCCCTTCGCCTGAAAGGAGACTATCTGGCCATTGTAACGCTGGCTTTTGGTGAGATCATCAAGAATCTAGTGAATGTGCTCTGGATCGGCAAGGATTCCAACGGATTCCATTTTTCCATGAAGGACGTGATGTCCCTGAATATGGAGCCGGACGGAATGGTGATCATCAACGGCCCTCAGGGGATCACAGGGACTCCGCCCGACTCTACGTTTCTGGCTGGGATCCTGTTGCTCCTCCTTACCTTATTCATCGTGACCAATCTGGTGAATTCCAGAGAAGGGCGGGCGATCATGGCAATCCGTGACAATCGGATCGCGGCAGAATCCGTGGGGATCAATGTGACAAAATACAAGCTGATGGCATTTACCATCTCCGCGGCCCTGGCAGGGCTGGCAGGGGTGCTGTACGCCCACAATCTGTCCACCCTGACGGCTACGACCAATAATTTCGGATATAATATGTCCATTATGATCCTGGTATTCGTGGTCCTTGGAGGCATCGGGAATATCCGTGGCTCCATCATCGCCTCCGTGATCCTGACGATGATCCCGGAGATGCTCCGGGAACTGTCCGACTACCGGATGCTGATCTACGCCATCGTCCTGATCGTTATGATGCTGTTTAACTGGGCGCCTAAGTCCATCGAGTGGAGAGAACGGCATCTGGCGTTCTTAAAGACCAGAAAAAAGGAGGTTAAATAGCCATGGCTGCGTTATTAGATGTAAAGAATCTTGGAATCTCCTTTGGAGGGCTGCGGGCGGTAGACAGTTTCGACCTTTCCATCCGCAAGGAACAGCTCTACGGTCTGATCGGCCCAAACGGCGCCGGCAAGACCACCGTGTTCAACCTGCTGACCGGCGTATATAAGCCGGACACCGGAAAAGTACTCCTGGATGGCAGTGATATCACAGGAAAGAAGACCATAGAGACCAACAAAAACGGGATTGCCAGGACGTTCCAGAATATCCGTCTGTTTAAGGAATTATCGGTTCTGGATAATGTGAAAGTCGGGCTCCACAACCACCACCCTTATTCCGCTCTGACAGGAATCCTGCGCCTGCCCAAATACCGGAAGGTTGAGAAAGAGATGGATGAAAAGGGCATGGAGCTTTTAAAAGTATTCGGACTGGAAGAGGAAGCGGCCATCAAGGCTTCCAACCTCCCTTACGGAAAGCAGCGGAAGCTGGAGATCGCCAGGGCTCTGGCCACAGAGCCGAAACTCCTGCTCCTGGATGAACCGGCGGCCGGCATGAATCCCAATGAGACAGGGGAACTGATGGATACGATCCGGTTCGTCAGGGATGAATTCCACATGACGATCCTTCTGATCGAGCATGACATGAAACTGGTAAGCGGCATCTGTGAGGAACTGACCGTTCTGAATTTCGGACAGATCCTGGCCCAGGGTGAGACCAGCCAGGTGCTGAACGCTCCTCAGGTGATCAACGCGTATCTGGGAGAATAGGGGGGAAAGGCTATGGCAATGCTTACGATCAAAGACCTGGAGGTTTACTATGGTGTGATCCAGGCAATCAAGGGGGTTTCCTTCGAGGTAAACCAGGGGGAGGTGATCGCTCTGATCGGCGCCAACGGCGCGGGGAAGACGACGATCCTCCACACCATTACCGGCCTGATCGCCCCCAAAAACGGATCTGTGCTGTTTGAGGGAAAGGAACTGACCAAGATGCCGGCACATAAGATCGTGTCCCTGGGAATGGCCCATGTGCCGGAAGGCCGGAGGGTCTTCTCGGACCTGAGCGTCTATGAGAATCTCAGGATGGGGGCCTATACAAGGAGAGATAAGAACGAGATCGAACAGACGTTGGAAAAGGTGTATGAACGTTTTCCAAGACTGAAGGAGCGGCGGAACCAGATGGCCGGAACTTTGAGCGGCGGGGAACAGCAGATGCTGGCCATGGGCCGGGCGCTGATGTCCAAGCCGAAGATCATCCTGATGGACGAGCCGTCTATGGGGCTGTCTCCTATAATGGTCAACGAGATCTTCTCCATCATCCAGGAGGTCAGTGATGGCGGCACTACCGTGCTCCTGGTGGAGCAGAACGCCAAAAAAGCCCTGGCCATCGCGGACAGAGGCTATGTTCTGGAGACCGGGAATATCGTTTTGGAAGGAAAGGCTTCTGACCTGTTGGACAATGACTCTATCAAGAAAGCATATTTAGGTGAATAGAGGGGGATGACTTATGGAAAATATCGTGATCACCATCGCCAGACAGTATGGAAGCGGCGGGAAAACAATCGCGGCCATGCTGGCAAAGGAGTTGGGCGTCAACTGCTACAGCCGGGAGATCTTAAAGATGGCTTCTGAGGAAAGCGGCATCAATGAGCGGCTCTTCGGCCAGGCGGACGAGCGACTGAAGATCAGCAGCTGGTTCAAGGTGTTGAAACGTCCCTATGAGGGAGAATTGCTGCCGCCGGAGAGCAGTGGATTCGTCTCGGATGAGAATCTCTTCAATTACCAGGCCAAGATCATCAAGGATCTGGCGGGGAAAGAATCCTGTGTGATCGTGGGCCGCTGCGCGGATTACGTGCTGCGGGACTATCCGAATGTGATGAGTGTCTTCATCCATGCGGATAAGGAGTTCTGCCTGCAGCGGGCCATGGAACGACACAGCATGACGGAGCAGGAGATGGAGCGATATATCGAGAAGACAGATAAGTACAGGGGCGAGTTCTACCGGTATTATACCGGCCATCAGTGGGAGGATGCCCGCAATTACGACCTCTGCCTGAACAGCGGAAAGCTGGGGTTTGAGAAATGCGTGGAGGCCATCAAAGGATACATGAAGGTCCGCTTTGAGTAAGAAAAGCGAAGGGATGACAAGGTTAGAGTGCATATGCTTGAACAGATACCTACAAGAGAACCGGAAAGACAGTATTATTTCATAGAGAAAGCCAAAGAATTGGTCCGGGAGAGAAAGGAGACGCTTGGGCGTCCCCTTTCTTATGCCGTGGTGACCTTTGGCTGTCAGATGAACGCCAGAGATTCGGAGAAGCTGCGGGGGATCCTAGAAGCCGTGGGATACCAGGAGGCGCCGGAAGCGCAGGCGGATTTCGTGATCTACAACACCTGCACTGTCCGGGAGAACGCCAATTCCAGGCTCTATGGCAGGCTTGGACAGCAGAAACCACGGAAGAAAAAGAACCCGGCCATGATGATCGCCCTGTGTGGATGCATGATGCAGGAGCCTCAGGTAGTGGAGAAGTTAAAGAACAGTTATTCTTTTGTGGATATCATCTTCGGGACCCACAATATTTATAAATTTGCGGAACTTCTGGTCACGCGCCTTCTGTCCGACCGAATGGTGATCGATATCTGGAAGGATACGGATCAGATTGTGGAGGATCTTCCAAACCAGCGCAAATACGCCTTCAAATCCGGCATCAATATCATGTTCGGCTGCAATAATTTCTGCAGCTACTGCATCGTTCCCTATGTCCGGGGACGGGAGCGCAGCCGAGAGCCGGAGGCGATCCTGCGAGAGATCCAAAGGATGGCCAAGGACGGCGTGACCGAGATCATGCTGCTGGGGCAGAATGTAAATTCTTACGGGAAGACTTTGGATGAGCCTATGACCTTCGCCCAGCTTCTGCGGAAAGTAGAGGAGGTAGAGGGCATCCGACGGATCCGGTTCATGACTTCCCACCCCAAGGATCTCTCCGATGAACTGATCCGGGTGATGGCAGATTCCGGTAAGATCTGCCGTCATCTCCATCTGCCGGTCCAGTCGGGAAGCAGCCGGATCCTCCAGAAGATGAACCGCCGTTACACCAAGGAGCATTATCTGGAACTGGTAAGGAAGCTTAGGGAAGCAGTCCCGGATATTTCCCTGACCACCGACATCATCGTAGGATTCCCTGGAGAGACGGAGCAAGATTTCCAGGAGACGCTGGATGTGGTGCGGCAGGTCCGGTACGACAGCGCGTTTACCTTCCTCTACTCCAAGCGCAGTGGGACGCCGGCCGCCGCCATGGAGGACCAGGTCCCGGAAGATGTGGCGAAAGAGCGGTTTGGCCGGCTGCTTGCGGAAGTCCAGTCCATCGCGTCAAAGGCCTGCGCCGTCCATGAAGGCACCGTCCAGGAAGCGCTGGTGGAAGGGATCAGCGACCACGATCCTACGATGGTGACCGGAAGGCTTGGCAATAATCTGCTGGTCCATTTCCACGGAGGACCGGAACTGATCGGCCAGTATGTGGATGTGGACCTGAGAGAGTGCCGGGGATTCTATTACCTGGGGGAGATGAAGGAAATCCCAGCTATATTCTAAACGAAAAACGCTCAAACTATGTAATAAAAACATATATAGTGAGGGCGTTTTTACATGAAGAAATTGAGTGAGTATCTGTTTTTGTGGGCGGTGGGCGGCAGTCTTTATTATGGCTTTGAGTTGTTCTTCCGGGGATACTCTCATTGGAGCATGTTTGTGCTGGGAGGGATCTGTTTTGTCTTCTTTGATATCCAGGGGAAGATGCTCAAATGGCAGGACCCTATGTGGCGGCAGGTCCTGCGGTGCGTGGTGTTTGTGACTTCCATGGAGTTTATCACCGGGATCATCGTCAATAAATGGTGTCATTTGAATGTCTGGGATTATACCGGTCTGCCTTTTCATATCTTCGGCCAGATCTGCCTGCCTTTTATGATCATTTTCTCCGGTCTTTGCGCCATCGGCATCGTTTTGAGCGGATATCTGTCCTACTGGCTCTACGATGGGCCGAAACCGAGGTACCATGTGTTTTGAGAAAATCTGCTTTCTTATTCCGGGGAAAAATGCTATAATGGAATGTAAAATTTAAACAGCAATTTGTACAAAAGAGGAGAGAACTGTGGCTGGACTGACACCCAATATAGAGGAATTAACGCCGATGATGCAGCAGTACATGAAGACGAAGGAGGAATATAAGGACTGTATCTTATTCTATCGTCTGGGAGACTTCTATGAGATGTTCTTCGAAGATGCTGTGACTGTCTCAAAGGAACTGGAACTGACTCTGACAGGGAAGAGCTGTGGACTGAAAGAGCGGGCGCCTATGTGCGGAGTCCCTTACCATGCGGTGGACGGGTATCTCAACCGGCTGGTCTCCAGGGGCTACAAGGTGGCCATCTGTGAGCAGATGGAGGACCCGGCGACGGCCAAAGGCCTGGTCAAGCGGGAGGTAGTCCGTATTGTGACTCCGGGAACGAACCTGGATACCCAGGCCCTGGATGAGACCCGCAATAATTATATCCTGTGTGTCGCCTATATCGCCGACCGCTATGGGGTCTCGGTAGCTGACGTGACGACCGGGGATTATTTCATGACGGAACTGGATACCAGTGAAAAACTGTTTGATGAGATCTACAAATTCATGCCCTCAGAGCTGATCTGCAATGAGGCTTTTTATATGAGCGGAATGGATCTTGGGGACTTGAAGGACCGGCTGGGGATCGCGGTCTACTCTCTGGATCCCTGGTATTTTGACGATGAAGGCTGCCAGAACGCGCTGAAAGAACATTTTCACGTCGGCAGCATGGATGCCCTGGGCGTCTCCGGATACGACTGCGGGATCATCGCCGCGGGAGCGCTTTTGGAGTATTTGAAGGAAACCCAGAAGACTTCCCTGTCTCACTTGTCCAAACTCTCCTTTTATGTGACGGGAAAATACATGATCCTGGACAGTTCCACCAGAAGGAATCTGGAACTTTGCGAAACACTGCGGGAGAAGCACAAAAAAGGCTCCCTTCTGTGGGTGCTGGACAAGACCAGGACGGCAATGGGGGCGAGGCTGCTGCGCAAGTACATCGAACAGCCTCTGATCGACCGGGAGACCATCCAGTGGCGGCTGGACGCGGTGGAGGAGCTGAAGGACAACGCGATCTCCCGGGAAGAACTGAGGGAGTATCTTTCTCCAGTCTACGATCTGGAACGGCTGGTGGGGAAGATCACTTATCAGTCCGCCAATCCAAGGGATCTGAAAGCCTTCGAGACTTCCCTTTCCATGCTTCCTCATATCCAATATCTGTTGCGTGAGATGGAGTCTCCTCTGCTGAGAGAGATCTATGAGGAACTGGACACTCTGGAGGATCTCTGCTCTCTGATCCAGTCCTCCATCCGGGAAGACCCCCCCATTGCCATGAAGGAAGGTGGCATCATCCGGGACGGATACAATGAGGAAGTGGACCGCCTAAGGAGCGCCAAATCCGACGGCAAGGAGTGGCTGGCCCAGCTGGAGGAGCAGGAGCGGGAGAAGACCGGCATCAAGAACCTGCGGATCCGCTACAATAAAGTGTTCGGCTATTATCTGGAGGTGACCAATTCCTTCAAGAATCTGGTACCAGACTATTACACCCGGAAACAGACCCTGGCCAACGCGGAGCGCTACATCATCCCCGAATTAAAGGAGCTGGAGGACACGATCCTGGGAGCAGAGGATAAACTCTACGCCTTGGAGTACCAGCTTTACTGCGAAGTGAGGGACAAGATCGGAGCGGAAGTGCTCCGGATCCAGACCACCGCCAGGGCGGTGGCCAAAGTAGATGTCTGCGCCTCCCTTGCCCTGGTGGCGGAGCGGGGGAATTATGTCCGCCCCAGGATCAATGAGAAGGGCCTCATCGATATCCGGGACGGCCGGCATCCGGTGGTGGAGAAGATGATCCCGGAGGACATGTTCATCGCCAACGATACATATCTGGATGACAAGAAGAAACGGATCTCCATCATCACCGGTCCAAACATGGCGGGTAAGTCCACCTATATGCGGCAGACAGCCCTGATCGTGCTGATGGCCCAGATCGGTTCCTTTGTTCCGGCATCCCAGGCGGATATCGGTCTGGTGGACCGGATCTTCACCCGTGTGGGGGCTTCCGATGATCTGGCATCCGGTCAGAGCACCTTCATGGTAGAGATGACGGAGGTGGCCAATATCCTCAGGAACGCCACCAGCAAAAGTCTTCTGATCCTGGATGAGATCGGACGGGGCACCAGCACCTTCGACGGCCTGAGCATCGCCTGGGCTGTGATCGAGCATATCAGCGACAGCCGTCTCCTGGGGGCCAAGACCTTGTTTGCTACCCACTATCATGAACTGACGGAGCTGGAGGGGAAGATCGATAATGTCAACAATTACTGCATCGCGGTGAAGGAAAAGGGAGACGATATCATCTTCCTGCGGAAGATCGTCAAGGGAGGAGCCGATAAGAGCTACGGCATCCAGGTGGCCCGCCTGGCCGGCGTGCCGGACTGTGTCATCAACCGGGCCAAGGAGATCGTGGAAGAACTGGTCCACGCGGACATCACCACCCGGATCAAGGATATCGCTGCCCACGGCCATGAGCCGAAGATCGCGACCAAGAAGTACGATGAGGTGGATCTGGCCCAGATGTCGCTCTTTGACACCGTCAAAGATGACGATATCATTGAGGAGATCAAGAGCCTGGACCTTGGCAATCTGACTCCCATTGATGCTTTGAATACCCTGTATCAACTGCAGAACAAATTGAAAAACAGGTGGTAAGAGATGAACAAGATCCAAGTATTAGATCCGGTCACCATAGACAAGATCGCGGCAGGTGAGGTGATCGAGCGTCCTGCCTCCATCGTAAAAGAATTAGTGGAAAACTCCATCGACGCGGGAGCCACCGCAGTGACAGCGGAGATCAAGGAAGGGGGCATCTCCTATATCCGCATCGCCGACAATGGCAGCGGCATTGAGAAGGAACAGGTGCCGTCCGCTTTCCTGCGGCATTCTACCAGCAAGATCCGCACGGCGGAGGACCTTTCTCATATTGCCTCCCTTGGATTCCGGGGGGAGGCCCTCTCCAGCATCGCGGCTGTTTCCCAGGTGGAACTGATCACCAAGACGGCAGAAGAGACATTCGGCACCAGATACCGCATTTCCGGAGGAAGAGAGGAAAGCATCGAGGACACGGGCGCCAGGGACGGCACCACCTTCCTGGTCCGCCAGCTTTTCTACAATACGCCGGCAAGGCGCAAATTTCTAAAGACAGCCATGACAGAGGCGGGCCATGTGGCGGATCTGATGACCCGCCTGTCCTTATCCCACCCGGAGATCTCCTTCCAGTTTATCAACAACGGCCAGTCCAAACTCCACACTTCCGGCAACGGGAACCTGAAGGATGTGATCTACCATGTATACGGGCGGGAGATCGCGGCAAACCTTATGGAAGTATCGTTTGAGAAGGGCGGCATCCGGATCGCCGGATTTGCGGGAGCGCCGCTGATCTCCAGAGGGAACCGGAATTTTGAGACCTATTTTATCAACGGCAGATACATCAAGAACCAGGTGGTCTACAAGGCCATCGAGGACGCCTACCAGGATTTCACCATGCAGCACAAGTATCCTTTCGTAGTCCTGCATATGGAGATCCGGGGGGAAGCGGTAGATGTGAATGTCCATCCGGCCAAGATGGAACTGCGCTTCAGTAATCAGCAGGAGGTCTATAACGCGGTGTTCCAGGCGGTGGAGCAGGCCCTTCATAACAAGGAACTGATCCCCCATGTGGCGCTGGCGACGGGAGTTGATTTCCGACGGGACACAGAAGACAGACCGGAAAATCCGAAGATGGAAACAAAGCCGGAAGCGCCGGAACCACAGAAGCAGGACCTGGATTATTTCATGGAGGAAATGAAGAAACGGGTCCGTTCTTACCATGAACAGAATTCTTCGGCTGAGGTGCGGGAGAGGGACTCCGTTTTCCAGCCTCAGCGGCAGATGGACCGGATCCGGGAGGCCGCCGCCTACGCGGCAAAGCCCTCTGCGGCGGCGCCTCAGGAAGAACCTCGCCAGATGGAACTTTTTGAGGATCAGCTGCTGAAAGGTCCAAAGAGTCCGGACTACCGGCTGGTGGGACAGGTTTTTGAAACTTACTGGATCGTCCAGTTGAAGGATAAGATGTATATCATCGATCAGCATGCGGCCCATGAGCGGGTGCTCTATGAGAAAACCTTAAAGGATATGAAGAGCCGGGAACATACCTCCCAGATGATCAGCCCGCCTATCATCCTGAATCTGTCCATGCAGGAAAGCGAACTTTTGAAGACTTACATGGACCGGTTTACCCATATCGGATTCGAATTTGAAGAGTTCGGACAGGAGTCTTACGCGGTCCGGGCAGTCCCCGGCAATCTGTTTGGAATCGCCAAGAAGGAACTGCTGCTGGAGATGCTGGACGGACTGTCTGATGAGATCACCCGGAATCATTCGGTGGAACTGATCGATGAGAAGATCGCATCCATGTCCTGTAAGGCGGCGGTAAAGGGAAATATGCGGCTGTCCGCCCAGGAGGTGGACGCTTTGATCGGGGAACTCCTGACCCTGGAGAATCCCTATCACTGTCCCCATGGCAGGCCCACGATCATCGCCATGACGAAGCGGGAATTGGAAAAGAAATTTAAGAGGATCGTATAATCATGAAACAACCACTGATCATTCTCACAGGGCCCACTGCCGTGGGGAAGACCAAGCTTTCCTTACGGCTGGCCCGGGCGGCAGGCGGAGAGATCATTTCCGCTGATTCCATGCAGGTATATCGGTATATGGATATCGGAACGGCCAAGATCCGGCCGGAGGAGATGGAAGGGATCTCCCATCATCTGATCGATGTGCTGGACCCTTCTGAAGAGTTCCATGTGGTGAAATTCCAGGAACTGGCCAAAAAGGCTATGGAGCAGATTCGGGCGGCAGGCCATATTCCGATCGTGGCGGGAGGGACCGGATTCTATATCCAGGCCCTTCTCTATGATATTGATTTCACAGAACACCCGGGCCAGGAGCGGCTGCGCCGACAGCTGGAGGCCTTTGCCCGGGAACAGGGAAGGGAAGCCCTGCATCAGCGGCTTGCCCAGGTGGACCCGGCCGCAGCGGACCAGATCCATCCCAATAATGTGAAGCGAGTCGTCCGGGCCCTGGAATTCTTTCATCAGACAGGGGAACCTATCTCCCGGCACAATCAGCAGGAACGCCAGAAGGAATCCCCCTATCAGTTTGTCTATTTCGTCCTGACCGATGCGCGCAGCCGTCTCTATCAGAGGATCGACAGTCGGGTGGATCAGATGCTCCGGGATGGGCTTGTGGAGGAGGTCCGCAGTCTCAAAGAGAGGGGATACACCAAGGACATGGTCTCTATGCAGGGGCTGGGCTACAAGGAGATCCTCACCTATCTGGATGGAGGCTGTTCTCTGGAGGATGCGGTCTATCAGATCAAGCGGGATACCAGACATTTCGCGAAGCGCCAGATCACCTGGTTCAAGCGGGAGAGGGATGTGACCTGGATCGACCTATGTGATTTTGATCATGATGAAGATAAGGTCCTGCAGAAGATGCTAGATCTGTATCACGCCAGGATCCGGCCGGAGACCCGGGGCGCGAAGTAGAAAGGAACGAAAAGATATCATGCCAAATACGATGGATTTATATGAACAGATCGGGATCAGCCAAAAGGTGCTGTCCTTCGCGGGAGAAATTGAACAGCAGTTAGAGCGGCGGTTCCGGGCCATGGATGAGATGGCGGAATATAATCAGTTAAAAGTGATCCGGGCCATGCAGGAAAACCGGGTCAGTGAAGCTTGTTTCAACTATGCCAGCGGTTACGGATACAGCGACCAGGGACGGGATACGCTGGAACAGGTGTATGCCTCTGTCTTCCATACCCAAAGCGCTCTGGTGCGCCCTTCGATCACCTGTGGGACCCATGCGCTGTCCATTGCCTTGGCAGCCAACCTGAGGCCGGGAGACGAACTTTATTCTCCTGCCGGAAAGCCCTATGACACGCTGGAGGAAGTGATTGGGATCCGTCCCTCCCGGGGATCTTTGGCAGAATACGGGATCCGGTACCGTCAGACGGACCTTCTGGCGGACGGGACTTTCGACTATGAAACGATCCGAAAAGAAATCCATGAAGGAACCAAGCTGGTGACGATCCAGCGATCCAAAGGCTATCAGACCCGCCCCAGCTTCTCCGTTGCCCAGATTGAAGCATTGATCTCATTTGTAAAAAAAATCAAACCTGACGTGATCTGCATGGTAGACAATTGTTACGGAGAGTTTGTAGAAGAACTGGAACCCAGCGATGTGGGCGCCGATCTGGTGGTGGGATCTCTCATCAAGAATCCCGGCGGCGGACTTGCTCCGATCGGCGGTTATATCGCCGGCCGGGAAGATCTGATCGAGTCCTGCGCGTATCGCCTGACCGCTCCTGGCCTGGGGCGGGAGGTGGGCGCCTCCCTGGGAGTGATGCAGTCCTTTTATCAGGGCCTTTTCCTTGCGCCGGTGGTGACGGCCAGCGCTTTAAAAGGCGCGGTCTTCGCGGCCAATCTTTACGAACGTCTGGGGTTCCCGGTGATCCCGGGCGGGAAGGAGAGCAGGCACGACATCATCCAGGCGGTAGAGCTTGGGAGCCCGGAAGGGGTCATTGCCTTCTGCCGGGGGATCCAGGCGGCGGCCCCGGTGGATTCCTATGTGACTCCAGAACCATGGGCGATGCCTGGCTACGACAGCGATGTGATCATGGCGGCGGGAGCCTTTGTGCAGGGGTCCTCCATCGAACTCTCCGCCGACGGACCGATCAAACCGCCCTATGCGGTGTACTTCCAGGGAGGGCTTACCTGGCCCCACGCCAAGCTGGGGATCTTAATGTCTCTGGAATATCTGACAAGAGAAGGGATTGTCACCTTGTAGTGCCTTTGCTCTTCTCCAGGGTCTTCCTGTTCGTGCCCTTTTGGTGCTGCTCTTCGTGCAAGCTTTTGACAGCCGCCGTTCCCGCCAGATACCCGCTCGCCCAGGCCCACTGCAGGTTATACCCGCCGCAGATGCCGTCCACATCCAGGATCTCGCCTGTCAGATAGAGTCCCTTTGACCGGCGGGATTCCATGGTGCGCCCGTCGATCTCACTGAGCGGAATGCCTCCTGCAGAAACCTGGGCATTGTCGAACCCAGTAGTATCTTCAATAGTCAAACGGACATTCTTGCAGACCCGGGCCAGGCGGCCGAGGATTTCCGCAGACAGATCCTTTACCTGTGTATCCATGCGGATCCCAGCAAGTTCCAGGATTCTGGGAATCAGCTTCTGATGGAACACACCTGTCAGAAACTCTCCGGAAGACAGCTGATCGCGTCCGGCCGCCCGGACTTTGAAAAAAGCACGCAGATCAGATCCTCCCGCCCAGGGCGCCAGATCCACCCTTACTTCTGCCGGTTCTTTTTTCTCAAGGGCCTGTGCGATATGGCGGCTGATCTGGAACACTGGGATCCCGGAGATTCCATACGCGGTGATCTGCAGTTCCCCTTGGTCTTTGGCAGTCTCTTTCCCGGAACAGATGGCGGTCACCGCAGCCTCCGTCCTCACCCCTGCAGCTTTGGCCAGGGGGTGAGATCTTACTTTCAGCGGGACCAGCGCAGGGACCACTGGGACAAGGGTGTGGCCCAATGACTTGGCAAGCCGATACCCGGTCCCGTCTGATCCCAATACCGGAGCCGCTCTTCCTCCGGCCGCAAGGATTACCCGGTCGGCAAAAAAGCGTTTTCCCAAGCCGGTAATCTGAAAATGATCTCCATTTCTCTGGATTTCTTCCACATGTACCCCTGTATGCACCGGGATTTTCCACCGTTTCAGTTCCATTTCCAGGAGACTGCGCACTGCGGCAGCCTGATCTGTCCTTGGATAGATATATCCTCCGCGGGATTTGGTCAAAAGTCCCAGACTAGAGAAAAAATCCAGGGTCTCCCGGAAGCTGAATCGATCCAGGACCTGGCGGGCGACCTCCGGATGCCGACTGTGAAAACAGGCAATGTCTATGTGTTCATTGCTCAGATTACAACGGCCGTTTCCGGTAGAAAGGATCTTCTTCCCAGGAAGATCCTTGTGATCCAGCAGGTAGATCTGCCAATGTTCCCTGGTCTGTTCCTTGGTTCTGGCCGCGGCAATAGCGGCTGTCATTCCGGAAGCCCCAGCTCCTATGACTGCGATCTTTTTCATGCTTACGCTCCCTTCTATCTGCGATCTTTCCTGCGGTCAGCGTAACATTTCATGACAGGTCGTGTCAAGTGACAGAGCGGTTCCAAACGGATTTACAACAGGTATTCGGCATGTTAAAATACAGAAGTAGGAAAGAAGAATTATTCCGGGAGGCCGTTAAAAGAGGTCAATGATACAGAAATGGAAGGAGAGATCGATATGTGCCAGGCGCTGGAAGAATTATACGCGGATGGAGTAAAAGAAGGCTCTGCCGACATCAAGAGATACACAGGAGTCACGGATCAGGAGATCGCACTTGCGAGAGATAGACAGCTATGATACAGATACAGCAGATCAAATTAAAGATTCCCCATACAGAAGCGGCGATCGAGAAGAAATTCTGCCGTCTGCTGCGGATCTCTCCAAGGCAGGTCCGTTCCTGGAAGATCCTGAGGCGCTCTCTGGACGCCCGCCGGAAGCCGGAACTCTATTATGTCTATACGGTAGAAGTGGAAACGGCGCGTGAACATGTTTTGAGAAAGCAGTTTCAAAAGAATCCTTCGATATCTTTCCGTCCTCCCCTGCCAAAATATTCCTACCGGGCCGACGGAGAGAGAGAGCTGTCCCATCGTCCTGTGATCGTGGGCACAGGACCGGCCGGGCTTTTTTGCGGCTATGCCCTGGCCAGGATGGGTTATCGCCCTATCCTGCTGGAGCGGGGCGCGGCTGTGGAAGAGCGTAAGAGAGATGTGGAGGAATTCTGGAAGACCGGACGCCTCCTTCCAGATTCCAATGTGCAGTTTGGTGAGGGTGGAGCCGGGACATTTTCGGACGGGAAATTGAACACCCTGGTCCACGACCCGGACGGCCTGGGGCGAGAGGTCCTGCGGCTGTTTGCGGTCCACGGCGCTCCAGATGAGGTCCTCTATGACAGCAAGCCTCATGTGGGCACAGACAGACTGATCCAATTGGTCCGTGCCCTGCGGGAGTCTATCCTCCAGATGGGCGGTGAAGTCCGGTTCCATGCCAGAGCCGCGGACATTCAGATCAGCAGGAATCCGGAGGGGGACCGGAAGGTGTGTAGTGTGACTGTAGAAGATACAGGATCTTCTTTTGCAGAAGTCCTTAAGACAGAGGTGCTGGTCCTGGCCATCGGCCACAGCTCCAGGGATACTTTTGCCCTCCTGGAAAAGAAAGGGGTTCCCATGGAGCCGAAAGCGTTTGCGGTAGGAGTCCGCATAGAACATCCCCAGACACTGATCGACGAAAATCAATACGGACAGACAAGGGGCTCTCTTCCAGCGGCTTCCTACAAGCTGACCACTGACCTTCCCAATAAAAGAGGCGCATACACCTTCTGCATGTGTCCGGGAGGGTATGTGGTAAACGCTTCCTCTGAGCTGGGACGCTGCGCGGTCAACGGCATGAGTTACAGCGGAAGAGATGGGCACAATGCCAACAGCGCGGTGATCGTCACGGTCCGTCCGGAAGATTATCCAGGTGACGGCCCCCTTGCCGGAGTGGAATTCCAGCAAAGACTGGAGGAGGCTGCTTTCCGGCAGGGGAAGGGTAGTGTTCCCGTCCAGCAGTTCGGCGATTTCTGTAAGGGACAGCCCTCTCTGGGGCCAGGCAGGATCCTGCCCCAGATCAAAGGATCCTATACCTGGGGAGATGTACGTTCCATTTTCCCGGAGGAACTGGGAGTGTCCATTGAGAAAGCGGTCAGGGATTTTGACCGGAAGATCCCGGGGTTTGCCAGAGACGATGCTCCGGTGTCCGGGGTGGAGAGCAGAACTTCTTCCCCGGTTCGTATCCTGCGGGATCCATCCCTCCTGGAATCTGCTGTCAAGGGGGTATATCCCTGCGGAGAGGGGGCCGGGTACGCCGGCGGAATCACTTCCGCCGCCATGGACGGCCTAAAGACGGCCAGGGCCGTCAGCCAAATCTACCGTCCATTCGACAAGGGAGGAAATGTTTAAGAAATTTTTAATGGGATAAGTCTATACACTTTTTGCGAAATATGATAGAATGTATTGAGTTTTTTAAGAGGTATGAGGAGGAGTACATATGAAGGGAACAAAGGGGAAGAACTCCTGGGCGCTGTTTCTGCTGCTTCTGGCTGGAATGGTCCTGGGCGGCTTTATCAGTGTGCTGGCAAATGGAGTCCCAGCGCTTACCTGGCTGTCTTATGGCCAGTCGTTTGGCCTGGACGAGCCGGTCGTCCTTGATCTGGGACTGCTGGTGCTGACCTTTGGCCTCAAGGTGAAGATCACCATTGCAAGTATCATTGGTGTCGTGATCGCGGCAGTCATCTACCGCTTCTTATAAACTCCTTTGGGAGTGTCGTTATGAGTCGAAAGAGAAAATGAGTCAGTCAAACACTATACAAGAGATTCCGAGCACGGAACGGCCTTATGAGAAATGTAAGGAAAGAGGGGCGGCGTTATTGAGTGACGCGGAACTGCTGGCGGTTCTTTTAAGGACAGGGACACGCGGGGAAAACGCGCTGGAACTGGCCAGGCGCATCCTGTATCATGCGGGTGGGCAGGGACTTCTGGGACTCCATCAGCTTACGATGGAGAGGCTTCTCAAGATCAGAGGCATAGGCCAGGTGAAAGCGGTCCAGCTTTTGTGCCTGGCGGAGCTTTCCAGACGGCTTGCGAAAGCCCGTGCCCAGGAATCTTTATGTTTTGCCTCGCCGAAAGCTGTCGCTGAGTATTATATGGAGGATTTAAGGCATCAGAAACAGGAAGTGGCCAAGCTCCTTTTTCTCAACGCCAAAGCCGGACTGATCGGAGAGACGGATATCTCCAAAGGTACCGTCAACGCTTCTCTGATCACACCTCGGGAATTATTCTTGGAGGCGCTCCGCAGAGAAGCAGTCTCGATCATCCTTCTGCACAATCATCCCAGCGGTGACCCTTCTCCCAGCCAGGAAGACCTGCTGGTCACAGAGAGGATCCTCCGGGCGGGAGAATTGATCGGCATTGAACTGTTAGATCATATCATTATTGGCAATAATTGTTATATCAGCTTCCGGGAGGCCCAGCTGCTCTTTAAGAAAGGATAAGATCAATGGCTAGAAACACGTATGGACTGGATCTTGGATCCTATGAGATCAAAGTCTATGATAAAAAGAAGGATACCATTTGGAAGGAGAAGAACGTGATCGCCATCCGTGACAAGAAGGAAATCTTCGCGGTGGGAGACGAGGCCTACGAGATGAATGAGAAAGCGCCAGAAAATATTGAAGTAATCTTTCCCATGAAAGAGGGTGTGATCTCCAGGTTCAACGACATGCAGTTTCTGTTGCAGAATCTGCTGAAGAAAGGACGGCAGTTTGTCAGAGGCTCCGAATATGTGATCGCGGTCCCCACGGATGTGACAGAAGTAGAGAAGAAAGCATTCTTTGATCTGGTCATCCATTCCACGGCCAAGGCAAGAGAAGTCAACATCGTGGAACGGTCCATCGCTGATGCGGTTGGGCTGGATCTGGATGTAAAGAATACCAAAGGTATCTTCATCGCCAATTTCGGTGGAGAGACCACAGAGTTGTCCGTCCTTGCCGGAGGCGGCATGGTTCTGAACCGGCTGGTAAAGATCGGCGGCGTCACCTTTGACCAGTCTCTGGTAAACCTGATCCGGCACAGCCACGATTTCCTGATCGGGAGAGCGACGGCTGAGGTCCTGCGCAGGCGCTTTGGTGTTTTTACCGGAGAGTCAGAAGCCTCGCTCACAGTGGCCGGAAGGGATCTGATCACCGGAGTCCCCATGCAGAAGGCTATCTCTCTGAGCATGGTGAGGGCTTCCTTAAGAGATCCTCTCCTGGAGTGTGTCCGCTCTATCCTTTCGCTTCTGGACCGGACGCCTCCGGAAGTGCGCACCGCGATCTATGACAACGGGATCTATCTGACCGGCGGGATCGCCAATATGCCGGGGCTGGACACCTACATTGAGAAGGGGACCGGAATCTCCACGAAAGTGGCCCAGGAGCCGGATATCTGCGCGGTGACGGGTCTGAAAAAGATCATTATGTCCAAAGAATTAAGGCAGCTTGCCTATTCCATGTTAGATGAGAACTACAGGTGGATGAGATAATATGAAGATCAAGAATCAATCATCATTTCCAAGTAAATACTGGCTGTTCATCTTGATCGCCATCTGCGCGGTCCTTCTTGGCATCGGCAGTGTGGTGGACAACAGCGGACCTCTTCGGTTTGTGGCCAACTATACGGTGATCCCATTCCAGAAGGGAATCAGTTACGCCGGACAGTGGATGAGCGATGTGTCTGAAAATTTTCAGACGCTGGAGGAGATGCGCTCGGAGAACGAAAGCCTCCAGAGCAAGGTGGACGAGCTGACCATCGACAATACCCGGCTTCGTCAGGAACAGTACGAGCTGGAACGCTTGAGAGAACTTTACAGATTGGATGAGAATTATTCGGATTATCAGAAGATCGGCGCCAGGGTCATTTCCAATAATGGGACCAACTGGTTCAGCGATTTCACCATCGACAAGGGAACCAACGACGGCATCAAAGTCAACTGCAATGTTCTGGCGGGAAGCGGCCTGGTGGGGATCGTAACGGAAGTCGGGCCGGATTACGCCAGAGTCCGTTCCATCATCGATGATGCCAGTAATATCAGCGCCATGATGCTGTCCACCTCCGATCTGTGCGTGGTGGAGGGTGACCTGGAATTGGCCGCGGACGGCCGGCTGAGGTTTGAACGGCTGCCCAATAACGAAAATGAGATCCAGGTGGGCGAGCAGGTAGTGACCTCCCACGTCAGCGACCGTTTTGTCCAGGGGCTGTTTATCGGATATGTCAGTGAGATCCAGGTGGATTCCAACAATCTGACCCGCTCCGGTTATATTACACCGGCTGTCGATTTCAGCAAACTCCAGGAGGTCCTGGTGATCACCACCACCAAGGATGACCTGGTCAGCGGTCAGACGGAAGGAGAGTAGGCGGTATGAAGCGTAGAATCATTACGATCCTGATCATCCTGATCTGCTTTTTCCTGCAGGGCAGTCTGTTTCAGAAGTTGACTTTTGCGTCGATCCGGCCCAACCTTATGATTGTTGTCACTGCTTCCTTTGGATTTATGCGGGGACAGAAGGAGGGCATGTTCGTAGGGTTCTTGTCCGGGCTTTTGGCAGACCTGTTCTGGGGATACGCGCTGGGCTTCAATGCCCTTCTGTTCACTGTGGTAGGCTATCTCAACGGTATGTTCGAGCGCCTGTTTTATGAGGATGATATCAAGCTTCCGATCGGGCTGATCGGGGCAAGCGAACTGTTCTATGGGATCATGACTTATGTAGGCATGTATATGCTTCAGGGGGATTTCGCGTTTGGAACTCATTTAATGCAGATCATCCTTCCAGAACTTGTGTATACGATCCTGGTCACTCTGCTCCTGTATCAGATCATCTTACACATCAACAAGCGGCTGGAAGAAGAAGAACAAAGGAGTGCAAGCAAATTTGTATAACTTATGGGAACGGATCAAATCCGGCATCTATGAAATCGTAAAATCAAGAAGTTTTGTGGTCATCATTCTCTTCTGTGTGACTTCCGCCATTCTGGTGCAGCGGGTGTTCTATCTGCAGATCGTCAGAGGAGAGGAGTACGCGGACAACTATGAGCTGCAGATCCAGAAGACAAGGGAAGTAGAAGGGACCAGAGGCAATATCTATGACCGCAACGGCAACCTTCTGGCCTACAATGAACTGGCCTACTCGGTGACGATCGAGGATAACGGGGATTATGATTCCCAGAAAGAAAAGAATCAGGAATTAAACCAGGTGATCTCCACGGTCATTGACATGGTAGAATCCAACGGGGACTCTATCATCAATGATTTTGGGATCATTTTAGACCAGAACGGCAATTATATGTTTGTGGCGGAGTCTGACACACAGAGGTTGCGGTTTATCGCCGATGTGTATGGGCAGGCGACCATTGACAAGCTGACGGACGAGCAGAAGGCCCAGACAGCGGAGGAGATCATCAACTACCTGTGTACCGATGAGACCTATGGGTATGGGATCGACCAGGAAGCGCTGGACCGTTCTCAGGTCTTAAAACTGGTCAATGTCCGTTACGCCATCTCTCTGAACAGCTACCAGAAATATATCCCCACCACCATCGCGGAAGATGTCAGCGAGGAGACCATGGCCGCTGTGTCAGAGAATCTGGATACCCTGCAGGGGGTCAGCGTGGAAGAGGAATCTCTGCGCCGCTATGCAGACAGCAAATATTTCGCCAATATCATCGGATATACGGGACAGATTTCTACGGAAGAGTATAATTCTCTCAGCGACGAGGAACAGGAGGAATATGACCAGACGGATACCATCGGAAAAGCCGGCCTGGAACAGACCCTGGATTCTACGCTGAAGGGGAAAAAGGGAGAAGTCAAGCTGTATGTCAACAACGTGGGGAAGGTGATCGAAACCGTCCAGGAGACGGAACCTGAGGCTGGGAATGATGTATATCTGACCATTGACGCGAATATCCAGAAGGCGGCATATGATATCCTAGAGCAGGAATTGGCCGGGATCCTTCTGGCAAAACTGACCAATCAGCTGGATTTTGACCGTACCAGGGTGGAAGACGCCAGTGATATCCTGATCCCTATCGGTGATGTGTACAATGCGTTTATCTCCAATGAGATTCTGGATATGGAGCATTTCTCCCAGGAGGACGCCGGGAATACGGAGAAAGAGGTATACGCCGCCTTTACCGCGCGGAAGGAAGCGGTCCTGCAGGATATCGCGGCCATCCTGGATGACCCGGATGCCGCTGCATATCAGGATATGTCCAGAGAAACCCAGGCCTATCTGTCCTACATCGTCAACGATCTTCTGATGAGTCAAAGCGGTGTTCTGATGTCGGACGCCATCGATACAGACGATGACACTTACCAGGCATGGAGGACAGAAGAATCCATCAATATCCATACATTTTTGAACTACACCATTTCCAAGAACTGGATCGATACATCCGCCCTGACAGACTATCTGGAGGGCTCCGTGGAATATTCAGACTCGGCGGAGACATATGTCGCCTTAAGGACCTATATCCTGGAGGCGCTAAAGGAGAACAACAGCTTCGATAAGCTGATCTATCAGTATATGATCAAGGCCGGGTCGATCACGGGAAGACAGATCTGTATGATGATCTATGAGCAGGGCGTGCTGGAATATGACGAGGATCAGTACAACCGACTGGCTTCCGGAAGCATGGGAGCTTATGATTTTCTCCGGAGTAAGATCCAGACCCTGGAGATCACGCCGGGACAGCTTGGCCTGGAACCCTGTACCGGCTCCCTGGTCATGACCGATCCCAGCAGCGGTGACGTTCTTGCCTGTGTATCCTATCCAGGCTATGACAACAACCGGCTGGCCAACACCATGGACTCTGAGTATTATAACAAACTGGTCACCGACCAGTCCCGGCCATTTTACAATAACGCCACACAGGAAAAGACAGCGCCCGGATCCACCTACAAACCATTGGTGGCTGTGGCGGGTCTGTCTGAGGGTGTGATCGACTTAAGTTCTCAGATCACCTGCCGGGGGATCTTCGAGAAAGTAGAACCGAATCCCAGATGCTGGATCTATCCACAGGCCCACGGTACTCTGGACGTAGAGGGCGGGATCCAGAATTCCTGCAACTGCTTCTTCTATGAGGTGGGTTATCGGATGAGTCTGAAAGACAGTGGGCTGGACCAGGTTGAATCCGGTGATCTGAAGGGAGAAGCTACATCCAGCTATTATTCCAGTGACCTGGGAACCGATACGCTGGGGAAATACGCCGCTTTGTTTGGTCTGAACACCACTTCCGGAGTGGAGATCCCGGAGGCGGATCCTCAGATTTCTGACGAAGCCTCAGTGCCTTCCGCAATCGGACAGGGCACCAACAACTATACGACCACTCAGCTGGCCCGGTATATTACGGCCATTGCAAATAAAGGAACCGTGTATGATCTGACGCTTCTGGACAAGGTGACTTCCGTAGATGGGGAGATCCTCGAAGAATATGAGCCGGAAGTGACCAACACGCTGTCAGATGTACCGTCTTCCACCTGGAACGCGGTACATAACGGTATGCGCAATGTTGTCCTGGTCGCTCAGAGCAGAATCTTCACGGAGCTGAACCGGGGCGGAGTGGAGATATCCGGAAAGACCGGTACCGCACAGCAGAGTAAGACCCATCCTGACCACGGGCTTTTCGTGGGATTTGCTCAGAGCAGCAACCCGGAAGTCGCTTTCGCGATCCGGATCGCCAACGGGTATAGTTCTACTTATGCCGCTGAAGTGGGGAGGGATATCATGAAATACTACTTCCAGACAAATCCAGTGGAGGAGATCATCACTGGAGAAGCAGCCGAGATCAGCACTTCAACCAGCGGAGACTAGGGGGGATGACAGTTTGTGAAGGACCCTGTTCTGATCAAAAGTAACCGTTACGGCATCTGCATTTATTTTGACCCGGACCTGCCGTTCCAGGACCTGCTTCTGGCAGCTGTGGACAAATTCAGCGCTTCTGCCGCGTTTTTCGACCATGCCCGGATGGCAGTCCAGTTTGAAGGCCGTACATTTACCAAAGAAGAACAGCAAAGGATGACAAGCGCCATCGAGGAAGCCGCAAAGATAGCGATTCTATGCCTTGTGGAAGAGAACACTCCCACGGAAAGGTTTCACAGAAGAATCCTGGAGGAAAGCCTGGACCGGCTCTGGGACAGAGACGGCCTGTTCTATCGAGGTACTCTGAGAAGAAAGCAGATCCTTGAATCTGAGAAAAGCATCGTGATCATCGGTGATGTGGAAGCGGGCGCTGCCGTTGTCTCCAAAGGCAGCGTGGTAGTGACAGGGACCGTGTACGGCTCTGTTACGGCAGGCGCCTCCGGTGATCGCGGCGCCGTGATCGCGGCGCGCTCTATGAGGCCGCAGCGCCTTCGTATCGGAGACAGGGAAGTAAAACCAGTGATAGGAGGAAGTTATTCATGGGCGAAGTTATTGTGATTACATCGGGGAAAGGCGGTGTGGGCAAGACTACTACCACCGCGAATCTGGGAGCCGGACTATCCGGCTTTGATAAAAAAGTAGTGGTCGTGGATACCGATCTGGGCCTTCGGAATCTGGATGTGGTAATGGGGCTTGAAAATCTGATCGTCTACAATCTGGTGGACGTGATAGAAGGGACCTGCCGCTTAAAACAGGCCTTGATCCGAGACAAGCGGTATGAGAATCTCTATCTGCTGCCCTCAGCCCAGACCAAAGATAAATCAGCTATCTCTCCCGGACAGATGAAGAAGCTGACATCTCAGCTGAAGGAGGAGTTTGACTATGTGCTGCTGGACTGTCCTGCCGGCATCGAACAGGGATTCCAGAACGCCATCGCAGGCGCGGACCGGGCGATCGTCGTCACCACACCTGAAGTCTCGGCGATCCGAGATGCGGACCGCATCATCGGCCTTCTGGAGAAACAACAGTTAAAGAAAATGTCGCTGATCATCAACCGGATCCGGATGGATATGGTGAGAAAAGGAGATATGATGTCTGTGGATGACGTGACAGAGATCCTGTCCATTCCTCTGATCGGAGCGATCCCTGACGACGAGCGGGTAGTCATCGGCACCAATCAGGGAGAACCCGTGGTGGGAAGCGATTCCAAAGCGGGACAGGCCTACCAGAATATCTGCAAACGGATCATGGGCGTTGAAGTGCCGTTCCTGGATATGAACCGGGACGGCGGGCTGTTATTCAAGCTGTCCCATCTTTTCAAGAAAGATTAAGGAGGCGCGGATATGCTCAGGAAGTCTTCTGTTTCTATCGCCAGGGACCGGCTGCGCACACTGGTCATCTCCGACCGGGTCCAGTGCTCTCCGGACGCGGGCGCACAGCTTTGCCGGGAGCTTTATGAGACGCTCTCCAAATATATCGAACTTACAGAAGATGACTTTCATGTGGAGATTACACGTACCTACATAAAAATAGACTTTTCAGGAGAAAAAACGTGAGATTATCTAGATTTACAAAACCTTACCGATTAAAAGACTATAAATTCATTCTGGTCTTCCTGGTCCTTGCCTTGTCTGTCCTTGGTGTCTTTGTGGTTGGCAGCGCCAGGGAGGTCTACCAGGGCCGGCAGATCGTTGGCGTGATCTTCGGACTTACGGCGATGACGGTGGTATCATTGATGGACTACGAATGGGTCTTAAATTTCTACTGGCTCCTCTATGCCATAGCCGTCGTGTCCCTGGGGCTTGTGCTGGTCATCGGCCAGGAGGTCAACGGCGCGACCCGGTGGATCGATCTGGGATTTACAACCTTTCAGCCCTCGGAACTTGCCAAGATCCTGCTGATCCTTTTCTTCGCCAGATTCATCATGCGCCACGAGGAGGACATCAGCGACAAATGGACGATCCTGAAGTACGCGGGGCTCTGCGGTGTCCCGCTGGCTCTGATCATCGTGGAACCTAATCTTTCCACCACCATCTGCACCGCGCTGATGCTCTGCCTGATGATCTATGTGGGAGGGTTGAGTTATAAGTTTATCCTCCGGGTATTCCTCGTGCTGATCCCGGTGGCGGTGATCTTCCTCTCCATCGTGGTGCAGCCTGATCAGCCATTTCTGAAAGAGTATCAGCAGAACCGGATCTTAGCCTTTCTGGAGCCGGAGAAATACGCCAGCGATGAGGCCTATCAGCAGAACAACTCTGTCATGGCCATCGGCTCCGGTCAGCTGACTGGAAAAGGCCTCAACAACAATACCACCACTTCCGTGAAAAACGGAAACTTTATCTCAGAACCACAGACTGATTTTATCTTTGCCATCGTGGGAGAAGAATTAGGATTTGTGGGAAGCTGTCTGGTTATTGCCTTATTGCTCCTGATTGTGATACAATGTATACTGATAGGGGTACGAGCTCAGAATCTGGCGGGGAGGATCATCTGCTGCGGGGTAGGCGGCCTGATCGGCATACAGAGTTTCATTAATATCGCGGTGGCCACAAAGCTGATCCCGAATACAGGTGTTCCCCTTCCGTTCGTAAGCTATGGCCTGACCTCGATGGTCAGTCTGTACATTGGTATCGGATTTGTCTTAAATGTTGGACTGCAGCCCAAAAAATATCAATAAGGAGAGAAACCCATGAATATAGGTTTGATCGCGCACGACTCAAAGAAAGCGCTGATGCAGAATTTCTGCATCGCTTACCGTGGGATCTTGAGCAAGCATCAGCTTTACGCGACAGGAACCACAGGACGTCTGATCGAAGAGGTGACGAATTTAAATATCCACAAATACTTGGCCGGCCCTCTTGGCGGAAGCCAGCAGCTTGGAGCGCAGATCGCCCAGAATGATATTGACGCTCTGATCTTTCTGAGGGATCCTACCGCTCCCAAGCCCAATGAGCCGGATCTGAACGATGTCATCCGGCTGTGTGACACCTACAATATTCCCATGGCCACCAATCTGGCCACTGCGGAACTGATCGTTCTAGCAATCGACAGAGGAGATCTTGACTGGCGTGAAATGTACCGATAAATCCAGTAAAATGAAAAAAGCCCGCAGGGCGAGACGTCGGCTGATCGCCGGGATGTCCCTGCTGTTTCTGGTTTTGTGCGCGGTCCTTGTGGGGATCCTGATCTTTCAGTATCTTTTCCGGGAGGAACACCGGGCGGCAGAGTATGAGCTTGAGCATTACAACCAGGCATACGGGACCTTCCCCTTTCTCTCCGCTGACCTGTGTGTCGCCTCAAAGGACGTGGAACTGACGGCTCCCCTGGACGAGACAACCTTTGCGGCGGGAGGGCTTTTTGATCTGTCTGACACCGAGACTCTCTATGCCCGCCGTGTGAACGAGCGGGTATATCCGGCCAGCACGACAAAAGTCATGACAGCCCTGGTCGCTCTCCAGAACGGGAATCTGGAAGACGTGGTCACCGTCAGCGCCAACGCGGCAAACCGGGCCGCGGACGAGTCTACCTGCGATCTGAAAGAAGGAGACCAGCTCACCCTGGAAGAACTTCTGATCGGACTTCTGCTCCAGTCCGGCAATGACAATGCGGTTGCCATCGCCGAACATGTCGCGGGCAGCGAGGAGGCTTTCGTGGAGATGATGAATGCGGAAGCGGTGCGGCTTTTGGCCACCCATACTCATTTTGTCAGCCCCCACGGTCTGCAGGATGAGGATCATTATACCACGGCCTACGACCTTTACCTGATCTTCAATGAGGCCATCAAGCTGGAGAAATTCCTGGAGATCATCCGGCTGGACTCTTATAATGCTCATATCACTCACGCAGACGGCACAGAAGAGGATGTAACCTGGGAAGCAAGTAATCTTTACGCCCGCGGTGAAGCGGAACTTCCCACAGCAGCCACTGTGATCGGAGGAAAGACCGGTACCACCCAGAAGGCAGGCAACTGTCTGATCCTTCTGTCGGAGGATGATGCGGGAAACCGTTATGTATCCGTCATCATGGGGGCGGAATCAAAGGATCTGTTATATACAGATATGACAGCGCTCATCGATGAAGGGGTTGCCGGCGCTGTCAGTTCAGAGTAGCGCAGAAGGATTAAAACAGAGGGGCAGGCGGGCGGCGAGCCGGCTTACCCCTCTTATTTATGAACGAGCCTCCGAAGTGTTCCGGATCCGTCCGTAGAGGCTGATCAGATAAAGTCCGCACAGGCCTACCAGCGCGTATATGATGCGGGACAGCCAGGACAGATTGCCAAACAGGAAGGCAACCAGATCAAAACGGAAGATCCCGACGAGTAGCCAGTTGATCGCTCCGACGATCACAAGGGTCAGTGCCGTATTGTCAAACCATTTCATGAAACTTCCTCCTTTTCCTTTCATGCTAGTCCTAGTATGTCACAAAGAAAAGGTTTTATACATGAAAGCGAGAAACGATCGATGGATGAAGGGAAAAAGCTTTATTACAGTTATTCGGAATATTTAAAGAAAAAATACGGCCAAAAGGTCTATAAGCTTCCGGTCAATCTGCCCGTTTCCTGCCCCAACCGGCAGGATGGAAGAGAAGGCTGCGCGTTCTGCGCACCCTGCGGCGCCGGATTCGAATCTTTGGAAAGCCAGGTGTCCGTCTCCGGGCAGCTTTCTGAAGATCGCAGCCGAATCGAGAAGAAATATAAGGCCCATAAGTTTATCGCTTATTTTCAAAATTATACAAACACCTTTCTTCCCCCGGCGCAGTTTGGCTCTTACATGGAAGAGGCGGCGGGAACGCCGGACATCGTAGAGATCGCGGTGTCCACAAGGCCGGACTGTATATCCAGAGAGTATCTGGACATCCTGGATAGGATCCGCCGGGAAATGGGAGTCCAGATAACCATCGAGCTGGGGCTCCAGACGGCCAATTATCACACCCTGGAGGCTGTCGGGAGGGGACATACGCTGGCGGAATTCATCGACGGCGCTCTCGCTGTCCGCTCCTATGACTTCGAACTCTGTGCCCACGTGATCCTGAATCTTCCGCAGGATACGCTTCTGGACGCGGTGGAGAGCGCCAAGATCTTATCGGCTCTGGGAGTCCAGGTAGTGAAAGCCCATTCTCTTTATATTCCCAGGAACACCCGGTTGTGTGAAGCTTATGAAGATGGTACAATAACAGTATGTTCAAAAGAGGAGTATCTTAGACGGGTGGCCGCGTTTCTGGAATATCTGGATCCCTCAGTGGCTGTAGAGCGTCTTTTTGCCAGGGCGCCGGAAAGGGAGACGGTATTCTGCAACTGGGGAACAAGCTGGTGGAAGCTTCGGGAGGAGCTGGAAGAGACCATGCTTGTTGGAGGACAGTTCCAGGGGCGCTGCTTTGATTATCTTGGAGGGGCGGCTTTGAAATTCTGATAAGGGGAACTTGCATGGGAGAGAAAAAAAGACTGACAAATATCACCGTATATCGCAGAAAGGGACATTTCAATATTGGGATCTTGATCTTTGGGATCATCTTCATCTATCTGGCAGTCAGTGTACTGATGTATCTGACTTCCGCCCATGTGTCCGTCTATGAAGTGCGGGAGGGATCGATCCTCAGAGACACCGCCTACACCGGATTCGTGGTGCGCAGCGAGACGGTTGTGACGGCCCAGGAGGACGGTTATGTGAACTACTTTGTCACAGAGGGGGAGAAGGTGGGAGCGAAGACCAGCGTCTATACCTCCTCCCAGAGCCAGCTGGATTTCCAGTCGGCGGACCCGGAATCCACGGAGGAGCTCACCTCAGAAGAAGAGCAGTCACTTCTGACATATATCCAGACATTCAGTGACAATTTCCAAGAGACGGATTTCCAGGACGTCTATTCGGTGAAGGACCGCATCACCGATGTGCTGGACAGCCATTCCAGCCAGAATCGAAAGACACAGTTAGAGGCGATGCTTCAGACAGCGGGAGACAGCCTGAAGGTGTATAATGCCAGCAAAGACGGAATCATCGTCTATGAGATCGACGGCTACGAGGGGACTACGATCAGTGATGTGACGGAAGAGATGATCTCCCGTAACGATCATGAAACAGTCAGCATGAGCAATAACACCAAGGTCAGCGCGGGAGATCCGGTCTATAAACTGATCACCTCCGATCAGTGGACGGTGGTGGTGCTGCTCAGCGATGACATGGCGGGGGAACTGGCGGAGACCAAGCGGATCAAAGTCCGTTTTGGAAAGGACGGGCAGACGGCCACCGCCGATTTTGCCATCTATAATACCGCCAGCGCAAATCTGGGATTCCTGACATTTGACACCGGCATGGTCCGTTACGCGAAGGAGCGGTATCTGGATGTGGAACTGATCCTGGAAGACGAATCCGGCCTTAAGATCCCCCGTTCCGCAGCGGTTCAGAAGAGTTTCTATACGGTGCCGGAGGACTATCTGACCCAGGGCGGCAACAGTCAGAGCGAGGGGGTCCTTGTCCAGACCAAGGGCGGAAGCGCCAGATTCCAGGAGACGGAGGTCTTCTACCGGGACAATGAGACAGGGATGGTCTATCTGGACCCAAATGATTTCTCCCAGGACACGGTGCTGATCAAGCCCGATTCGGAGGAAACCTATCCCCTGGAAGCCACCCAGGATCTGACGGGTGCCTATAACATCAACAAAGGGTACGCGGTCTTTAAACAGATCCAGATCCTGTGTGAGAGCGAGGAATACTATATCGTCGCTGTGGGCAGTGATTATGGCCTTTCCAATTATGACCATATCGCTCTTAACGGAAAAGATGTGCAGGAAAATGATGTGGTATTTTAAAAAGAGGAGCTGATAGATATGTTAAAAGAAAATCTGGAACAGGTGGAACACAATATCCAGGAGGCCTGCCGTCAAAGCGGCAGGGATCCAGGCGAGGTCACCCTGATCGCTGTGAGCAAGACCAAGCCTGTGGAAACGCTCCGGGAGGCCTATGATCTGGGTGTGCGCACCTTTGGCGAGAACAAAGTACAGGAATTAGTAGAAAAATACGATGCCCTTCCGAAGGAGATCCAGTGGCATCTGATCGGGCATCTGCAGAGAAACAAGGTCAAATATATCATTGATAAGGCTGCCCTCATCCATTCGGTGGATTCTCTTAGGCTGGCCCAGACCATTGAGAAGGAAGCGGCGAAGCACGATCTGACGGCCCATATCCTGATCGAAGTCAATGTGGCCAGAGAAGAGAGTAAATTCGGCATATTACCGGAAGAAACGGAAGAGCTGGTCCGGCAGATCGGCGCATTATCCCATATCCAGGTGGACGGACTTATGACGATCGCTCCATTTGTGGAGGATCCCGAGGAAAATCGTCCTGTTTTCCGGGAATTACGCAAATTATCTGTTGACATTGACAAGAAAAACATTGATAATGTTATTATGAGCGTACTTTCTATGGGTATGACGAATGATTACCAGGTGGCCATAGAAGAGGGAGCAACGATGGTCCGCGTCGGAACAGGAATTTTTGGCGCAAGAAATTATGCTCAAGTATATAACCTAGGATAGGAGAATTTATAATATGGGAGTATTAGATAAGTTCCTGGACATCATGAAATTAAGTGATGACGACGATTACGATGACGATGATTTCTTTGATGACGACTACGATGACGATTATGAGGAGAAGAAACCCAGGAGAGGATTTTTCCGGAATAGAGGAAAGAGTTATGAGGATGAGGACGATGAGGATTTCGAAGAACTTCCCGCCAGGTCGTCCAGGGCTTCACATTCCAGCAGCAATAAAGTAACCCCTATGCGTCAGCCCGCCCGCAGAAGCAGCTCCAATATGGAAGTCTGTGTGATCAAGCCCAATTCGGTGGACGATGCCAGAGAGATCACAGAGACGCTCCTTAGCGGACGCACTGTGATCCTGAATCTGGAAGGACTGGATCTGGAGGTGGCGCAGAGGATTATTGATTTTACCTCCGGCGCCGCTTACGCGATCAGCGGAAATCTCCAGAAAATTTCCAATTACATATTCCTGGTGACACCTACGAATGTGGATATCTCCGGTGATCTGCAGGATCTTCTGAACACTTCTTTCGACGCTTCTTCCATGCGTTCCAGATTCTAAGACAGGGTGGGTGCAGGCGCATGAACAAAGAAGAAACGCTGCTCAGAAAGCGGCTGACAGAACTTTCCAGGCAGGCGTACACAAAAGACATCGTTACTTTTTCGGATTTTTTGAATCTGAATGAATTGAATATCCTCCATACAACTCCGAAAGACTTGTTTCCGGCAAGCTATGGGACCTATGGGGGCTATAGTCCAGCAGAGCGTCAGATGGTTGCATTTCTACCTGATGCTCTTTCTTATGAGTACCAGTATCCTATGCAGGTGATCCGGATCTGTCCGGCCAATCCTCGTTTTGCGGAGGAACTGACCCACCGGGATTATCTGGGGGCGCTGATGAATCTTGGCGTCGAGCGGGGTAAAATGGGAGACATCCTGCTCCTGGAAGGACGGGCAGAAGTGTTTGTCTGTCAGAAGATCGCGGAATATATCGCCGAGGAACTGACTCGGGTCCGCCATACCATGGTGAAGACAGAAATCCGAGAGGTGGATGAGATTTCCTATGAACCCCGCTTTGAGGAGATCAAAGGCACAGTTCCCTCCATCCGGCTGGATACAGTCCTTTCCACCGCATACCCTCTTTCTCGGAGCAAAATGACTTCTTATATCGAGGCGGGACGGGTATTTGTCAATGGAAAGCTGATCACCAGCAACGGATATCATCTCAAAGAAGAGGATATCATATCGGTGAGAGGTCTGGGCAAGATCCGTTATGAAGGGATGCTGTCTGAGACGAAAAAGAAACGCTGCCTGATATCCATCAAAAAATATATTTGATCTATCACAAGGAGATACATATGAGAGAGAAGAGAAGCCTGCATTATCTGGTCGCGCTGATCGGGGTCCTGGCTGGGGTATGCCTGGATCAGGCCACGAAATTCTGGGCGATCTTAACTTTGAAAGACCAGCCTCCGCTCATTCTGATCGACGGAGTGTTCCAACTGGAATATCTGGAGAACCGGGGCGCCGCTTTCGGCTTGCTGCAGGGGCAGAGACTGTTTTTTTTCCTGAGCGCGGCAGTCATATGCGCCCTGGTGGTCTGGTTCTATCTGAGAGTCCCTATGGAGCGGCGCTATGTCCCCTTGCGGATTCTGGCGATCCTGATCGTGGCCGGAGCCTTGGGGAATTTTATCGACCGGCTTCGCCTTGGATATGTGGTGGACTTTTTCTATTTTAAACTAATCGATTTCCCCATCTTTAATGTGGCGGATATTTATGTGACTATCTCAACCTTTGCTTTATTATTTTTGCTGTTCTTTTATTATAAGGAGGAAGATCTTGACCGAATTTTTCGTGGAAGAAGCGGACAGCGGACAGCGGATTGACCAGTATCTTTCCAGACAAATGGAAGAGATTTCCCGCTCCCAGATCCAGAAGATGTTAAAGGAACAATCGATCAAAGTCTCGGGAAAGCCTGTAAAGTCAAATTACAGGCTTATTTCAGGTGATTCTATCCAAGTGGAGTCCAGAGAGCCGGAGGTTTTGGACGTCCTTCCGGAAGATATACCGCTAGATATCCTCTATGAAGATCCGGATATCCTGATCTTAAACAAGCCCAAGCAGATGGTAGTCCATCCGGCGCCCGGCCATCCTTCCGGCACCCTGGTCAATGCCTTGATGTATCACTGCGGATCGGAGCTTTCCGGCATCAACGGTGTGCTGCGTCCGGGGATCGTCCATCGGATCGATATGGATACCACCGGATCTCTCATCGTGTGCAAAAGTGATCTGGCTCACCAAAGAATCGCGGAACAGTTGAAGGAACATTCCATCAACCGGGTATATGAAGCCATTGTCCATGGAAATCTTAAAGCGGAGGCAGGTACCATCAACGCTCCCATTGGCCGGGACCCGAGAGACCGGAAGAAGATGAGCGTCCATGCCAAAAACAGCCGTCCCGCAGTCACTCACTATCAAGTGATCGAACGATTCGGACAGTTTACCTATATCCGATGCCGTCTGGAAACGGGTCGGACCCACCAGATCCGGGTCCATATG
>DXGF01000139.1 GCA_019114065.1 Candidatus Dorea gallistercoris
CATCCACTGCCATGACTGGCAGACGGGACTGATCCCAGTGTATCTGGACAATTTCCGCTATGGGAATGAATACTTCCGGGGGATCAAGACCATCATGACCATACACAACCTGAAGTTCCAGGGGACCTGGGACACCAAGCGGGTGATGGATATCACGGGACTGCCCAAGTATTATTTCGCGCCGGATAAGCTGGAGGCGTACAAGGATGCCAACTACCTCAAGGGGGGCATCGTGTACGCGGACCGGGTGACCACGGTCAGCAGCACTTACGCGGAGGAGATCAAGACTCCTTTCTATGGAGAGAAACTGGACGGTCTGATGAACGCCCGTTCCAACTGCCTGTCGGGGATCGTCAATGGCATAGACTATGAGGAATATGATCCCCAGACAGATTCCCACATCGCGAGAAACTATAATGCAGACAATTTCAGGAAAGAAAAAGTAAAGAACAAGACTGCCCTGCAGCAGGAACTAGGCCTTGCGGCGGACCATAAGACCATGATGATCGGGATCGTCTCCCGGCTGACGGATCAGAAAGGCTTCGACTTGATCGCCTGTGTTATGGATGAGCTGTGTCAGGACGCGATCCAGATCGTGGTCCTGGGGACCGGCCAGGAGCAGTACGAGAATATGTTCCGGCATTTTGCCTGGAAGTATCCGGATAAAGTGTCGGCCAATATATTCTATTCTGAGGAGCTGTCCCATAAGATCTACGCCGCCTGTGACGCCTTCCTTATGCCGTCTCTCTTTGAGCCCTGCGGGTTGAGCCAGCTTATGAGCTTGAGATATGGGACGGTTCCGATCGTGAGAGAGACCGGGGGCTTAAAAGATACGGTGGAGCCTTACAATGAGTATGAGAAGACGGGAACGGGATTTAGTTTCTGCAACTATAACGCTCATGAGATGATGGCCACGGTAAGGTACGCGGAGCAGATCTATTACGATAAGAAGAGAGACTGGAACAAGATCGTGGAGCGGGGGATGCAAAGAGACTTCTCCTGGAACAACTCAGCTAGACAGTACGAGGCACTCTACGACAATATGTAATGATACAAAACGCGGCGGGGCCGCCGTATCATGGAAAGCAGATGGAAGAGCAAAGTCCCAGGCTTTGCTCTTTCTTAAAGATGAAGGAGGACAAATGATGAAGATCAGAGACATTTTGAAGGAAACAACGCCGCACCTGTCATTTGAGGTGTTTCCGCCCAAGACGGAGTCGGCTTTCGAGAGTGTGCTGAACGCCACGGACAAGATCGCTGAACTGAAACCGTCTTATATCAGTGTTACCTACGGAGCGGGAGGGGGAACCAGCGCCAATACGGTCAGCATCGCCGCCCATATCAAGGACGATCTGAACACGGTGAGCCTGGCTCATCTGACCTGTGTCTCTTCCACCAGGGAACATGTACATAAAGTGATCAGGGAACTGAAGGAAAAAGGAATTGAGAATATCCTGGCGCTGAGGGGAGATATCCCTAAGGAATCGGATTTCCCTCTGCCGAATCAGTATCGGTACGCCAGCGAACTGATCGAAGAGATCAAAAAGGAGGGGGATTTTTGCATCGGGGCGGCCTGCTATCCGGAAGGCCATGTGGAGGCGCCGAACAGGAAAGAAGATATCCGCCATCTGAAAGAGAAAGTGGATAAGGGTGTGGATTTCCTGACGGCGCAGATGTTTTTTGACAACAGTATCTTCTATAATTTCCTGTATCGGGCCAGGGAGGCAGGAATCACAGTCCCGGTCCTTCCGGGGATCATGCCGGTGACCAAGGGAAGCCAGATGGAGCAGATCTGTCAGATGTCCGGGACTGCGCTCCCCCAGCGTTTCCGGGATGTGCTGGACCGATTTGGAGAGGACCCGGCAGCCATGAAACAGGCGGGGATCGCCTACGCCACCGACCAGATCATCGATCTCTTCGCTAACGGGATCAACCATGTCCACGTCTATTCTATGAACAAGCCGGAAGTAGCCGCGGCTATCATGAACAACCTGTCTGACATCGTCAGACATTAGCTTAGGAGCGGCCAGGAGATATGAACAGCAGAACAGACATGGAGACGGATATCCGGGTCCGGGAGGCGGTCCGGTATCTGGGCTACGGAAGGAAAGAAGTGGACGAGCAGACACTGGAACTGATTCGGGAAGCCTTCGCCGCGCTGGAGGAGACTGCCGCAAAGCGGATCGTCTGGCAGCGCAGGCCGGTGACTTTTCCCGAGGAGGACCGGGTGGAGACGGAAGGGATGAAGATCCACAGCCATGGCCTTGCGAAGAATCTGAAGGGCTGCGGGGAGATGATCCTTCTGGCGGCCACGCTGGGAACCCAGATCGATCTTCTGCTCCGCAAATACAACCGAACGGATATGACCCGGGCGGTGGTCATGCAGGCCTGCGCGGCCGCGGAGCTAGAGGAATATCTGGATCAGTGGCAGGATGAGATGAAGGAGAAGCTGGGAGAAGAAGGATTGTACCCCAGGCCCAGGTTCAGCCCTGGCTACGGAGATTTCTCCATCCAGCACCAGAAGGAGCTTTTAAGCCTTCTGGACGCGCCCAAACGGATCGGACTGACCATGACGGAGGGATGTATGCTGACCCCCACCAAGTCGGTGACGGCGGTGATGGGGCTGTCGAGAGAGAAATTCCCCTGCCACAGGCAAGGCTGCGAGGCCTGCGGCAAGACAGACTGCGCTTACCGGCGGTAAGGACGAAGAAGGACTTTGGCAGTCTTGGATAACGGCTGTCACGAGAGTACATAAGAAAGGAACAGACAGATGCTAAGAGAACGATTAGGAAAGGAACTTCTGTTTTTCGACGGCGGCACCGGCACCCTTCTCCAGGAGCGGGGCCTTGCCCCCGGCGAACTGCCGGAGACCTGGAATATCAGCCACAAAGAAGAGATCATTGAGATCCACCGCCAGTATTTCCAGGCGGGAAGCGATATCGTCCTGACCAATACCTTTGGGGCGAACGCGTTAAAATACCACGATGCGGATCATGACCTGGAAGCGGTGATCCGGGCGGCCGTGGCCAATGTAAAAGAGGCGGCGGCTCTGGGGGTGACGGACAAAAGAGAAGTCTACACCGCTTTGGACATGGGCCCTACCGGGAAGCTGCTGAAACCGATGGGAGATCTAAGCTTTGAAGAAGCTTACGGGGCCTTCCGGGAGTCGGCTGTGGCCGGAGCGAGGGCAGGGGCGGATCTGATTCACATTGAGACCATGAGCGACACCTATGAGGTGAAGGCGGCGGTGCTGGCCGCCAAGGAAAACACAGAGCTTCCTGTGTTCGCCACCATGATCTTCGACGAGAAGGGAAAGCTGCTGACGGGGGGAGATGTGCCGTCGGTGGTGGCCCTGCTGGAGGGACTCCGGGTGGATGCCCTGGGAATCAACTGTGGGATGGGGCCGGCCCAGATGCTTCCGATCCTGGAGGAAATCCTGAGCTATACCTCGCTGCCGGTGATCGTGAAGCCAAACGCGGGACTTCCTAAACAGAAGGATGGAGAAGTCTTCTACGATGTGGAACCGGAAGAATTCGCCGGCTATATGGAAGAGATCGTAAGGAGGGGCGCTGCCCTGGTGGGCGGCTGCTGCGGGACCACACCGGATCATATCCGCCGGATGATCGGGCGGGCGCGGGAGACGAGAGCGTTTGAGGAGCGGACCACACCTGCCCCCAGGGAGGAGTCTATCGTCTCGTCCTATGGGAAGGCGGTGATCTTAGGGGAGAAACCGGTGATCATCGGAGAGCGGATTAATCCTACGGGGAAGAAGCGCTTCAAGCAGGCTCTGAAAGAACGGGATCTGGACTATATCCTGACAGAGGGGGTAAACCAGCAGGATGCGGGCGCCCACATCCTGGATGTGAACGTGGGACTTCCGGATATTGATGAGACGTCCATGATGAAAGAGGTTGTGACGGAACTGCAGAGTGTGACCAGCCTGCCCCTTCAGATCGATACGGTGGATCTGAAGGCCATGGAAGCGGCCATGCGGATCTACAACGGGAAACCGATGATCAACTCCGTCAACGGCAAACAGGAGATCATGGACGGAGTATTCCCCCTGATCCAGAAATACGGAGGCGTAGTGGTGGGATTGACCCTGGATGAGGATGGCATACCCGCAGACGCCAAAGGCCGGGTGGAGATTGCGGGCAGGATCATCCGGGAGGCGGCCAGGTACGGCATCCCCAAGAAAGATATCGTGATCGATGTGCTGGCTATGACTATCAGTTCAGACCCGGCGGGAGCCAGGACCACCCTGGAGGCTCTGGAAGGAGTACGAAAGACATACGGGGTGTGTACCGTGCTGGGGGTATCTAACATTTCCTTTGGCCTTCCGGCCCGGCCGGTGATCAACGCCAATTTCTTCACGATGGCCCTTCAGAAGGGCTTGAGCGCAGGTATCATCAACCCTCTGTCCCAGGATATGATGCGCTCCTATCACGCATACCGCGCGCTGATGGGATATGATGAGAACTGTGAGGAATATATCCGGGTCTACGGCAGTCAGAAGCTGGAGACTCCGGTGAAGACGGCGGAGGGGATCTCGCTGAAGGAGGCCATCGAGAAGGGACTGAAAGAAGAGGCCCACCGGGGAGCCTTAAGACTTCTGGAAGCCAAGGCCTCCTTAGAGATCATCAACGAAGAGATGATCCCGGCACTGGATGAGGTGGGGAAGGGATTCGAGCAAGGGACACTGTTCCTGCCTCAGCTCCTTATGAGCGCGGACGCGGCGAAGATCGCCTTTGCCGTGCTGAAAGAACATATGCCGGAAAATGCACAGGGGGATCAGGAGAAAGAAAAAGTGATCCTTGCCACGGTAAAGGGAGACATCCACGACATCGGGAAAAACATTGTCAAGGTGTTGCTGGAAAATTACGGATTCCAGGTGATCGATCTTGGGAAAGATGTTCCGCCAGAACTGGTGGCAGAGACAGCTGTGAGAGAAGATGTTCGCCTGGTGGGATTGAGCGCCCTTATGACCACCACCGTGGTGAGCATGGAGGAGACGATCCGGCTTCTGCGCAGGGAGAAACCAGACTGTAAAGTGATGGTCGGGGGAGCGGTCCTGAATCAGGAATACGCCGATATGATCGGCGCCGATTTCTATGGCAGAGACGCGATGCAGTCTGTCCACTATACACAAAATTTATTCAAAGGAGAGAACTAGACATGGGACTTATTTTACCAGAATACTATGATCCGCGCTTAAGCGTGCGAGAGACACAGGAGGCCATCAAGTACATCCGGGATACCTTTCAGAAGGAATTCGGGAAAGAGATGAATCTGGAAAGGATCTCCGCCCCACTGTTTGTGGCGAAAAACAGCGGTCTCAACGACAATCTCAACGGGGTAGAGCGGCCGGTGCAGTTCGATATCGCCGGAGTTCCCGGAGAAGAGATGGAAGTGGTACAGTCGCTGGCCAAGTGGAAGCGGATGGCGCTGAAAGAATACGGCTTCCAACCGGGCGAGGGTCTTTATACCAATATGAACGCGATCCGCCGGGATGAGGAGCTGGACAATCTCCACTCCTGCTATGTAGACCAGTGGGACTGGGAGAAAGTGATCCGCAGAGAGGACCGCACTGTCGAGGTGCTCAAAGACACAGTCCGCAATATTTTCAAGATCGTCAAGCATATGGAGCATGAGGTATGGTACAAATATCCGCAGGCGGTGAAACACCTGCCGGACAGTGTAGCCTTTATCACCACCCAGGAGCTGGAGGACCGATACCCAGACAAGACACCCAAGGAGCGGGAGAATCTGGTCACCAAGGAATATGGCTGCGTGTTCCTGATGAAGATCGGGGATAAGTTAAAAAGCGGCAAGCCTCACGACGGCCGGGCGCCGGATTATGATGACTGGCAGTTAAACGGGGATATCCTGTTCTGGTTTGACACCCTGGACTGTTCCCTGGAGATCTCCAGCATGGGCATACGAGTGGATGAGAAATCTCTGGAAGAGCAGCTGAAAAAAGCCGGGTGCGAGGACCGCAGGAACCTGCCTTATCACCGGATGCTTTTAAATGGGGAGCTGCCTTATACCATCGGCGGCGGCATCGGCCAGTCCAGATTGTGTATGCTGCTTCTGGACCGGGCTCATGTGGGAGAGGTCCAGGCGAGCATCTGGCCGGAGGAGATGAGAAAGACCTGCAGAGAGCACAAGATGTTCCTGCTATAGTAGTACCAGAATAACCAAAACCAGTGAAGATCAGGAGGATAGACTGTTATGATGAGAGGATTGGACACAACGGTCAGAAGAATCAGGAGGAAGGTATTTGAGGAGGTGGCAAGACTTGGTTTTCAATCCAACGATGACACTCTAAATGACGATATGGAAGCGATTCCCTATAAGATCGTCAATGAAGACACGAAGGTCAAATACCGGGAGAGCGTGTACCGGGCAAGATCCATTGTGCGGGAGCGGCTCCGGCTGGCCATGGGCCTTTCCCTGCGGCCGGAGAACAAGCCGGTCCACCTGACGGCGGGAGTGGAGGCCAGCAATATCTCTGAGAAATATTATGAGCCGCCGCTCATGCAGGTGATCCCTTCCGCCTGTGAAGCCTGCGAGGAACGGGGCTATGAAGTGAGCAATATGTGCAAAGGCTGTCTGGCCCATCCCTGTATGGAAGTCTGCCCCAAGGAAGCGATCTCCTTTGTAAACGATAAGTCCTACATAGACCAGTCAAAATGTATCAAGTGCGGCAAATGCAAATCAGTCTGTCCTTATGACGCGATCGCGAAGAAAGAGCGTCCCTGCGCTCATGCCTGCGGCGTGGGCGCCATCATATCCGATAAGATGGGGCGCGCCTACATTGATTCGGAAAAATGCGTATCCTGCGGGATGTGTATGGTGAATTGTCCTTTTGGAGCTATCTCGGACAAGTCCCAGATTTTTCAGCTTGCTCACGCGCTGAAAAATGGGGATGAGATCATCGCGGAGATCGCGCCTGCGTTCTACGGACAGTTTGGAGATAATATCACGCCCAGGAATCTGAAGGCGGCCCTGCAGGAGTTGGGCTTCAAAGAGTTCTATGAGGTGGCCTTAGGGGCGGATATCGGCGCTATCGCCGAGGCCCACCACTATGTGGAGAAGGTCCATACAGGAGAGCTGCCCTTCCTGCTGACATCCTGCTGTCCCTCCTGGGCGATGCTGGCCAAGAAGTATTTCCCGGATCTGATCGATGAGGTGTCCCAGGAACTGACCCCGATGGTGGCTACCGCCCGGACCATTAAGCAGAAGCATCCGGACGCGAAGGTGGTCTTCATTGGTCCCTGCGCGGCCAAGAAGCTGGAGGCTATGCGGCGTACCGTGCGAAGTGACGTGGACTTCGTCATCACCTTCGAGGAACTGCAGGCCATGTTCGACGCCAGAGATATCGACCTGACCAAATATGAGGCGGAATCCTCCTTCCACAACGCCACCGGCGCGGGGAGAGGTTACGCGGTAGCCGGCGGTGTGGCGGAAGCCATTGAGAAATGCGTCAAGGAATACTACCCGGACGTGCCGGTCCAGATTGAACACGCGGAAGGGCTGGCGGAGTGTAAGAAGACCCTGGCTCTGGCAAAGGCTGGAAAGATGAACGGGTGCCTGATCGAGGGCATGGGCTGCCCCGGCGGCTGTGTGGCCGGAGCCGGGACCAATATCCCGGTGGCGAAAGCCCAGAAGAAGATCAGGGACTTCGTGAAGGCCTCCTCCAGACAGATTCCTTCAAAGGAACTGGAAGAGATCGAGTTAGAGTAGGAAATCGGATAGGGAAAGTTTCTCTTCCCCATCCGATCTGTGCGATACAATACACAGGCAGCTCACGGCATAGCCGTTCGCTGTCCGTTGCCCGGCGAATGTCCGTTCGTGAAAGCAAGGCGGCCGCTTGCCGGGCGTATCACACAAAATAGAGAGCTCCGACGTTGACAAACGCCAGGGCTCTCTTTATAATTAAAAAATACCCTGAGTTAGGAGGAAGTTATGCAGAAATACGGAGTAAATGAATTAAGAAAGATGTTTCTGGAATTCTTCGAGAGCAAGGGCCATCTGGCGATGAAGAGTTTTTCGCTGGTGCCCCACAATGATAAGAGCCTGCTCTTGATCAATTCCGGGATGGCGCCGCTGAAGCCCTATTTTACAGGACAGGAGATCCCGCCGCGCAAGAGAGTGACCACCTGTCAGAAATGCATCCGCACCGGAGACATTGAAAATGTAGGAAAGACGGCAAGACACGGGACTTTTTTTGAGATGCTGGGGAATTTTTCCTTTGGAGATTATTTCAAGAAGGAATCAATCCGGTGGACGTGGGAGTTTTTGACAGAAGTTGTGGGTCTTGACCCTGATCGTCTGTATCCGTCTGTGTATCTGGAGGACGATGAGGCCTGGGAGATCTGGAACAAAGACATCGGGATCCCACCGGAGCGGATCTTTCGTTTTGGGAAGGAAGATAATTTCTGGGAGCATGGAAGCGGCCCCTGCGGCCCCTGTTCGGAGGTTTACTATGACAGGGGAGAGGCCTATGGCTGCGGGAAGCCGGATTGTACGGTAGGCTGCGACTGTGACCGCTACATGGAGATCTGGAATAACGTGTTTACCCAGTTTGATAATGATGGAAATAATCATTATACTGAGCTGGATCAGAAGAATATCGACACAGGCATGGGCCTGGAACGGCTGGCCTGCGTTGTGCAGGATGTGGATTCCATGTTTGATGTGGATACCATCAAGGCGCTGCGAGAGCATGTGAGCCGTCTGGCCGGAGCAGAGTATGGGAAGGTCTATGAGACGGATGTCTCCATCCGTGTGATCACAGACCATATCCGTTCAGTGACATTTATGATCTCTGACGGAATCATGCCTTCCAATGAGGGAAGGGGATATGTGCTCCGCCGTCTGCTCAGACGTGCCTGTCGGCATGGGAGACTACTGAATATTGAGGGAGAATTTCTGACCAAGCTGGCCCAGACGGTGATCGAGGGGTCACGGGACGGATATCCCGAACTGGAAGAGAAGAAGGAATTTATCTTCAAGGTGATCTCCAAAGAAGAAGAGCAGTTTAACAAGACCATCGACCAGGGACTGACGATCCTTGGTGAGATGGAAGCGGAATTAGAGAAGAAGAAAGAAAAGACCTTAAGCGGCGCCCAGGCCTTCAAGCTGTATGACACCTATGGGTTCCCGCTGGATCTCACCACAGAGATCCTGGAGGAAAAAGGAATCTCTGTGGATGAAGAGGGCTTCCAGGCGGCCATGGAAGTTCAGCGCAAGACCGCCAGGGAGGCCAGGGAAGTGACCAATTATATGGGAGCGGATGTGACGGTATACGAGTCGATCGATCCTTCTGTGACGTCTGTCTTTGTGGGATATGACCACTTGACCTACCGCTCACCGATCACGGTGCTGACTACTGAGATGGAGCTGACGGAAGCCCTGACAGAGGGTCAGAAAGGGACGATCTTCGTGGAAGAAACCCCATTCTACGCCACCAGCGGCGGCCAGGAGGCGGACCAGGGCATGATCCGTACCAAAGAAGGAGAGTTCCGGGTTGAGGATGTAGTTAAGCTTCTGGGCGGCAAGATCGGACATGTAGGAGTTGTGACAAAAGGAATGCTGAAAGTCGGCGATGAAGCGGAATTGGCGGTAGACCAGGAGAAACGCTCCCTGTCCGCCAACAACCACAGCGCCACGCATCTTCTGCACAAGGCCCTTCGGATGGTGCTGGGCAGCCATGTGGAGCAGGCCGGGTCTTCGGTCAACGAAGAACGGCTGCGTTTTGACTTTACCCATTTCTCTGCCCTGACGCCGGAAGAGATCCAGAAGGTGGAAGAGATCGTCAATGAAGAGATCCAGAAGAATCTGAAGGTGAAGGTGGAGAATCTGCCTATTGAAGAGGCGAGAAAGACCGGGGCAGCAGCCCTGTTTGGCGAGAAATATGGAGATATCGTGCGAGTGGTGAGCATGGGGGATTTCTCCATTGAGTTCTGCGGCGGCACCCATGTTCCTAGTACAGGAGTGATCACAGCCTTTAAGATTATTTCTGAAACGGGCGTGGCAGCCGGGGTCAGAAGAATCGAGGCCCTCACCTCCAAAGGGCTGATGAAATACTATAAGGAGCTGGAAGAAAAGCTCCAGGGAACAGCGAAGCTTCTGAAGACTTCTCCAGACAAGCTGGAAGAGAAGCTCACCCATGTCCTGGCGGAGAATAAGGAACTGCGGTCTGAGGTGGAAAGCTTAAAGAGTAAGCTGGCCAAAGATGCGATGGGCGATGTGACGGACCAGATCACAGAGGTCAAAGGGCTCCCGCTCCTGGCGGCCAGGATCGAGGGCGTGGATATGAACGGCTTAAGAGAGCTGGGCGATCAGCTCAAAGAGAAATTAGGTGAAGGCGTGATCGTGCTGGCATCGGCTGTAGATGGAAAGGTTTCTCTGATGGCAATGGCCACAGAAGGAGCGGTCAAGAAAGGCGCTCACGCAGGGAACCTGATCAAAGCGATCGCATCCTTGGTAGGCGGTGGCGGTGGCGGACGGCCTAATATGGCCCAGGCCGGCGGCAAGAATCCAGAAGGCATCGAAGAGGCGGTCAGCAAGGTAAAAGAGGTCCTGGAATCCCAGATTTCTTGATGATCTCATGCCAGAAACTCCAAAGGATCCGATAAAATCAGGTAAAAAACAGCAGGAAAAGAAACGGAAATATTCAAAAAATATTGACGAACCCAAAATATGTGCTATAATCTTAGGTAGTGCAAGAATAAACCCGAACAGTCGTAGGATGCACAATACAGGGCTGGAGGGGAGGTTAGGTGTGAGACTATGTCAAATGTAATCGTTAAAGAAAACGAGACGTTAGATAGCGCTTTACGCAGATTCAAAAGAAACTGTGCGAAAGCTGGCATTCAGCAGGAGATTCGTAAAAGAGAACACTATGAAAAGCCAAGCGTAAGACGCAAGAAGAAATCTGAAGCTGCGAGAAAACGCAAGTATAACTAAATTGTACATGAAAAAACCATTGACGAAATGGAAAGATGGAGTTATACTGAGTGCATGAAAGGCAAGGGTGCCGCATCGAAATGGTGCGACATCCTTTTTCTATGCGCAGACTACGAGGAAAGTGAGGAGATTGCAATGAGACTGAAAGACACAAATCTAACGGCGGAGGAATTGAAAGACATCGTACGGAAGTATATGGTGGAGACCTATGAGAGATATGATTTCATTGCGGAGCGGGCAGAAGGCATGCATCTGTATGACGAGGAAGGCAACGCCTACCTGGATTTCTATGGGGGTGTGGCGGTAAACAGCCCCGGAAACCGGAACCCGAGAGTGGCACAGGCGGCGAAGGACCAGATGGACGATATCGTGCATACGTTTAACTATCCCTATACGGTGCCCCAGGCTCTGCTTGCCAAGAAGGTTTGTGACACCATCGGCATGGATAAGATCTTTTATCAGAACTCGGGGACAGAGGCTAACGAGTGTATGATCAAGATGGCGAGAAAGTATGGCATCGATCATTACGGCCCTGAGAAATATCATATCATTACCGCGGAAAATGGATTCCACGGAAGAACGATGGGAGCCATGGCGGCTACCGGACAGCCGGACAGCACGATCCAGCAGGGATTTGGACCGATGGTCCCAGGCTTCTCCTACGCGAAATTCAACGACCTGGAGGATTTTGCTTCAAAGGTCACAGAACAAACCATCGCGATCATGATCGAGCCTGTGCAGGGTGAGGGCGGCGTCTATCCGGCCACTCAGGAATTCATGGAAGGCCTGCGCAGGCTGTGTGATGAGAAGGGCCTGCTGCTTTTGCTTGATGAGGTGCAGACCGGATGGGGCCGGACCGGAGCGCCTATGGCATACATGGGATATCACATCAAACCAGACGTGGTGTCCATGGCGAAGGCTTTGGGCGGAGGAATGCCCATCGGCGCCTGCTGCGCCACCAAAGAAGTGGCAGATTCCTTTACGATGGGAACCCATGGTTCTACCTATGGCGGCCATGCGGTGGCATGTGCGGCGGCTCTGGCTTCCGTCTCAGAGATCCTGGAGAAAGACTTAAGCGGAAACGCAAGGAAAGTAGGCAGGTATCTGCGCCAGGAGCTGGCCAAACTGCCTCATGTGAAGGAGGTCAGAGGCAAGGGCCTGCTGGTAGGCTGTGAGTATGATCTTCCGATCGCGGTGGAGGTAAAACACGGCGCCCTTGACCGGAGAGCTCTGATCACAGCGATCGGAGACAGAGTAAACCGGATGATCCCGCCGTTGATCGTGACGAAGGACGAAGTGGATCAGTTGATCCAGATCATGAGAGAGGCGATCCTGGAGGCGGCGGAGAAATACCAGGATATGAGACTTGCGGGATAGAAAAACCATCGTCTTTCTCTTTTACGTTTCACCAAAACACAGGTTTTCTGCCTGAGAGGGGTTCTTCATGCAGCTTATCCGCATCCGTTTCCGGTATTCCGTTGGAGAAACGCCGGACTGCCTGCGGAAAGACGTGGAGAACCCCGTTGCTGTGCCAAATCCTACCTGTTTGGCAATCTGCTCCACCGGCATTTCCGTGTCCGCCAGCAAGTGGGCCGCGTGATCCGCTTTTTTCGACTGCAGATAATCTGTAATGGTACAGCCAGTGAATTGCCGGAACAGGTTTTTTAGCTTTGTAGAACTCATACGGGAGATTTTCACCAGTTCCTCCTGGCGGACGTCTTCCGTATAATGTGCGTCAATGAAAGCAATCACTCGCAGGATATGCTCATAATCCTCGCTTTTTTCGGCAGGCGGCTGGTTCCCATGGCAATGAGGGCGGCCATGAGCTCATAGGCTTTCCCGACATAATTAAAATCTCTACGGGACTTGCATCGGATGAGGTAAAAGCGGTCCGTAAGTGCCTCATATAGAAGGAAGGCATGTAGAGGACTTCGGTATAAGCCACATGGCTTCCGGCTCTCATAATTGTATTGGCGGCGTCGCCCTTTTCCTCCATGAACGCCAGGATCTTTCCCGGGGGAAGATGTTTTGCATAGTCCAGCCGCAGGGAAATATACAAGGAGTTTCTTCCAATATCATGACGGACTGCACCAATATGGAGACATCTATGTCCAATATCGTGCCGCAGCTGATGGCGAATGTCATTACCTCGATGTTGGTCTGCGCCATTCTGGCTGTTTTTGACTGGCGGATGTCTTTGGCCATGTTCATCATGCTGCCCGTCTCTGTTCTGGTACTGTTCTTAAGCCGCAGACTGCAGAACAGGCTGTTTTCCCGTCATGTGGAGGCCCGTCTCAATGCGGAAAAACAGACCCAGGAATATCTGGACGGGATCAAGGCCGGCGGGGAGCGGCAGCGCGTTTCCATCGCCAGGGCACTGCTAAAAGACGCTCCCGTGGTAATCTTAGACGAGGCCACCGCCTCCCTCGACCCGGAAAACGAGGTCTTCGTACAGCAGGCGATCAATCGTCTGGTGGAGGGAAAGACTGTGCTGGTCATTGCCCACAGGCTGCGCACCATCGCGGGAGCCGATCATATTGTGGTGCTGGAAAATGGAAAAGTTACAGAACAGGGAACCCATGAAGAACTCATGGCGCGGAATGGTTTATACGAACATCTCTATTCGATCCAGAGAAAGAAAGCCGCCTGGGAGCTGGCATAATACGGCTTGCCTAAATTGCGAAGGCATATTGACATACGTAAAAATACGTGATATCATATAAACATGATAAGGAAGGGAGATGCGAAAGATGCCGATGACGCCGAAGGAGATGATAAAATATCTCAAGAAAAATGGTTTTGAAGAGGTTAGTCAGAATGGCTCCCACAGAAAGCTGAAAAATCCTGAAACAGGAAGAACGTTGATCGTTCCTTATCACTCCAAAGCTATGAAAAAGGGGTTGGAGCAGGCAATACTTAAACAGGCAGGACTGAAATAAGCCTGAGCCTGAAATGTGAGATGGAGGTATCACATATGACTAAGTTATTTTATCCGGCAGTATTTCATAAAGCAGAAGAAGGGGGATTTTGGGTATCTTTCCCTGATCTTCCAGAGTGTTTTACGGAAGGTGATGACATGACACAGGCTTATGAAATGGCTGTCGAGGCGTTGGGACTTGCCCTGGTAAGCAGAAAAGAAGAAAAAGAGGAGATCCCTGCGGCTACAGAGATAGATAAGCTGGCGCCAGAGGAAGGGACGCTGGTGATCGTAGAGTTTGACATGCTCGAATATCAGAGGAAGCATAATTCAAGGGCGGTAAAAAAGACACTCAGCATTCCAGAGTGGTTGAATGAGGAAGCAACTGCAATGGGAGTGAATTTTTCTCAAGTGCTTCAAGAGGCACTGATGAATAAACTTAACATTACCAGATGAGATCAAATATCTTATGCAGCTTTAAAATGTCTTTAATTCCTGATAGAGACGACCGATCGGGAGACCCACCACGTTATTGTATTCCCCGCGTATCTCCTTGACGTGGATGGCGAAAGGCCCCTGGATGCCATAAGAGCCGGCTTTATCCAGAGGGTCTCCGGTGCGGATGTAGGAGAGCAGGTCTTCCCGGTAGATGGGGTAGAGGCAGACGTCTGTCTTTTCATAGAAGGAACGGACCTTGGGGGCGTCTGGAAGGCCGTCTTTCCCTCGGATCAAGGTCACGCCGGTATAGACCTGGTGGGTCCGGCCGGCCAGAAGGGAGAGCATGTCCAGAGCCTCCTGCTCATCGGCAGGCTTTCCCAGGATCTCGCCCCGGTAGACCACGATGGTATCCGCGCCTATGACGGTGCGGTCTTTTGGAGCCAGCCGGCGATAGACATCAAAGGCTTTCTGAGAAGAAAGCTCCATGACGATATCGGAGGGCCGGGTCTTACGGATGGTCTCTTCCACCTGGGAAGGGCAGACCTCAAAGGAAAGCCCGGCCTGAGTGAGAAGTTCCCTTCTTCTGGGAGAGGCAGAAGCCAGAATGTATTCCATTTCTTTTGATTCCTTTCTTTGTCAAATTCCTGTTCATTATACCATAAATTATGATACAATAGAAAAGATCTCTTTAAAAAGTGGAAAGACAAAGGAGCGCGATGGATATGATCTATGAAAATGTGCTGGAAGCGGTGGGAAATACGCCGCTGATCCGTTTAAATCAGATGACAGGGCCGCAGGACGCGGAAATTTTGGTGAAATTTGAGGCAGTCAATATCGGAGGCTCGATCAAGACCAGGACCGCCAAGAATATGATCGAGGCGGCAGAAGAGCAGGGTTTGATCCATCCGGGAACGATCATTGTGGAGCCTACCAGCGGCAACCAGGGCATCGGCCTTGCCCTGATCGGGGCGGTGAAAGGGTATGAGACCAAGATCATCATGCCGGATTCCGTCAGTGAAGAGCGGCGGAAGCTGGTGAAAGGGTATGGGGCGGAAGTCATTCTGGTCCACGACGACGGGAATATCGGGGAATGTATCGCCAGATGTATGGAGATCGCTTCCCAGATGGCGAAAGAGGACCCTCGTGTGTTTGTTCCCCAGCAGTTCGCCAATCCGGCCAACAGTGCCGCCCACCGGGAGCAGACCGGCAGAGAGATCCTGGAGCAGGCGGGAAGAGAGATCCATGGATTCTGTTCTGGGATCGGAACCGGCGGGACGATCACCGGCATCGGGGAGACGCTGAAAGCCGCCAACCCGGAGATCGAGATCTGGGCGCTGGAACCGGATCAGGCCGCGATCCTGTCCGGCGGCAAGGTGGGTACGCATTTACAGATGGGCATCGGGGACGGAGTGATCCCGGAGATCTTAAATCAGGAGATCTACGACCAGGTGATCACGGTGACGGACCAGGAAGCACTTGAGACAGCCCGGGAGCTGGCAAGGAAAGAGGGCTTGATGTGCGGCATCTCCAGTGGGACCAATGTGGCCGGCGCAAGAAAGCTGGCAAGGAAACTGGGGCCTGGCAAGACGGTAGTGACGATCCTGGCGGATACGGCGGAGCGGTACTTCTCCACCCCGCTGTTTGACTGAGCACGGGAGGCGTGGGAAATGACTGGTCATATGGAGAAACTATCCCAGGAAGAACTTACGAAGGCGCTTTCCAAGAGAACGAAGGATCGGCTGCTGGACTTACGGGAGCGGGAGCTGGAGCCCATGGATCTGACTGGGTGGGATCTTGACCATGTGGATTTTACCCTGAGTTCTTTCCAGGGCGTGATCTTAAATGGCGTGGATTTTACCGGGAGCAGTGTGGAGAATGCCTTGTTCGACGGCTGTCCCATGAAAGGGGCCTGTTTCCAGGACGCCAATATGAAGACCGCATCTTTCCGATACTGTGATATGCGAAAGTGTAACATTAAGGGCGCGGATCTCTACGGAGCGGTGCTGGAGTACGCGGATCTTACCGGGATCATTTCCGATGAGAAGACGAAGTGGTTCCGTCTGCACTGCCCGGAGAAAGGGGCGTTTCTTGGATATAAGAAATGTTTTAACAACCGTCTGGTCCAGCTCCTGATCCCGGCGGACGCCAAACGGACCTCAGCGACGCTGCCTTCCTGCCGTTGCAGTAAGGCAAAGGTGCTGACCATCAAAAGTTTTGATTTTAAAGAGGAATATGATGAGGCCTGGTCCCTGGTAGATGAGAACTTTATCTACCGGAAAGGGGAGTGGGTGGAAGTGAAAGATTTTAATGAAGACAGATGGCAGGATTCCACCACAGGAATCCATTTCTGGCTGACAAGAGAAGAGGCGGAGGCATATTAGTGATGAAGACAGGGGAAGAACTTAGGAAACTATTATACAGCATTGACCGGAAAGGGTATCCGGCTTATAAGGGGACCAAAGGCAGCTACCGGTTCGGGAGATACACGCTGGTGATCGATCACGTACAGGGCGATCCTTTCGCGGCGCCTTCCCGGCTCCACGTGGAAGTGGCGGGAAGGACGGCGGGATTCCCGGAACGGCTCTATGATAAGAAGCCAAAGAGAGTGGCCCTTCAGGACCATCTGATCCGTGGGTTCGCCAGACAGATCGAGAAGTATTCCTTTCAGGCGAAAGGTTCTGGGAAAAGCGGCCTTCTGTCGGTGACCCGATGCGGACAGGAGGTGCTGGAGCGGAGCGCCTGCACCATCGATGAGAAGACCGGAGATGTGGCGATGCGCTTTGAAGTGGGATTTCCGGCCAATGGCCGGACCATCAACGCGGGAGAGCTGATCCGCATCCTGTTCGATTTCCTGCCCCGGTGTGTGGACGGGGCCCTGCTGTACCGGAATCTGGATCAGAAACGGGTGGAGCAGGTGATGGAGCTTGCGGTGGATCAGGAGTATATCCGAGGACGGCTGGATGATCTTGGCCTAGTGGCTTTTGTGGCGGATGGAGCAATCCTTCCCCGAGAATCAGGTGTGTCCCAGAGGCCCATGAAGCAGGCGGTGCCTTTTGCCAGCCCGGATTCGCTGAAGGTGGAGCTGGAACTGCCCTATAAAGGGAAGATCACAGGAATGGGTGTAAGAAAAGGCATTACTCTGATCGTGGGTGGGGGCTACCACGGAAAGTCCACCCTCTTAAAAGCGCTGGAGATGGGGGTCTATCCTCATATCGCCGGGGACGGCCGGGAGTATGTGGTGACAGACCCGGCGGCGGTGAAGATCCGGGCAGAAGACGGAAGAAGCATCAAGCATACAGATATCTCGATGTTTATCAATGACCTGCCAAACGGCAGGGATACCACAGCCTTTTCTACCGAGGACGCCAGCGGGAGCACTTCCCAGGCGGCCAATGTGGCCGAGGCGATGGAGGCGGAAGCGACCGCGTTTCTGATCGATGAAGATACCAGCGCCACGAATTTTATGGTGCGGGATGAACTGATGCAGAGGGTGATCCACCGGGATATGGAGCCCATCACGCCCTTTATCGAGCGGATGCGGGAAATCTACGAAAAGTATGGGATCTCCACCATTCTGGTGGCAGGAAGCTCAGGAGCCTACTTCCAGCCTTCCGATACCATCATCCAAATGGATCGGTATGTTCCAAAGGAGATCACAGAAGCGGCCAAGAAAGCGGCCATGGAATATCCAGAGCTGGAGCTTCCACAGGAAGAAGCCGTGCTTCCCGGGTTTGAACGCAGACCCAGGAAGAATCCAGGGATCATCCACAAGGGCCGGATCAAAGTGAAAACCCTGGGGAGGGACGGATTTCAATTGAATCACGAGACCATCGATCTCAGATACGTAGAGCAGCTGGCGGATTCGGAACAGCTTACCTGCCTGGGACAGATCCTGCGGTACGCGGAAGAGCATGTGCTGGACGGCCGCAAGACCCTGCGGGAGATCGTGGAAGAGATATCAGGCCAGATTGAGAAAAGGGGCTTTGGCGCGGTCTGCGAGGGCGGCGCGGTGCCGGGGAATCTGGCGCTGCCAAGGAAACAGGAGATCTACGCCGCCTTTGACCGATACCGCGGATTACGGCTGTAGGAAACCGCTATGAGTGAGGAATTAAGGATCACGGCCATCGGGCATATCCAGTCGGATTTCCCGGCGAAATTCGGGATTCCCAGGCAGAGCGGATTGGCAAAGACCCGGGCCAGGATCGTACTGGAGGGAGCCTGCGGAAACCCGGATGTGGTGCGGGGTTTGGAACAGTATTCCCATATCTGGCTTCTGTGGGGATTCTCGGAGACGGAAGACGCGGGATGGAGCCCAACCGTGCGGCCGCCCAAACTGGGCGGCAATCTGCGGATGGGGGTGTTTGCCACCCGATCTCCCTTCCGGCCCAATCCCATCGGTCTATCCTGCGTCCGGCTCAGACAGATCCTGATCCGTGAAAAGGGAGTTCCTGTGCTGGAGATCGAGGGAGCGGATCTGATGGATGGAACGCCCATCTATGATATCAAGCCCTACCTTCCCTATGTAGACTGCAAAATGGAGGCTTGTGAGGGATTTGCCGGACGCGTGAAAGATCAGAAGCTGGAGGTGCGGATCCCGGAAGAGCTGCGGGGACAGATCCCGGATGGGAAGGAAGAAAGTCTGCGGCAGATCCTGTCACTGGACCCAAGGCCGGGATATCAGAAGGACCCACAGCGGATCTATGGTCTGGAATACGCGGGAATGGAAGTCCATTTCCGGGTAGAGGATGGTACGCTCATGGTCTGTCAGATTGATTTTATCGGGAAGCGGACGAGAGACTGTGAAGATAAAGGGAAGTAAAGGAGAATATATGGAATTTATCAAAGCAAGGATGGAACATATCGATCGCATGTGTGAGATCATGGAGGACGCCAAGCGTCAGCTTCGCAAGCTTGGTCTGGATCAATGGCAGAA
>DXGF01000017.1 GCA_019114065.1 Candidatus Dorea gallistercoris
ATCCTTGGAGACCTGTTTGTAGGAGCGTTGCGGGGAATCGCTCCTGTCCTTGTATTCTTCTTGGTCATGAGTTCCTTATGCCACATGGGAAAAGGACAGAAGACCAATATGAAAATGATCGTTGTCCTCTATATGGTGGGCAATGTAGTGGCGGCGGCCTGTGCAGTAGTCGCAAGTTATATATTCCCGATTACACTTACTTTTACAGCGAATACAGATACTGGTGACGTGTCTGCTCCAAGTGGGGTAACGGAGGTATTGACTAATCTTCTGATGAATCTGGTGGATAACCCAGTCAACGCGATCGTCAACGCTAACTATATTGGTATCCTGGCATGGGCCATCATCTTTGGTGTGGCTCTGAAGGGCGCAAGTGAAGGAACGAAAAACGCGCTGGAAAACATCTCTGACGCAGTATCCATTGCGGTACAATGGGTAATTAGCTGCGCTCCGTTTGGTATCATGGGTCTGATCTTTACCACTATCTCTGAGCAGGGACTGGAAGTTCTTCTGGGATACGGACGTCTGATCCTGGTACTGGTGGGAACCATGGCGCTCGTGGTATTCATTGTCAACCCCATCATCGTGTTCCTGTTCATCCACAAGAATCCATATAAGCTGGTCTTCACCTGCCTGAAGGAAAGCTTTATCACCGCCTTCTTTACCAGAAGTTCTGCGGCCAACATTCCGGTCAATATGGAACTGTGTAAGAAACTGGGATTGGATGAGGATACATACTCCATTTCCATTCCTCTGGGAGCGACTGTCAACATGGCCGGAGCGGCGATCACCATCTCCACTATGGCTCTTGCGGCGGCAAACACATTGGACATCCATGTTTCTGTAGGAAGCGCCCTCATCATGTGCGTACTGGCGGCAGCCAGCGCAGCCGGAGCTTCCGGTGTAGCCGGTGGTTCTCTGCTTCTTATCCCTCTGGCATGTAGTCTGTTTGGAATTCCGGACGACATATCCATGCAAGTGGTTGGTGTTGGTTTCATCATCGGCGTAATCCAGGATTCCTGCGAGACCGGTGTCAACTCTTCCACCGATGTACTCTACACGGCGATCGCGGACTTCCGCGACAGGCGGGTACATCCGGAGCACTATGCAGACAAACCCTTTGATCCTGAGATTAAAATCTTGTAATTTGATATCTTTTAAGGCCACCTGGGGAAGCCCCTCAGATGGCCTTTCTTTTTCTTTCTCATTTCTATTTGTGCAAACAGCACAGAAACTCCTGGTTTTTATTTTTTTTATAGTTATTATTTACAAATCCTCCTGAATCCTGTATATTAATATCAAGTTGTTTCTTAACGTTATCTTTGCGATAAGGAATAATGAAAGAAAAAAAGAGAAAGAGAGAAGTGTATGGAAGCAATCAAAAATCTAGTCAAAAAATGGAACAGTATCAGCCTGGTAAAACGGATCATCTGCGGCTTGATCATTGGTATCATCCTCGGACTGACCGTTCCGCAGGCAACCGGCATCTCCATCCTTGGAGATCTGTTTGTAGGAGCGCTGCGGGGAATCGCTCCTGTCCTGGTATTCTTCCTGGTCATGAGTTCCTTATGTCACATGGGAAAAGGCCAGAAGACAAACATGAAGGTCATCGTGATCTTGTACATGGTCGGCAACGTGGTAGCCGCGGCCTGCGCCGTTCTTGCCAGCCGTTTATTCCCGATCGTGCTGACATTCTCCGAGAACACAGATACCGGTGATGTAGCCCCTCCAAGCGGCGTAACGGAAGTATTGACCAATCTTTTGATGAACCTGGTAGACAATCCGGTCAACGCGATCATCAACGCCAACTATATCGGTATCCTTGCCTGGGCCATCATCTTTGGTATCGCGTTAAAAGGCGCCAGCGATGGAACAAAAAAAGCCTTGGAGAATATCTCTGACGCGGTTTCTCTGGCGGTACAGTGGGTCATCAGCTGCGCGCCCTTTGGTATCGCTGGTCTGATCTTCACTACCATTTCCGAGCAGGGGCTGGAAGTCCTCCTTGGATATGGACGTCTGATCCTGGTACTGGTAGGCACCATGGCGGCAGTTGTATTTATCGTCAACCCGATCATCGTATTCTTGTTTATCCGCAAGAATCCTTACAAGCTGATCTTCACCTGCTTGAAAGAAAGCTTTATCACTGCTTTCTTTACCAGAAGTTCCGCGGCCAACATTCCGGTCAATATGGAACTGTGTAAGAAGCTGGGGCTGGATGAAGATACATATTCCATCTCCATTCCATTGGGATCTACCGTTAACATGGCCGGAGCGGCCATCACCATCTCCACCATGGCTCTTGCGGCGGCAAATACATTGGATATCCACGTTTCCATCGGAAGCGCCCTGATCATGTGTGTTCTGGCAGCGGCCAGTGCGGCTGGCGCATCTGGCGTAGCCGGCGGTTCTCTGCTTTTGATCCCTCTTGCATGTAGTCTGTTTGGAATTCCGGACGATATCTCCATGCAGGTTGTAGGCGTTGGTTTCATCATCGGCGTGATCCAGGATTCCTGCGAGACCGGTGTAAACTCTTCTACCGACGTTCTCTACACAGCGATCGCAGATTTCCGCGACAGGCGGGTACATCCGGAGCGTTATGCGGATAAACCCTTCGATCCTGAGATTAAAATCCTGTAAAAGCACAGGATAAAGTCAATTTTAAACCGACCTCCAAAAGTCAGGCCAACATTCTGACGATTGTGAGGTCGGTTTTCTTTCTATAAACAGTCATCCTCTTCCCGCTCTGCGTTTCTCCTATACTCCCCTTTTGCGGAACTCTTCTGCGGATTTCTGCTCTTTAAGATATTCCTCCTCCTCAAAGAAGGGCGCGTGGCAAAGAGAGACAGGAGAGCCGGCTCCCGCTTTGTTGACCGCGCTCAGTATAAGTTCCTCTCCTAACTCTTCGTCCAGCATCATAAAGTAGAGCTCGTCTTCATCCATCCCCAAGATCTCCTGCCGGATCCGATATTTGTGTTCTTCCGTCTCACTGTCCGCAAAAGTAAAGCAGGTGTCAGTTATCTCATCCCAGAGCACGGTCACCTTGATATACCTTGATTCCAGCCTGTTTAATTCCGCAAGCCTCCTGCTGCCGTCCGGGAAAGTCTCTATCCTGGCGGCCGCAAAATAGACAAGCGTGCGCATTGTTTCCATTTCTCTCTGGGAAAAGGGCGCCGGATAGATCTGATAGATCTCTCTCCGCTCCAGATTGAAAAGTACCAACTCCTCTCTTCCTTCCGATTCTTCCGCCCAGATACACCCGAAAATATCCTCGGTCTCCGGCTTGGCTTCCCCTGGCTTCTCTTCTTCCCGAGCAAGTTCCGGCTCCGGTTGGGCAGCCTTCTCTCCAGCCGTCTTTTCCTCCTTGGAGATCCTCTCTACGATCCGGTTCAAAGCTTCTGCGATAAATCCACTGTAAATACTCCCAAATGCCTTTTCCAAGCGGCCATCTTTCAAATACAGCAGCAAGGTGCCGCCGTCTGTCTCTACGCTCTGAAGCTCCTGATAGCGCACTGGAAGGGGAAGGGGGCGTTTCTTTCTTAACACGCTGAGGTCATCGCAGTAAAAACCCTCTGTGGAGAATACCATCCCCTTCTTTCCGCTGCCGCCAAAAGCGTTGTCGAACATGACCACGATATCTTCTTTTCTACAGTTTGAAGCATAACCCGCGATAGCGTTTCCGATCTGTTTCTCCGAAAATTGGGAACTAAGCCCCAGTCCCGAAGGCAGCGACGCCTTTTTATACCTTTTGAGATCCTCTTTCTTTACAGACAGGACTGACTCCCGCAC
>DXGF01000140.1 GCA_019114065.1 Candidatus Dorea gallistercoris
GTCGGCGATCACGCTGCTGAGCATATCACTGTATTTTCCAAAAAACAGATTGTTGTAGATCTGGGGGTGGCAGAACGCGTGGCTGGCAAAGGTGCTCCACACATCCAGATGCTGTTCCAGGATCGGTTTCCCAGAATGGGAAAGTTCCACCACCTGGCGGATATAATCGTCCAGGTATTTCAGAGAGGCGTACAGAGTCAGCTCCTCCAGATTCGAAAAGTATCGGTAGAGATTGGCGGAGTTGCAGTGGAGCCGATCAGCCACCTTCCGGATAGTCAGCGCATCCGCGCCCTCTTCCCGCAGGATATCGTAAGCGGCTTTGATGTAAGATTTCTTGGAAATATCATTGTGCATGAGACAGACCTTGTTCTTTCTGTTATAGTATTTCTGGGGGTGCTCCAGAGGTCAAAACTATTATAGCATGGATATATAAAAATGAAAATGCCGCAAAGATTTCTTGACATTCAAGTTACTGGAAGGTGTTAGATAGAGAGGAAGGAGGGAGTTTATGACGATCAAAGAGGTGGAAGAGAAAGCCGGGATCAGGAAGGCCAATATCCGGTATTATGAGGAGGCTGGTCTGATCACGCCGTCCCGGGATCAGGCCAATAACTACCGGATCTATTCGGAGGAGGATGTAGAATTGCTTAAGAAAATCCGCTTTCTAAGAAGCGTTGATATCTCCGTAGAGGATATCAGACGCTTGAAAGAAGAGGAGGTTTCACTGGGGGATCTGATGGACCAGCATTTGGAAAAACTCAGAAGAGAAAAAGAGAATATCCAGGCCGCAGAAGAAATCTGTGAACAACTCCGCGGAGAAGACCAGACATTCCGGACCTTGGACCTCTCTTTCGCCAGAGCAGATGATGTTTGGAAAGAAAAAGGAGGTCATGTGATGAAAACAGACAGAATCAGGGAAATCAGCAGATTAAAGGAAAAGGATAAAAAGATATTGGATTTGATCGAAGTGATCAGTTCTCTCTTCCTGGGGATCTCTATTATCCTGCTGACACAGGGGGTGAAGTGGCCCGTCTGGCTGTATGCCGCAATGGCGGCAGTGATGATCGGGGCCCACATGGCAAGGCACAGGATTTCCAAGGAGATCCGCAGGTTGAGAGAGTAGGAGGAGAAGTCTACGATTCTCAGAGAGAAAGAAGGAGGGATATTTTCATGGACAGTACATTTGGCAAAGATAAAAAGATAGCTGTGGCAGGCGTTGGCGGTGTCGGCGGATATCTGTCGGCGATACTGGCCCGCGCGTATCCTCATGTAACGGTAGTGGCCAGGGGAGAACGGGGAGAATCTATTCGGGAGCAGGGCATCCGGCTTCATAGCGATCACAAGGGAGAGATCATCTCCAGACCAGAGCGGGTAGTGGCCTCGGCCCGTGAGCTGGAGTCCCAGGATTACATTTTCATCTGTGTGAAGAATTATTCTCTGGAAGAAGTCTGCCAGGAGATCCGGGGCGCGGTCCGAGAGGATACGGTGGTGATCCCTGTGATGAATGGAGCAGACGTAGGAGAGCGGGTAAGAAAACTCCTGGGGAAAGGCAAAGTGATCGAGTCAGTGATCTATATTGTGGCATTTGCCAACCCGGACTATTCGGTGACCCAGCAGGGGGATTTCGCCAGCATGAGGATCGGGACCATGCGGAAAGAGGATCTGGAGGAGGTCAAGAGCGCTTCTGATCTATTGAAGGGAGCCGACATCGACCACAAGGTATCCCAGGATATTGAGCGGGATATCTGGAAAAAATACATTCTGAACTGCGCCTATAATGTGGAGACGGCCTATTATGACAATACCATCGGAGAACTGCGCAGTGACCCGGCGAAGGCAAAAGAATATGAGCAGCTTGTGTATGAGGCCTGTCGGATCGCTGTAGCCTGCGGGGTGTCAATCCGGCCAGAGGATGCGGACGGGATCATAAGACGCTTTTATGAGGAAATCGCAGATAACGCCACCAGCTCCCTGCAGCGAGATGTGCGGGCGGGAAAAAAGGCAGAGATAGATACTTTCAGCGGATACCTGGCGCGGGAAGGAAGACGCCTTGGGATCGATGTTCCGGTGACGGAGAAGATGTACGAAGGACTGAAGGAGAAGGAGGAAGCATAGGAATGCATTCCATCTTGATCTTGATACAGAGAATGGAGCCTAAAGGCAGAATCCGCCCTTAGGCTCCGTGAAAATTGTAAAGCAGTCAGAGGGAGTGTTTCGCGGTTACTTCCTCCCCATCTCATTCCGGATGGCCTCTACGTCCGCTTCCGAAATCCCATCGATGATATCCAGGATCTCCGCGTTGGGGAAGCCTTTTCGGATCATTCTTTCTACGGTATGTTTTTTGTCTTCTTCCGCTTCTTTTTCCGCGTTCGCTTTCGCCAGAAGGAGAGCTTTGTCTGCTTCCTCCTTTGCTTCTTTCTTCGCCAGAAGGAGAGCTTTGTCTGCCTCCTCTTTGGCTTCTTTCTTTGCTTGAAGTACAGCCTTCCTGGCATACTCTAGTTTTTCTTCCTCAAATAATTGTCCTACTTTCGTTAACATAAGCCACTCCTTTATCCGTTTTGAATCTTTCCTTGCGATCACCTTGTCTGAGAAGACCAGCATCCCGGACAGCAGGAAGCTCTGGGCTTCTTCGTCTTCCATCTC
>DXGF01000141.1 GCA_019114065.1 Candidatus Dorea gallistercoris
TTGTTTCCACTCATCTTTCATGCACATGTACTTGGGCAGCATCACCCGTACATCATATTTTTCTTTGTCGAAATATTTTGGTAAAGAACCCACAACATCTGCCAGTCCTCCTGTTTTGATGAAAGGAACCGATTCGGATGCCGCGAATAGTATTTTCTTCATTGCTTTTCCTCCCAACCTCACGATATACGTTATTATATCGCATTTTTTCCCGGAAGAAAAGCATTATCTGTTTTTATATTCCAGACGGATCGTATCCGCGATCAGGGCAATAAACTCGGAATTCGTCGGTTTTCCCTTCCCGTTGCTGACCGTATAGCCGAAGAGCTCGTCCAGGGTATCCAGCTTCCCTCTGCTCCAGGCCACCTCAATGGCGTGGCGGATGGCCCGCTCTACCCGGCTGGCTGTGGTCTGATGGATCTTGGCAACCGTGGGATACAGAACCTTGGTGATGGCGTTTAACACGTCCATGTCCTCCACCGCCATGATGATCGCGTCTCTTAAGTAATGATAACCCTTGATGTGGGCCGGGATCCCGATCTCATGGATCATATCCGTCACTCGGGCTTCCAAGTTAACCTCCGGCTGGCCGGAAAGGGATGTATCCTCTCCCGGTGATCCTCCCATCCGGCTTGGGACCGCCCGGTTTGTATTTTTGATCCTTCCAAGTACCATCTCATTGTTGAAAGGTTTCAGAATATAGTAATTCGCCCCTTTTTTGAAAGCATCTTCTGTGATCCTCTCCTGGCCTACGGCTGTGATGACGATAAACGCCGGATGCTTTTTGATCTCCCCGTCGGTGTTGACCAGATCCATCACACTTAAGCCGTCCATTTTCGGCATGATCAGATCCAGAAGGACAACATCCGGCTGTTTCTCCTTGATCAGCTCGTACACATCCTCCCCATTGTTCGCTCTTCCCACCAGATTCAGCTCTTTGTCGCTGTCGATGATTTCGCCAAGCAAGTCCAGGATTCTTTCATTATCGTCGGCTATTGCTACGTTTATTTCACTCATTTTGCGAAATACCTCCTTTCTCGTACAATAAGACCGTCATGACCAATTATATATTTCGCCATATTTCAAAGCAAGAAATTACTGTCGTAAAAACCTGACACCGTCCGACCATTTTCACGCTATTCTACATTTTTCAACATGTTTTCTATGAAAATCCCATATCCTTTCGCCGGATCATTGACAAAAACGTGGGTGATCGCGCCCACCAGTTTCCCGTTCTGGATGATTGGAGAGCCGGACATCCCCTGTACGATCCCGCCTGTGATATCAAGGAGTTCCTGGTCTGTCACCTGCAGTTCCATCCCCTTGTTGGTCTCTTTCGCCTCAGTGTCGATTTTTGTGATCCGGATGTCGTACTCTTTTACCTCTCCTTCCACCGCGCAGCGAATGAGCGCCGGCCCCTCCTGGATCTCTTTTGCCGATGCCGTCTCCATAGGTTCCTGATCGGAAAACAGCGTGTCGATCCGCTGGATCGTCCCGTAGATCCCCTCCTCTGTATTTTTCTCGATGGTTCCCAGAATGTTGTAGTTATTGTAGATGATGACCCCTTCCATTCCTCCCGGTGTCCCGCCTGTTCCTTTCTGGATATCTTTGATGCTGGTAGAGTAGAGTGTCCCTTCTGAGATATCCAGCAGCTCACTGGTATCGATATCGTGGATCCCGTGTCCCAGAGCCCCGAACTTACTGTCCACATTCAGGAATGTAATGGTACCAAGCCCCTGGGTGTTGTCCCTTACCCAGATCCCCAGCTTGTACTCTCCCCCGTCACACTGGACCGCCCGGGTCCTAACATCGATGGTCTGGCCATTTCTCACGACCTGCAGCACCACATCCGCTTGCGTCAGCGTCTCCACCTCCTGGATCAATTCCGATTTGCTGTGGATCTTGGTCCCATCCAGTCCTACGATATAATCGCCTGCCTGGACCAGGTTCCTGGCCGGCTCATACTCGTTTCCATCTATCCCCTCCACCTTGTCGGTACCAAGGACCATCACGCCTTCTGTCTCCAGATAGATCCCCACCGGCATACCTCCGGGGATCACCATCGTCGCATCCACTGTATCCGCGCTGACTTCCTGGGGAAACTGCTCCTTGTAGCTGTTGATCAGATACCAGCTTCCTCCGGCAGCGATCGTAAATATGACGATCATGATCAATATTCTCCGATACCAATATGCTTTCATATTCCCGTTCCTTTCTTCCACACTAAATAAGACAGGCATCAAAACGATGCCTGTCTTAGTATGTGAAGATTTTCTCTTTTCCATCCTTTTATTTTGCGGCTTGTGCAAGTTCTTTCATCTCTCTGGCGTTCTCCAGCACCGCGTCGGTGATCTTGGCGCCTCCTAAGATCCGGGCCAGCTCCTGGATGGACGCTTCCCCATCCAGCCTGCGGATCTGAGTCCTGGTGTCCATCCCTTCCACCTTCTTCTCGATCACATAGTGGGTATCCGCCATAGCCGCGATCTGCGCCAGGTGAGTGATACAGATCACCTGATGGGTCTTTCCGATCAGAGCCATCTTCTCTGAGACTTTCTGGGCGGTCCGCCCACTGATCCCCACGTCGATCTCATCGAAGATCAGGGTCTCAATGTCATCTCTTCTGGCCATCACTGTGCGGATCGCCAGCATGATCCTGGAAAGCTCTCCGCCGGAAGCCACATCTTTCAAAGGCCGCAGGGGCTGTCCCGGATTCAGGGAGATCATGAATTCCACATCGTCAATTCCGTTCCCTGTATAAGCTTCCAGCCTTTCAAAGTGGATCTGGAAACGCACGTCCGCGAAGTTTAACTCTCTAAGGCCTTGCTCCACCGCCTGCTCCAGGATGGCGGCCTGCTCTTTCCGAGCTTTGCTCAGACTCTGGCTGCGCTTTTCCAGAAGGCTTTCTGCCTGCTCCAGGTCACGCTTTAACCTGGCTAGGTAAGTCTCATAGTCCTGGAGTTTCTCCAGCTTAGCTTTCTGCTCTGCCTGGTAGTCAAGGATCTCTTCGATCGTATTTCCGTATTTGACCTTCAGATGGTTGATCGCGTTCAGCCGGTTCTCCGTCTCATAAAACTCTTCCTCTGAGAACTCGCATTCTTTGCTGTAATCCGACAGCTCTCGGTTAAAATCATTGAGGAGACTGTCCACCTCCATCAGCTGGTCCTGAAGCTGTCTGGCCCGCTCGTCACAGTCCGCCGCCTCGGAAAGGGCCCGGATGGCTCGGCTCAGATTCTCACTGGCGCTGTCTGCGTCCTGGCTGGTATAGCAGTAAGCCTCCGCGGCTCCCTTGGCGATCTTCTTCCCATTGGCCATCCTCCGGTAAAGGTCTTCCAATTCCTCGTCTTCTCCCTTTACAAGGGCCGCTTCCTCGATCTCCTGCACTTCGAATTCCAGGAAGGAAAGTTCCTTGGCCCGCTCGCTCTCATCCATATTAGCCTCCTTAAGCTCCTTCCCGCAGGTCCTGTAGGCCTGATAGGCCTCTTTTACCTGTTGGAGGATGTCTTCCGTCTCTTCTCTTGCAAAGGCATCTAGGATTTCCAGATGATTTTTCTTATGCAGAAGGGATTGATGCTCATGTTGTCCATGGATATCGATCAGAATCTGGGACACCTCTCTCAACAGCGCCATCGTCACTGTCTCTCCGTTGATCCTGCTCACACTCCGGCCTTCCATCAGCCGCCGGCTTAATACCACCATCCCGTCCTCCGGAAACACCTCCAGTTCTTTCAGTCTCTGGAGCTGACGTGGATTCTCGATCTGAAACTCCAGTTCCACGAATCCATAGTCTGCCCCACTTCGGATCATATCTTTCGTATATCTTGCGCCCAGAGCCAGATTCACAGAACCTAAGATAATGGACTTTCCCGCGCCCGTCTCCCCAGTCAGTATATTCAATCCTTCTTCAAATTCCACTTCGATCTCGTCGATCAGGGCGAGATTCTTCACATGCAAACTGCGTAACATACTGCCTCCCGTCAGATCAGTTTACTGATCTTATCCATCACCGTTATGGTTTCCTCCACACTCCGGATCGCGCACATGATGGTGTCGTCCCCGGCAATACTGCCTACCACTTCTTTCCACTCCATAGCGTCGATGGCGGCGCAGACGGCCATCGCCATCCCGGATACCGTCTTGATCACCAGGATATTCTGGGCCATATCCATAGATACGAATCCATCCCGCAGCACACGGATATATTTTTCGCTCATCTGGCTGTCTCCGCTCTGATGGGCGGTATACCGCTGCTTTCCCTCTCCGGCCGGCACCTTGGTCAGCTTCAGGTCCCGGATATCCCTGGATACCGTTGCCTGGGTCACCTTGAACCCTTCCTGATTCAGATAGGCCGCCAGCTCTTCCTGGGTCTCGATCTGGTATTTGTTGATCAGTTCGATGATCTTTGCGTGTCGGTTTACTTTCATGCTCTAATTTCCTTTCATCTTTCTGCGCAGCATCTCCAGAAAACTGATCTGGCTCAGCCGCATCAGTCTGGTGGAGGCTGCGGCTCTGCGGACTGTCACCGTATCTCCTGTCACCAGCGGCATGGTGTCCGCCCCGTCAAATGCCACCATGGCCTCCTCCACCGCGCCGTGATGCCCTTCCCCGATCTCCACCACGATCTCGTCCTCCGCCGAGAGTACGATACTGCTGGTGTTCAGAGCGTGGGGACAGATTGGGGTGATCACGATCATAGAAGCCGTCGGTTCCAGGATCGGTCCCCCTGCGGACAGATTGTACGCCGTGGAACCTGTGGGGGTGGAGATGATGATGCCATCTGCCTCATAAGAGTTCAGCAGCTCTCCGTTGACATAGATCCGAAAATGGATGATCCGGATCTCCGTTTTCCTGGAAACCACGATATCATTCAAGGACACATCCTTTTGTCCGTCTTTCAGGACCCCTTCCAGCATCATCCGGTCTTCCAGGCCGTACTCGCCCCGCAGGATCCGAGCCACAGCCTCCTCAATATGGTTGACCTCCACTTCCGTCAGATAGCCAAGAGTCCCCATATTGATGCCCAGCACCGGAACTCCCCGGCCCCGAAGCAGTCTTGCCACCTCGATGAGACTGCCGTCCCCTCCGATCACCAGCGCGCAGTCGATCCTTTCCGGAACGCTATCCCGGATGATCTGCTTATTCTCATCCTTTTGGCACAGTACGCAGGTCTTCCCCGCGCCCTCCAGCAGGCGCTTTACCTTGGCCGTCACCTGGCCGTCCGCGTCTTTTCCGTCATTTGTCACGATCAAAAAATATTCCATTCTCTGCCTTCCCCTTATTCTTTCGTCAATGCGGCAAACGCTTGTGTCACCGTGTCTGTCATATTTACGCCGGAAGAGATCTCTCCCATTTCTTCCTGGCCTTTCTTCAAATGGATCAGATATTCGATATTCCCTTCCGGCCCCCGGATGGGAGAAAACGTGAGCTCCAGCACATCCAGGCCGATCTGGCGGGCGTATTCCATCACTTTCCCGATCACTTCTTCATGGGTGGAGGCCTCTCGGACCACGCCTTTCTTTCCCACCTTTTCTCTCCCCGCCTCAAACTGAGGCTTGATGAGAGCCACGATCTCCCCGTCTTCTGTCAGATAGTCCCGGATCGGCTTTAAGACTTTGGTCAGAGAGATAAAGGACACATCGATGGAAGAAAATTCTGCCGGTTCTCCGATGTCTTCCGGCGTCACATAGCGGATGTTCGTCTTTTCCATACACACCACCCGCTGATCCTGGCGCAGCTTCCAGTCCAGCTGTCCTCTCCCCACATCGATGGCATAGACCTTCTTCGCCCCATTCTGGAGCATACAGTCGGTAAATCCTCCGGTGGAAGAGCCTACATCCGTGCAGATCTTCCCCGCCACAGACAGATCAAATTCCCTCAATGCCTTCTCAAGCTTAAAGCCTCCCCGGCTTACATAAGGGAGGGTATGGCCCCGCACTTCGATCCGACAATGGTCATCGAACGTAGTCCCCGGCTTATCCTCCTTCTGTCCGTCTACGTAGACGCTGCCAGCCATGATCACTGCCTTGGCCTTCTCCCGGGTAGGCGCAAGAGCTCGCTTTACCAAAAGCACATCCAAACGTTCTTTCATCTTCTACAGCTCCTTATAAGTCTCCAGGATCCGGCTGGTCATCGATTCCTGATCCAGACCTGTCACTTTACGCAGGATATCTACATTTCCGTGTTCCACGTAAATATCCGGCAGAGACAGAGGCAGTACATGTACCCCGAGGCCCTTTTCCGCTACATACCGCAGCACCCGATCTCCAAAAGCTCCGGAAGGCACATTTTCCTCGATCACCGCGATCATCCGATGATTTTTGGAAAGCCGGTCGATCAGGGCTTCATCCAGCGGCTTTACAAACCGGGCATTGATCAGGCTGCTGGAATGCCCTTCCTGCTTCAGATGTTCCCGGACAGCGGCCGCCTCCTGGAACATATGTCCCACGCTCAGGAGAGCGATATCCTTCTCCTCATAGATCATCTCACTTTTTCCATACTCTATGGGAGCCCGGAATTCCTGGTAACCGTCATAGACGCTCCCTCTCGGATAGCGCAGCGCCACCGGTCCCTCAAACGCAAGAGCGAAACGCAGCATATCCGCCAGCTCCCATTTATTCTTCGGGGACAGGATAGTCATATTGGGAATACTTCCCAGATAGGACAGATCAAAGATCCCCTGGTGGGTCTCTCCATCGCTTCCCACCAGTCCTGCCCGGTCCACCGCGAAGACTACCGGAAGGTTCTGCAGCCCCACATCGTGGATCAGCTGATCATAGCCTCTCTGAAGGAAGGAAGAATAAACGGCAAACACCGGTTTCACGCCCCCTGCCGCCAGACCGGCCGCAAAGGTCACTCCATGTTCTTCCGCGATGCCCACGTCGAAAAACCGATCCGGAAACATTCTACGGAACCGAGACAGCCCGGTTCCATCGGCCATAGCCGCGGTGATCGCCACCAGGTTCGGATTCTTTCTGGCTTCATCACACAGCACTTTTCCAAATACATCTGTATAAGTGTCCTTTTTGTCACCGGAACAGACTTCTCCTGTCTCCACGTCAAAAGGTCCTACTCCGTGGAACTTATCCGGCGCCTTCTCCGCCGGAGCGTATCCTTTGCCTTTCTGCGTCAGCACATGCAGCAAGACAGGGCCTTTGATCTTCTTAGCTTCCCGGAAAGCCCGGCACAGCATAGGAAGATTATGGCCCGGCACCGGTCCCAGATATGTGATCCCCATGTCTTCAAAGAACATCCCCGGCACCACAAGCTGTTTGATGCTGCTTTTGGTCCTGCGGATCTTCTCGATCATAGGATCTCCCACCACCGGAACCTTATGAAGGGTATTCGTGACCCCCTTCTTCAATCCTGTGTAAAGGTCCGCCGTCCTAAGCTTAGCAAGGTACCTGGACATGCCTCCCACATTTTCAGAGATCGACATGTGATTATCATTGAGGACAATAATAAAATTCGTCTCCAGATGAGCCGCGTTGTTCAGCGCCTCATAGGCCATCCCGCCGGTCAGGGACCCGTCTCCGATCACAGAGACCACCCGGTGGTCCTCTCCCTTTAGATCTCTGGCCGACACAAGTCCAAGCCCCGCGGAGATAGACGTGGAACTGTGTCCCGTATCAAAGGCATCGCAGGGACTTTCCTTGCGCTTGGGGAACCCGCTCATCCCGCCATAGCGGCGCAGTTCATCAAAGCCTTCTTTCCGGCCTGTCAAAAGCTTATGGGTATAGGACTGGTGCCCCACGTCCCAGATGATTTTGTCTTCCGGAAGCTGAAACATCAGATGCAGCGCCATGGTCAGCTCCACCACACCCAGATTGGAGGCCAGATGCCCCCCGGTCCTGCTTACCTTCTCGATCAGGAACTGCCGGATCTCTCCGGCCAGGATCTCCAGTTCCTCCCCATTCAGCTTCTTGATATCATTTTCTTTCTGTATCCGCTCCAGCATATCCGCCACCTCTTCTATTTGTCTCTGTGAATCAGCGCGATCAAAAGCTGTTCCAGATATGGATTCTCTCCCGGAAGGGTATGCAGAAGGCGGACTGCCTCCCTGGACTTTGCCTCTACAAGGTCTGCCGCTTCCCGGGCCCCCATCAGGGTCACATAGGTTGTCTTCTCATTCTTCTCATCGCTGTGCACGGGTTTCCCAAGCACTTCCGGCGTACTGGTCACATCCAGGATATCATCCTGGATCTGGAACGCGATCCCCACATGGGAGGCGATCTCTTCTACCGTCTGAATTTCCCTGTCGGAAGCGCCAGAAAGAATCGCCCCGATCATCATTGACGCCTCGATCAGCGCCCCTGTCTTCAGCTCATAGATGGTGTCCAGTACGTCCCGTTCCATCGCCTGGCCTGTCTTGCTCACATCAATGACCTGGCCGCCGATCATCCCGTGGATGCCGGCCTTCTCTCCCAGCACGCGAAGGGCCTGCCCGATCCTTTCACTCTCTCCCGGCGCCAGGACGAAAGCCTGGAATGCCGTCTCAAAGGCATAATTCAGCAGCGCGTCCCCAGCCAGGATTCCCATATCTTCCCCGTAGACCACATGGGTCGTCTTCCGGCCTCTCCGGTAATCGTCGTTGTCCATCGCCGGCAGATCATCGTGGACCAGAGAATAGGTATGTATCATCTCAATGGCCGCCATAAAGGGCGCAAGAGTCCTGGCATCCCCGCCGAACAGCCGGTGGGTCTCCTGCATGAGCATGGGCCGCAGCCGTTTCCCTCCAGCCATCAGGCTGTATTCCATCGCCTCCATGATCACCTTCTGATATCCCTGCTTCTCTGGCAGATACTGTCTCAGGATTTCTTCAATCTCCCAGACTTTTTCTTTCTGTTGTGTCTGAAACTCATTGCTCGAATTCATGAACTTCTCCCTCTTCATCTAATACCAGCATTTTTTTCTCGATCGTATCGATCTTATCACTACAGGATTTCAGCATATCCATTCCCTTATGATAGAGAGCAAAGCTTTCTTCCAGAGAAATGTCTTCTGCCTCCATCTTCCGGATCACTTCCTCCAACTTCGTGAAGGTCTGGTCCAGCGTCTCTTCCTGCTTCTGTTCTTCCCGCTTTTCAGCCATGCCGCTCCTCCTTCTTCTCCAGGACCTCCGCCCGGATCCTTCCGTCGGTCACATAGATCTCCAGGACTTCCCCTATCTGGGTCTGTCCGATACTTTTCACGGCTCTGCCGTCTTCTCCCGCCACATAAGCGTACCCCTGGCTTAACTTCTCCAGCGGGGATAAGGCCCGCATCTTCTCCAGATACAGCTCCATCCGGTGCCGACTCCCAAGAAGGCTCTGCCTCATCCCGGCCCGCAGCCGATCCTCCAGGTCCGCCAGCCGCTGACGGTCCTCCCGGATCTTTGTACCAGGATGCAGATATTCCAGACGGACAGATACGGATCTAAGCCGGGTCCGCCACAGTTCCAGCCTCTGACGAAGGATCTGTCCCATCCTTCGTTCCAGTTCCCGCATCCGCTCCTGGGTCTGATAGAGGTCATATACCGCCAGCTCCGCAGCCGCGGAGGGTGTGGGCGCCCTTAAGTCCGCCACGAAATCCGCGATCGTAGTGTCTGTCTCATGCCCCACCGCCGAGATCACCGGCGTCTGACAGTGAAAGATCGCTCTTGCCACTTCTTCCTCATTAAAGGCCCACAGATCTTCCATAGATCCGCCGCCTCTGCCCACGATGATAATATCAACACCAGCCTTATCCAGCGTCTCGATTCCCCGGACAATGCTTTCTTTGGCGCCTTCTCCCTGCACTCTGGCCGGATATAAGATCAACTGCGCGTAAGGGTTCCTGCGCCTGGAAATGTTCATGATATCCCGGACCGCGGCTCCGGTGGGCGCTGTCACCACGCCGATCCGGGAGGCGTAAGCCGGGATCTCTTTCTTGTATTCCGGCGCGAACATCCCCATCTCTTCCAGTTCCCGCTTCAACGCCTGAAAACGCTCGTAGAGCGCACCTTCTCCATCCAGACGGATCTCTCTGGCATAGAGCTGGTAGGAACCGCTTCTTTCGTAGACATTCACGCTGCCAAACACGATCACCTGCTGCCCTTCTTCCATACGAAAAGAGAGCCCGCCTCGCTGCCCGGCAAACATGACGCAGGCAATCGTTCCAGACTCATCTTTCAGTGAGAAATATATGTGACCTGAGGTGTGGTATTTACAGTTGGACACCTCGCCTTTGACATAGATGCGGGCAAGCATATAATCCTGGGTGAACATATTCTTGATATAAGCATTGACCTGCTTTACCGTATAAACATTCTGTGCCATGGTCCACTCCAAACTTTACTCGGCCAGCTTTGCCAGCACTCCGTTGACAAATGAAGGCCCTTCAGATCCGCTGTATTTTTTCGCCAGCTCCACAGCCTCGTCGATAGCCACTCCCACCGGCACATCTTCATCCCACTTCATCTCATAGACCGCCAGCCTTAAGATGGTAAGATCCACCTTGTTCATGCGGCTGGTCTTCCATCCCTTTGTGTGGGAATTGATCAGGGCATCGATCTCTTCCGTCTTCTGGGCGATCTTCTCCGCCTTCCTCTGGATGTATTCCAAGTCCTTTTCTCTGGCATCTTCAAGCTGCGCGAAATAAAACTTCATCTGATCGGACATCTCTGTCTCTTCGTTGAATTCCAGTCCGAATACCATCTTGAAGATATGCTCTCTTTGCTCTGTCCTCTTCACTTACCCTTCCTCCGGCACTTCTACTCCGGCTACACGGATATTCACATCCGCCACCTCAAGGCCTGTCATATTCTCGATGGCCGCCTTCACCTTCTCCTGCACCTGAGCGGTGATCTCCTTGATCTGGTAGCCATACTTCAGGTTCAGAGCCAAAGATACGGTCACGATCCCTTCCAACACATCCACTTTGACCCCTTTGGACAGAGACTTCATTCCCAGCTTGCTGATCAGTTCCCTGGTGGCGTTGCCTGCCATGGAAGCCACTCCTTCCACTTCCATCGCCGCCAGCCCTGCGATGATCGCCACTACTTCGTCCGCGATCTTCACCTCTCCCAGATTCTCATCGTTTTTTATGGTATATGCGTTTCTCTCTTCTTTTCCCATTGCAGCAACCTCCTGTCTGGTTTTACACTTCTTATGATTATATCAAATTTAACCTGTGTTTACAAGAGCGCCGGGGCCTATCTGCCGAATTCTTCCAGGATCAGTCCCTCATTTCTCTCCTGAGTCATACGGATGCTCCACTCATTGATAAACAGAAGGAGCGGGCGGCCCTTCAAATCTTTTATCTTCTTCATATCGGAAGTGCCGGAGAGCTTGTCCATGTCGATCTCCTCATTTCCGATCCACCGGATATACTCATAGGGAAGACTGTCCATGTAGATCTCCACCTTGTATTCGTTTTCCAGCCGGTATTTCAGCACGTCAAACTGGAGTACGCCCACCACCCCTACGATGATCTCTTCCATACCGGTATTATACTCCTGGAAGATCTGGATGGCGCCCTCCTGGGCGATCTGGCTGATTCCCTTGATGAACTGCTTCCGCTTCATAGTGTCCACCTGGCGGACCCGGGCGAAATGTTCCGGCGCGAAGGTGGGGATCCCCTCGTAGGCAAACCGGTCCCCGGAGGCGGTCAGCGTATCTCCGATGGAGAAGATCCCCGGATCAAACACGCCGATGATGTCTCCCGCGCAGGCCTGCTCCACCATCTTGCGCTCGCTGGCCATCAGCTGCTGGGGCTGGGAGAGGCGCACCTTCTTCCCGCCCTGCATATGCCACACATCCATGCCTGCCTCAAACTCCCCGGAACAGATCCGCATGAACGCGATCCGGTCTCGGTGGGCCTTGTTCATGTTGGCCTGGATCTTAAAGACAAAGGCTGAGAAATCCGGCTCCACCATGGGATCGATCAGCCCCTTGTCCGACATCCTGGGAAGGGGCGGCGTGGTCATTTTCAGAAAATGTTCCAGGAAGGTCTCCACTCCAAAGTTGGTCAAGGCAGACCCGAAAAATACCGGCGACAGTTCTCCCCTGCTCACCAGTTCCTGGTCAAAAGCCGCTCCCGCCCCGTCCTGCAGCTCGATCTCTTCTTCCAGCTGGACTCTCTGGGAGTCGGTGATCAGCCAGGAGATCTCCGGGTCCCCGATATCTACCTTCTTGACTCCCCCCTGGATGGTGCCTTTCCGGGTATCTGAGAAGATCTCCACCTTCTTCGTCTCCCGGTCGTAGACGCCCCGGAATTCCTTGCCGGAGCCAATGGGCCAGTTGATGGGGCAGGTGGCGATCCCAAGCTCCGTCTCAATATCATCCAGGAGCTCAAAAGTATCCATAGCCTCCCGGTCCATCTTGTTGATGAATGTAAAAATAGGAATATGACGCATGGTACATACTTTGAACAGCTTGCGGGTCTGGGCTTCCACACCCTTGGAAGCGTCAATGACCATCACAGCCGAGTCCGCCGCCATCAGGGTCCGGTAGGTATCCTCCGAGAAATCCTGGTGTCCCGGCGTGTCCAGGATATTGATACAGTATCCTTCATAGTTGAACTGGAGCACCGAGGAAGTCACCGAGATCCCCCGCTCCTTCTCGATCTCCATCCAGTCGGAGACCGCGTGTCTGGCGGTGGCCTTGCCCTTCACGCTTCCAGCCTGGTTGATGGCTCCGCCGTACAGCAGGAACTTCTCTGTCAACGTGGTCTTCCCCGCGTCAGGGTGGGAAATGATGGCAAAGGTCCTGCGCTTCTCAATCTGTTTTTTCAATTCACTTTTTATCTGATCCATGGCCTGCACTCCTAAATCTATTATAGCCTCTCTAAACGCACTTTAAACAGTATAGCATAAGGAGGAGCGCAACTCAAGCAAAAGGAGATGGCGATCTGCCACCTCCTTCTTTGATCTTTGTCTGCCACTCTATTCTGATGCCGCCTGCCCTTCCGCGTATACCGGCGTGATCACGATATTCTGAGCGGCCACACCGGTCTTGCGGGTCACGATATCCTCGATCTGCGCCCGGTTGGCATCACTTAATTCCGCCGCGTTCACCACCACATCCGCGGAATCATCGGTCAGGCTGACCACCGCCTCGCTGAACCCCTTGGATGCCAGCAGCGTCTCTGCCGCGGCCTCCTTCTCCGCGATTTCAGTCATAGCCACCATCTGGCTGACGGCTTCCTGCTTCTGATCATCACTGAGATTTTCATTGTTGATGATCTCCAGCAGAGACTCTTTGTTCTGCGCCCGGATCTGTTCCCTTGTCACCTTTGCCTCTGCCACCACACCGCTGGCCTCTCCGCTGGTAAGTACCGCCTCACCCGGAGTCCCCTCCACACTTCCGTCCTCCGCCTCAGAATCCTGGCTCTCGATATCCTGGGAAGAGCTGGCAAGATCCTCCTCTGAGATATCCAGAAGCTCCTGGCTGGCAAGATCCGCGTTTGCCTCCGCGGCGCCATCCCCATCGGAGAACAGCCGCCCTGAGTAATTCAGATAGCCTGCCGCCGCGATCATGACCGCCAATACCGCGATGATGACCTGATTTTTTTTAAAGATTCGCTTCACTGTCTCTTTCCCTCCTGGCAATAGATTTAATTCTTCTTCATTATCCTAATCTTATGCGTGTCTATCCCAAATAATGCTTGGACCGCTTCTGTAATATTCCTGGCCACCACCGAATTATCTCCTCCCTGAGCCAGTACCACCACCCCTTCCACCTGGGGAGTGATCTCTTTGCTCACATAGGGCTTCTGGCCCTCTGTATCATTCCCTGTGTAGACAGAGGCTTCTGTACTCGTAGAATTGCGAGTGGTCCGGGTCCCTCCCTGACTGTCGCTCTCGGTCACCGTCTCTTCCCCGGCCTCCACATCCTTCTCCACTACCTTCTCCGCAGAGGATGCCAGAGTGATCATGACTGTCACCTCCCCGGCCCCTTCCATCTGGGAGAGTACTTCAGACAGATGTTCTTCCAGATAGCGGGTATAATCACCTTCCGCTGTGGTCCCTGCTGTATCCGTCTCTGTCTGCCGCTCCCCCGTCCCCTGGTCCTCGGTCTGCCGATCCTTCGTGGGTATGGCGATGACCAGCAGCAGGACGCCTGCCAGAAAAAGGATCAGGATCTGGTCCTTCTTCCATTTTCCAAAATGCAGTTTTTCCAGCAGTCCATGGATATTTTTCTTCTTATTTTCCAATCCGGATTTCCTCCACTTCCACCAGCTTTTCCTCCTCTTCTCCTGTCTCTCCCTCACTGCTCTCTCCGTTCTCCATCGTCGCCGCTTCTTCCAGGAAATCAGAGGTATCCTGGATCTGCTCCAGTTCCTCCAGATATTCCCTGCTCTGATACAGTTCTCCTATCTTTCCTTCCATCCCGAATAATTTCAGGACCGGAGACAGGAGCAGCAGGATCAATACAAGCCCGGTGAAAAAGCGGATGTACTTCTGATAGCCGGACTCCGGCACGATGTGGAGCAACGCCGTTACCAGCACCAGATAGAAGGCCACGTTCTGGATCCATTCGTAGAGATAGGCAAACATCTTCTCCACCTCCTTTCTTGCTTCCGGGAGCCGCCGTCCCCTCCCGTCTGTCTCTTCCTGAGCGCGCCCTCATAGATCCGTCAGGGCCGCCACGACCACGATCGTCAGCAGAAACAGAAGCCCTGCGGTAAACACCACCCGCATCAGCAGACGGCATCCATCCCCCACACTTTCTATGCATCCGACGATCCGTTTGTCAGAGACCGGCTGGATCAGCGCCGCGGCAAGCTTATACAGGAGCACGATACAGCCGATCTGTACTAGGGGGACTACACAGAGAGCTACGCAGATCACCGCGCCGGTCATGCCGATCCCATTTTTGATCAGCACCGCTGTCCCAAGGACAACCTCCGTCACTCCTCCGATGGCGTCTCCGATCCCCGGGATCGCCTCCGCTCCTCTGGTGATCGCGCTCTGCTTGATGGAATCAATGGCCGGGCTGATCAGCCCCTGGATCACATTTAACCCCACCACACAGGCCAAAAGGGTCTTCAGCGCCCAGGAGACGCCCAGGTTGAGCAGTCCCGCGAATTTGCTCAGATATTCTTCTTTGGAGAGAAAGTTCAGCACCCGCACCATAAAATAAATATGGATCACCGGCAGGAGAAATCCCACGATCAGAAGCTGGACCAGATAGATCAAAAACAGCACCAGGTTATAGAAGGCCACTGCTGTCACGCTCCCCTTCGCGGCCGCCACTGCCAGGAAATACACTGGGCAGAAGACTCCCATAAAGGAAGTCAGGTCCTCGATCCCCTGGCTGACCCAGTCTGTCACTGCCTGAAAGGAATTCAGGCAGAGGGCGATCAGGAGGATGTACAGGATATAGAAGCTGACCTCCGAGATCTGACGGTTCTGGAACACGCTGGAGAAATTGGAGAAGATTGCGGCAATCAGCGCGATCAGAAGGATATGCCCCAGATTCTCCCTGCAGCTTCTCAGCGCATAGAAAAATTGGTCTGCCACCAGGCGGTTTAAAAGCTGGGCAGACATCTCCACATCGCCTGACAGGATCCCCATCAGAGTTTCCCGGAAGTCCAGCTTATCCTCCGGAAACAATTCCGCCAGGGAAGCATCGATCTCCCGGAAGTCAAACTGATCCAGCATCTTTTCTCCCGCGGCTTCTTCTTGCTCTTCCCCCCCTATGCTGCCCACACCGGATTCGGAAGCCTGTGCCGCAAGAACATTCCCGCACAGAGCCGCCACACAGAGCGCCAGTAAGAGCGCGGCCCTCCGGACTGCTGACAGCACTCCTCTCTTTCCCTTCCCCCGCTCCTTCATGACAGGAATTCTCCGATCGTCTCCAGGAGCGCCATCAGAATCGGTATGCTGAGCACCAGGATCGTTAATTTCCCGAAGATCTCGATCTGCTGGGCAATGGTCTGGTATCCCGCATCTCTGCAGATGCTGGATGCGAATTCCGCGATATAAGTGACTCCCAGCATCTTGATCAGCGTTCCGATATAAGCGCCGTCCAGACTGATATATCCTCCTATGGTGTCTGCCGCTTCTGTGATCACCCGCAGATGTCCCAGGATACCGAAGAAGATCACCAGACTCAGTCCCGCGCTGATATAGATCCCGTATTCTGCTTTTCCTCCTTTAAACTGGACCGCCAGAAGGACCCCTGCCACTCCGATGATCCCTACCTGCACGATATCCATGTTCTGCCCCCTTATCTTGATATCTCCTACAGTGAAAACAGACTCTGGATCGCCTCGAACAGATCATAAATATAAGGGACGATCCAGAACAGCACCAGAAGCAGCCCTGCCAGGCTTGTCAGAAACGCCTGCTCCTCTCTCCCGCTGTGTTTCAGGACCTGGCTCAACACAGAGACCAGGATCCCCACTGCCGCGATCTTAAATATCAGGTTAACACTCATGTACGCCTCCTCCTACAACAGCAGGACTGCGACAAACATACCGCTCATAACGCCCAGGCAGTGGCACAGTCTCACCTTCGTCTTCATCTCTTCCCTGGCTTCCCCGATGGTCCCCGCAAGCTGCTCCAGATACAGGTCTATGGTGCAAAGCTGGAGTTTCAGATCCGCGCACCCCAGCTGGCTTCCAAGGGCTTTCAGCCGTTCGATCTCTTTGGACGGCAACCGGGAGTCTCCCAGAGAGTCCTCGATACTCTCCGCCCATATCCCGGCAAACGTTCCCTTCTGCCGTTTCCCCATCTCCCGGCCAAGTCCCAGAAGCCAGCTTCTGTATGGCTCTTCCTCCTGTCTTCCAATCGCTTCAAAGATCTCTCCCAGATGAGACCTGGCGTAGCGCATCTCCCCCTGCAGGGAACAGATCAGACGCTGGAGGCGCAGCAGCTGCGTGTACTGACCGCGGATATCTCCCGCCTTCGCCGCCCCCATCAGAGAGGTGGCCCCGATCACCAGGATCGCCCCCGCGATCTTCATCATGACAGGCTCCTTTCGGAATAGAGAAGGCTGCCCCGGTCATCGTAGACTCCTTCCACCTGTCCCACATGTTCCTCTCGGCCCAGAACGATATAGCGCTCAAACCGCTTCTTCGCGATCATCTCCCCAAACAAAGGCTTTTTCTTCAGTTCCTCCATGGACTGACCGTGGACGGTCACCAGCATCTTACAGCCACAGTGCATGGCATACTCAATAGCATGTACATCTTCCGCTGTGCCGATCTCGTCTGCGGCGATCACTTCCGGGCCCATGGAGCGGATCAGCATGATCATCCCCTCGGCCTTGGGGCAGGCATCCAGTACGTCTGTGCGCATTCCCAGATGGTTCTGTGCCACTCCCATGTAGCAGCCGCCGATCTCCGAGCGCTCATCCACCACTCCCACCGACATCCCCTTAAGATAGGGATTCCCGCCGGAGACCTGCCGGACAATATCACGCAGGAGCGTGGTCTTGCCGCAGCGGGGCGGGGATACGATCAGCGTGTGATACAGCCTTTTGTTGCCGGTGATATAAGGAAAGATTCTGTCCGCGCATCCCAGCACCTCGTGGGACATTCGGATATTGACAGAAGAGATGTATTTCAGATTCTTCACTCTCCCGTCCTCAATGATCGCCTGTCCTGTCATTCCGATTCTATGTCCTCCTTCGATCGTGATAAATCCCTGACGCATCTCCTGTTCATAGGCGTACAGGGAATAGTTGCTGACATATTCCAGCAGCTCCCGGATGTCCTCTTTTGTCACCTGGTAAGGTCTGCCCTGGCGCCGTCCAGGAATCAGTTCGCCTCCCCGGTAGATCAGCATGAGCGGCTGTCCCACCCGCAGCTTGATCTCCTGGAGGAAGGTATACTGCAGTTCCTCCTTCTGGATCAGGATGCGCACACTTCTTGGCAGTACATTTAAGATTCTCTTTTCCTGCATCTTTGTCCACCTCTTTATACACAAATATATGTTGTGGGTTTTCATTTATTCCTGAATATGTTACAATCCGGGTAATTGGTTTTTGTCTAAGGAGGTTCGTCATGATCGCTGTTTTTCTGGCGCCTTTATACCTTTTATTTAACGCTTATATCTTTCGCTGGCTGATCCGGTGGATGTCTTCCTGCACCCATCATTTTCAGAAACCCTGGTTACAGGGACTGGTACTGGCCGTCTACGGCTTCCTGGCTCTGTCCATCCTACTGGCCTTCTTCTGGCCGGCCCGATGGCTCAAATCCCTCTCCAACCTCTGGTTCGGAACGATCTGTTACATATTTCTGGTCGTGGTGGCCGCGGACATCATCCGCCTGATCTTAAAATACCTTGTGAAGATCCCTACAGAGACTCTTTCTTCCAGAAAGGTCTTTGTCCTGGTGGGAAGTGTCTGTATCCTGCTGATCCTTTCTCTGACCGCCTACGGATATATCCATGCCCGTCAGATCCAGACCACCTCCTATCAGGTGGATATCGACAAACCTTGTAAGGATCTGAAATCTCTGCGGATCGTGCTGGCCGCGGATCTGCACTTAGGTTACAATATGGGAGAAGCTCAGATAAAACAGATGGTGGAGAAGATCAACGCCCAGAAAGCGGATCTGGTCGTCATTGCCGGGGATTTCTTTGACAATGATTTTGACGCGGTAAAAGACCCGGGAAAAATCGCCGGCATCCTCCGCAGGATAGACAGCCGCTATGGAGTCTACGCCTGCTATGGCAACCACGATATCCAGGAAAAGATCCTGGCCGGTTTCACCTTCCCCTCCGACGAGAAAAAGGTCAGCGACCCGCGGATGGACGCCTTTCTTGAGGATTCCGGCATTCAGCTTCTGCAGGACGAATCTGTGCTGATCGATGATTCTTTCTATCTTATCGGGAGGGCTGACCGGGAGCGCCCGGGAAGGGGCATAGATAAGCGGATGACGCCAGAAGAACTGACAGAAGATATGGACAAAACAAAGCCCATCCTGGTCGTGGATCATGAACCGGATGAGCTTTCAGAACTTGCGGCCGCAGGCGTGGATCTGGATCTGTCCGGCCACACTCACGACGGGCAGCTATTCCCCGCCAACCTGGTCGTCCGCTTCTTCTGGGAGAATTCTTACGGATACCTGGAAAAAGACGGGATGCACAATATTGTTACTTCCGGGGTAGGCATTTTCGGCCCCAATATGCGGGTGGGGACCAAAAGTGAGATCTGCGTGATCGACTGCCAATTGGGGCCGTGTACTTTTTAAAAAGTACACGGCCCCAATTAAAAATACCCTGTCCCTTTTTATAAGGCTGTTCCCTTCTTCGGGATGAAAAAGGACGTCAGGTCGACTCCTTCCAGTTCCAGAAGCTTCACCTTTTTCTCAATGCCTCCCGCGTATCCGGTAAGACTACCATTGGTTCCTGCCACCCGGTGGCAGGGCACGATGACAGAGACCGGATTGCGTCCCACGGCGCCGCCCGCGGCCTGGGCGGACATGTTCTTTGATCCTCTTTTTTCTGCTGCTTCTTTGGCGATCGCTCCATAAGTCATGGTCTGGCCGTATGGGATCTTTCGAAGGATTTTCCATACTTCCAGCTGGAACGGGGTCCCGCTCAAATGGAGAGGCACGGAAAACTCCGGCTCTCTTCCAGAAAAATACACATCCAGCCAACGTTTTGCCATCTCAAATACAGGAATTTCTTTATCCTCATGTTCCTTGCTAAGATGAGCCCCAAAATATTTCTGTCCTTCAAACCACAATCCGGTAAGCCCTATGTCATCTGCCGCCAGGAGAATGCCGCCCATGGGCGATTGATAATGACTGGTATACTGCATATCACTTATTTCGCCACATCCTTCATGCTGAAGGAGAATCTTCCCATCTTGTCCTTTCCTAAGCATACGACTTTCACCACATCGCCCAGGGTCAGCACATCTTCCACATGGTTCACTCTCTCCTTGGCCAGCTTGGAGATGTGCACCATTCCCTCTTTGCCCGGAGCGAACTCCAGGAAGGCACCGAATTCCTTGATGCTGACTACCTTTCCTTCCAGGACTTGTCCCGCCTCAAAGTCGGTGACGATGATATGAATCAGCTTGCGGGCCTCTTCCATACTGTCCGCATCGGTTCCACAGATGGATACGGAGCCGTCGTCCTCGATATCGATCTTCACGCCGGTCTGCTCGATGATGGCGTTGATGGTCTTGCCTCTCTGTCCCACCACATCGCCGATCTTCTGGGGATCGATCTGCATCTGGATGATCTTCGGCGCGTAAGGTCCTACTTCCGGTCTCGGTTCTGCGATGGTCTTTGCCATCACTTCGTCCAGGATATACAGTCTGGCCTTCCTTGTAGCCGCGATCGCCTCCTCGATGATCGGTCTGGTCAGACCGTGGATCTTGATATCCATCTGGATCGCGGTGATCCCCTCATGGGTTCCAGCCACCTTGAAGTCCATATCTCCAAAGAAATCTTCCAGTCCCTGGATATCGGTCAGCACCAGATAGTCATCGTCTGTCTCTCCCGTCACCAGTCCAGCTGAGATACCTGCCACCGCGGTCTTGATCGGAACCCCCGCCGCCATCAGTGACATGGAAGAAGCGCATACACTGGCCTGAGACGTAGAGCCGTTGGACTCGAAGGTCTCGGATACCGTACGGATCGCGTAAGGGAATTCTGTCTCATCCGGCAGTACCGGAAGCAGGGCCCGCTCTGCCAGCGCTCCGTGTCCGATCTCCCGCCGTCCCGGTCCTCTGGAGGGCCTGGTCTCTCCTACAGAGTAGGATGGGAAATTATAATGATGCATATATCTCTTGGAGGTCTCTGCCTCGTCCAGTCCGTCCAGTCTCTGGGCTTCCGCCAGAGGCGCCAGCGTGGTGATCGTACAGATCTGTGTCTGTCCCCGGGTAAACATAGCGGAGCCATGGACTCTCGGGATCAGATCTACTTCCGCCGCCAGAGGCCGGATCTGATCGATGGCTCTTCCATCGGGACGCTTGTGATCCTTCAAGATCATCTTGCGCACCGTCTTCTTCTGGTACTGATAAACCGCCTCTCCAAGCACTTCCAGCCAGTCTTCCTTCTCCGCGAAGGCTTCTTCCAGCTTCTCTGTGATCTGACGGATATTTTCCTCCCTTACCTGCTTTTCATCGGTAAACACGGCCTCTTCCATCTGAGCCGGAGGCACGATCTCTTTAATCGCCTCAAACAGTTCTTCCGGAACCGCGCAGCTTTCATAAGAATGTTTGGGCTTGCCGCACTCCGCCACAATGGTCTCAATGAAAGCGATCACCTTCTGGTTCAGCTCATGAGCCGCGAAGATGGCGTCGATCATCTGCTGTTCCGGCACTTCCTCCGCGCCAGCCTCAATCATGATCACCTTCTCTTTGGTAGAAGCAACCGTCAAAGACAGCTTGGACACTTCTCTCTGGGCCGCCGTCGGATTGAACACGAATTCTCCGTCCACCAATCCTACCTGGGTAGAAGAGATCGGTCCGTCAAAAGGAATATCCGAGATGGTGGTGGCGATGGCCGCGCCCAGCATAGCGGTCAGCTCCGGTGAGCAGTCCTGATCTACAGACAGGACCAGATTTTCCAAGGTCACATCATTGCGGTAATCCTTGGGGAACAACGGACGCATAGGACGGTCGATCACACGGCAGGTAAGGATTGCGTTCTCAGACGCCTTACCCTCTCTCTTGTTGAATCCTCCCGGGATCTTTCCTACCGCGTACAGACGCTCGTTATACTCCACACTGAGCGGGAAAAAGTCGATCCCTTCCCTTGGTTTCTCCGATGCGGTGGCTGTACAGAGCACAGTCGTGTCTCCGTAGTGCATAAGCACCGCTCCATTTGCCTGCTTCGCCACCCGGTCCACATCGACACGCAGGGTCCTGCCGGCAAGTTCCATTTCATACTTTTTGTACATAGTGGTCTCCTTTATCATTTTTTCTTAAGGGAAGGGAGCGCCGAAACTACTGAAAAATACACTTTGGGTCTGGAAAATGTACTTTTCAGTGGTCTCGGAGTCTCTCCCTGCCCATAATCTTATTTATTGTATCATATCTGCCGGGATAACGCAATCAAAGACAATGATTTTCCATTTTCTGATCAACAAAAAAGCATCCCCAAAGGGGATGCCTTTGATCAAAGATTATTTTCTCAGTCCGAGTCTCTCGATCAGGGAACGATATCTCTCGATATCAACCTTTTTCAGGTACGCCAGAAGTCCTCTTCTCTGTCCTACCATCTTCAGAAGTCCTCTTCTGGAATGATGATCCTTCGGATTGTTCTTGAAGTGCTCGGTCAGATCGTTGATCCTGGCGGTCAGGATCGCGATCTGCACCTCTGGTGAACCTGTGTCTCCCTCGCTTCTTCCGTACTCAGCGATAATCTGTTCTTTCTGTTCTTTTGAGATCATGCTCGTCTCCTCCTTCATACAAACTCTTTGAAACGCCGGGCATTAAGTAATGGTCGGAGTTTCCGATTACCGAACACCGGCTTTGCCACTAGCAAAGTATAGCATACCCATTGGCCCGCTTCAAGTATTTTTTCTCAAAAACCCTGAAAATATGCTTTTCCGCTAGCGATATCCCGGTCAATGCAGGCTTTCATCTCCCCGATATCCCCAAACTTTTGTTCCGGTCTGCGAAACTCCAGAAGTTCGATCTGTACTTCTTTTCCATAGGCATCTTCCTCGTAGTCAAAAAGAAAACTCTCCGCAAGGACTCTCTCCTCCGCGGAGACCGTCGGCTTGACCCCCACATTGGTGATCCCCTCGTAGTCCCTGCCGTCCACCCGAATCCGGCTGAAATACACGCCTCTGGGCGGTATGATCTTCGCCGCAGGCCACGCCACGTTAAACGTAGGAAACCCGAGGGTCCGCCCCAATCTCCTGCCATGTTCCACCACGCCTTCGATGCCGTAAGGATAACCCAGAAGCTTGTCCGCCAGGGCAATCTCCCCCGCTTCCATCAGCTCCTTGATATAGGTGCTGCTGATGATCCTGCCCTGGTAGCGTTCCTTCTCCAGGACGATAGCCTCATAGCCATATATCCCCTCGTACTTCTTCAGCATATCGGCGTCGCCGCCCTGTCCATATCCAAAATGGAAATCCGTTCCAACCACCACATATCTGGCGTGGAACACACCGCAGATGATCTCCTTGATGAATTCTTCCCCGCTCATCTGCCGAAATTCCTCTGAGAACGGACATTCCACCAGGTAATCCATAGAATCCTGAAGATGGGCCGCCCGCTCTTTTTTGGTCATAAGAATCCCGGTCCGCTTCATATCAAAGGCACAGACAGCCGCCCGGACTTTCTCTGTCTCTCTCAGCTGAGCCACTTTGCGGATCAAGGTCTGATGGCCCAGATGGAGCCCGTCAAACTTGCCGAATGTGACCGCTGATCTTGCGATGTCTTTATAATGTTCAAGTCCTGCTAAGTATTCCATAATCCTTCCCTTCAGCTGCCGCAAAACATTTTTACAACTTTATACTCTTGTGCGTCCCCGCAGTAACGGTACAAGGCAAGGAAATTCCCTCTATCATCGTACAGTCTGACCACGGCGCCGTCATCCACCGGGACTTTCGTCCGAGTCATCATCCCCTGGCGGAGCCCGTTTCCGTTGAGCGCCAGTTTCTCCCACTGACTTTTCACCTGTATGGCAGGATATTCCAAGAACAACCAGTCAACCGGTCTTAGGATTTCCTTTAGACTTCCCTGACTTTTCCGCTGTCCGATCTCTTCCAGAGTATGGGCATCCTCCTGCTCAAAAGGACCTGCCTTCGTCCGCTTCAGATCTTCCATGCACCCGAAGCAGCCCAAATCCCTTCCGATATCGTCGCATAACGTTCGGATATAAGTCCCCTTGGAACAGCGCACTCTCAGCCTGACTCTCGGAGCGCGAAACTCCAGGATACAGATCTCATAGATCTGCACCCTTCTTGCTTTCCGCTCTACCGTCTTCCCCTCCCTTGCCAGTTCATAGAGCTTCTTCCCGTTTACCTTTAGAGCCGAATACATGGGAGGGATCTGATCGTAGGCTCCTATGTAGTTTCGCACCGTCTCTTCCAGCTTCTCCCGATCGATGCCGGCCGTATCTCCTTCTTCCAATACCGTTCCGGTGATATCCTGTGTATCTGTCCGCATTCCCAGAAGGAGCACCGCCTCATAGGTCTTATCCTGATCTGTCAGAAGATCGCACACCTTGGTGGCACGTCCCAGACAGACCGGAAGTACGCCCTCCGCATCCGGGTCCAGCGTCCCGGTATGACCGATCTTGCGCTGGCCCAGGATGCCTCTTAATTTTGCCACCACATCATGGGAGGTAAACCCTTTCTCTTTATACACATTCAGGATCCCACTGATCATAACGGCTCTCCCAGCTGGTCCGCGATCAGGCCGGACAGATTATTCAGCACGTCATGGGGCGTCCCGGCCATGGTAAATCCCGCCGCCCTTTTATGTCCGCCGCCGCCCAAATACTGGGCCACTTTGCTCACATCCACCTGCTCGTTGGACCGCAGACTGACTTTATACACGCTGGGCCTTAGCTCGTACATGAAAATGGCCACTTCCACTCCCCGGGTGTCCCTGAGGTGGCTGACGATGCCATCCAAGGCGCTGGGCTCTACACCGTAGAACTCCATCTCTCTCCCCCGGATGTAAGAGGCTATGCATTTCCCGTCCATGAACAGTATACTCTCCATGAGCGCGCGCCCCAGCACCTGGTTCTGGGTATAACTTTTTTCCACATACGTCTTGCGGATCAGTCCGGGGGCATCCACCCCTTTCTCCATCAGATCCGCCGCCGCCCGCAGTGTGGAAGGGGAAGTGCAGGTATACTGGAAGACGCCGGTATCATGGACAATACCCAGATACAGCGCCTCCGCCACAGGAAGCGTGATCTTCTCCTTATCGACCAGATCATAGACCAGCTCCGAAGTAGAACTTGCCTCGGGAACCACATAATTTTCTTCCCCAAACCCCGTGTTGCTGATATGGTGATCCACGCAGAGGGTGTGGGCCGCCTGCTCAAAAAGAACCCGGGAGAATCCAAGCCTCTCTTCGTCTCCGCAGTCCAGGCAGATGAACAGATCATACTTCTGGTCTCCCGGCACCTCATGCCGGATCTCATCGGACCGTTTCAGGAACTGATAAGACCGGGGAATCTCTTCCAAATAGATATCTGTCTTCTTCCCGCTGTAATTCTCCAGAATATAGAGGTACAGTCCCATACAGGAACCGGTACAGTCTCCGTCTGGTCTCTCGTGGCCCCCGATGGCGATCGTATCTGCCTGCTCGATCATTCTATTCAACATCGTTCTCACCTTCCGTCTCCATTTGACCCGTTACTTCTTCTATCTTTTTAGACATATTTACACCATATTCAATGGATTGGTCCAATATGAAATGGATCTCCGGGGTGTTGCGCATATTTAAAGTCCTGGCCAGTTCCCGCCGGATATATCCTTCCGCGCTCTGTAGCCCCCGGATTGTCTCCTGCTGGGCCTTCTCATCTCCAAGCACACTGATATACGCCTTACAGGTCTTCAGATCAGGGGCCACCTCAGCAGCCACCACAGAGGTCCATGGGGCCACCCTCGGATCCTTCAACCCGCCTCTTATGATGCTGCTCAGCTCCCGCTGGACTTCCACATTCACTCTGGTGTTTTTGATACTTCTTTTCCGCAATTTTCTTCCTTCTTTCTTTCTCAAAGCAGGATGCTTTTGAAAGGCCGTCTGAGATTCAGGACTATCTTGGAACCTCTACCATCTTGAACGCCTCTACCTGGTCGCCTTCCTTCACATCATTAAAGCTGGAAAACACAAACCCGCACTCATATCCTGCCCTTACTTCTTTTACATCGTCCTTAAACCGCTTCAGAGAGGCGAGGGATCCCTCGTAGATCACGATGCCGTCCCGGATGATCCGGGCAGCGCAGTCCCGCTCGAAGGTTCCGTCCAGCACATAGGAGCCGGCGATGGTCCCCACGCCGGAGGCCTTGAACAGCTGGCGCACCTCCGCGTGCCCCAGGACCTTCTCCTCGAAAACGGGATCCAGCATCCCCTTCATGGCCGCTTCCACATCCTCGATGGCGTTGTAGATCACCCGATAGAGACGGATATCCACGCCTTCCCGCTCCGCGGTCTCCTTGGCCGTCGCGTCCGGACGCACATTGAATCCGATGATGATCGCATTGGATGCGGAGGCCAGGCTCACGTCCGACTCATTGATCGCTCCCACGCCGCCGTGAATGATCTTTACGACAACCTCATCATTGGACAGCTTGAGAAGGCTCTGCTTGATCGCCTCCACAGATCCCTGCACATCCGCCTTTACTACGATGCCAAGTTCCTTTAAGTTGCCCTCCTGGATCTGGGTAAACAAATCATCCAGGGAAAGCTTTGACTTGGTATCTTCCAGCAGTTTCACTTTGCTCTGGGAGATAAAGGTCTCGGCAAAGCTTCTTGCCTCTTTATCATTTCCGCAGCCAACCAGCACCTCTCCCGCATTCGGCACATCGTCCAGTCCCAGAATCTCTACCGGCATAGACGGTCCTGCCTCTTTGACCCGGCGTCCTTTATCATCCATCATGGCCCGTACCTTTCCGTGGGCCGCGCCTGCCGCCACCGCGTCTCCGATCCGCAGGGTTCCTTTCTGTACCAGCACCGTTGCCACGGGACCTCTTCCTTTATCCAGCTCCGCCTCCAGCACAAGTCCTCTTGCCCGGCGGTTGGGATTGGCTTTCAGTTCCATGACTTCTGCCGTCAGAAGGATCATCTCCATCAACTCATCCAGACCTTCTCCGGTCTTGGCGGATACCGGAACGAAGATGGTGCTTCCTCCCCAGTCTTCCGGAATCAGCTCATACTCGGTCAGTTCCTGTTTCACCCGCTCTACATTGGCGCTTGGCTTATCAATCTTGTTGACCGCCACGATGATCTCCACTCCCGCGGCCTTCGCGTGGTTGATAGCCTCGATAGTCTGTGGCATCACACCGTCGTCCGCGGCTACTACCAGGATGGCAATGTCTGTGGAGCTGGCTCCCCGCATACGCATGGCGGTAAACGCCTCGTGGCCCGGAGTATCCAGGAAGGTGATCTTCTCCCCGTTTCGCTCCACCACGTAAGCTCCGATATGCTGGGTAATCCCGCCCGCTTCTCCGCCGATCACATTGGTATGGCGGATGGCGTCCAGTAGAGAAGTTTTTCCGTGGTCTACGTGTCCCATGACACAGACTACCGGAGGACGTTTCTTCATCTTCTTCTCGTCCTCTTCTTCTTCCTTCAGAAGCTCCTCGATCACATCTACCACTTCTTCTTTCTCGCAGAGAACATCGAACTCCAGCGCGATCTCTTCCGCGGTCTCATAATCGATCTCCTGGTTTACCGTCACCACCTTGCCCTGCATAAAGAGTTTCTTTACGATCACAGACGGAACCACCTTCATCTTGTCTGCCAGCTCCTTGATCGTCAGCACTTCCGGGATCGTGATGGATTTGATCTCCTCCTCCTGCTTCTGAGCTTTCGGCTGGGGTTTCTGAAGCTGAGGCTTCTGGTCTGACTTCTGCTTCTTTCCCTTTGGCTTCCTGTCTTCTTCTTCGCGACGATAATCTTTCTTCTTATGATCGTCTTTCCCTTTTCCTTTATTCCTCTGAGGCTTCTGTGCCGGCGTCTCCGGAGCCGGGATACTGCTCTGGTTCCTTCTTGTCTCTCCCCGTCTCTCTCCGTGGCTCCTCTCGCCTGCCCCGCGGCCCTGGTTCCTCTCGCCGCCCTTTCCCTGGCCTCTCTCGCTGGCGCCCCGGTTCTGGCCTCTGTCCTCTCCTCGCCTCTGGCCTCTCTCGCCTGCATTCCGGTCATTTCTTCCTCTTTCACCGGCGGCTCTCTCTCCGCTCCCTTTTTCACTGGCGGTCTTTGCCTGTGGCTTCTCATTGGGACGGCCCGTCTGAGAAGACTTTGGGGCGTGATCAGCCGGTTTCTTCCCGGAAGCCTGAGGTTGAGACTGCGCCTGGACCTGAGCAGTGGTTTCCTGCTCCGCTGGCTGTGGCTGTTTTTTCTCCAGGGCCTTTTCAAACGCCTTCTCCACAGACCTCTCAGTCGGACGCGCTTTTTCCGCGCCCGGCCGGGCGGGCTGCCCCGGACGGTTCTGCGGTTTCGCCGGACGGCCGTTATTCACCTGCATAGGCCTTCCCTGGGAGATCCCCGGCTTCCCGCCTCCTGCCGGACGCCTGCCCTGGCGCGCTCCATTCTGGGTATTCTGAGGTCTGAAGACATGGACGATATTCTTTTTCTTTGGTGTTTCCCCCGCGGGTTTCTCTGCCTTTTCAGGGGCCTTTCCAGTCTCTGCCCCGCTCTTGTCAAAAGCGGCTTTTACCATTTTTACTTCCTCATCTTCCAGCGCGCTCATATGGTTTTTCACTTCTATCTTTTTCTCCGCAAGAAACTCCACCAGTTCCTTGCTGGGAACGTCTAATTCTTTCGCTAACTCATATACTTTCATCTTCGACATACACACTACCTCCATTATGCAATTGTATTCTCTTCTGTGTCCAAATGTTTCCTGATTCCTTTTGCAAACCCCTCATCCATGACCGCAAGGGATGCCCGGAACTCTTTTCCCATTGCATGCCCCAAGGTATCTTTATCTTTGTAAAAATAGATGGGTACTCTATAAAAATCACACATATTCTGGAATTTCTTCCTGGTATTCTCTGATGCGTCCCCCGCCACGATCACCAGCGCGGCCCGGCCGGATTTTACCTCTTTCTCTGTGCAGAACTCTCCGCTTGCCACTTTCCCGGCCTTCACAGCCAGACCGATCAATGACAGCGCCTTACTCTTTTTCAAGCGATTCCATCTCCTTTTCCAGGGATTCATATACCTCCGGCGGGATCGCCTGGCCAAAGGAACGCTCCAATCCTTTGCATTTCCTTGCTTTTTCCAGGCACTCTCGGTTGGGACACAGATAAGCTCCCCGGCCATTTTTCTTCCCGGTAGCATCTAACAGGAACTCCTGCTCAGATGTGCGGATGACCCGGATCATCTCTTTCTTGCTGCGCATTTCCTGACAACCCACGCATTTCCGCAACGGTATCTTTTTATTTTTACTCAAATGATCACCTTATTCCTCTTCTGACTCCTGATCTCCATCTGCTTCTTCATCATAAACGGCTTCTTTGGACGCTTCTTCATAAGACTCATCATAGCCTTCTTCGTAAGCCCCTTCTTCGTAAGACTCATCGTAGCCTTCTTCATACATTTCTTCTTCAAACACGCCTTCGCTCATTTCCATATAATTTTCCGGCAGTTCTCCTGATTCGATGGCCTGAGTTTCACTCTTGATGTCGATCTTATATCCTGTCAGCCGCGCGGCCAGTCTGGCGTTCTGTCCTTCTTTTCCGATGGCAAGCGAAAGCTGGTAGTCCGGCACGATGACGCTTGCCGTCTTCTCATCCGGATCCGCCATAACAGAGATGACCTTCGCCGGGCTTAACGCGTTCTCGATCAGGATCGCCGGGTTATCACTCCAATTGATGATGTCGATCTTCTCTCCCCGCAATTCATTGACGATGGCATTGACTCTGGCTCCGTTCATTCCCACGCAGGCGCCTACCGGATCCACATCCGGATCATTGGACCATACCGCGATCTTGGTCCTGCTGCCGGCTTCTCTGGCAATGCTCTTGATCTCCACAATTCCGTCTCTGACTTCCGTCACCTCTGACTCAAACAGACGCTTTACTAATTCCGGATGGGTACGGGACACTAAGATCTTTGGTCCTTTTGTGGTGTTCTTTACTTCTACCACATACAGCTTGATCCGCTCTGTCGGCTTAAACACCTCTCCTTTTACCTGCTCGTTTTCTGTCAGCATGGCGTCTGCCTTACCCAGATTGATGCTGATGTTTCTTCCCACATAGCGCTGTACGATTCCCGTCACGATATCTTTTTCTTTCTCAAAATACTGATCGTAGATCACCTTGCGCTCTTCTTCCCGGATCTTCTGCAGGATCAGGTTCTTCGCGTTCTGGGTGGCGATACGTCCAAAGGATTTAGATTCAATAGGAATCCGCACAATATCGCCGATCTCATAAGTACTGTCGATCTCTTTTGCCTCTTCCAGGCTGATCTGCTCCAATTTATCTTCCACTTCTTCTACTACCTCTTTCTCGGCGTAGAGCTGGTAGTCGCAGGTCTCCCGGTCCATGATCAATTTGATATTGTCGGCTTTCCCAAAATGGTTCTTACAGGCATTTAAAAGAGAATTCTCGATCGCGTCCAGCAGGGTCTCTTTGCTGATGTCTTTCTCCTTCTCCAGTATGTTCAATGCTTCCAGTAATTCCGTATTCATTCGTTTCTCCTCCTTAATCTAAAAATCAAATGCCAGGCGGATCAAAGCGATATCGCCTTTGTCAAATGTTTTTTCCGTCTCGTCTGCAAGCGTAATGGTTACTGTATCTTCATCGTAATCTTTTAAGATTCCGGTAAATTCTTTCTGTTTGTCGATCATGCGGTAGGTCTTGACTTCCACCTCTTCTCCCAGGCTCCTCTTGAAATCCTTCTCCTTCTTCAAAGGACGTCCAAGCCCTGGGGAACTCACTTCCATGATGTAGGCGTCTTCGATAAAATCTTCCTGATCCAGGAGATCCGACAGTCTTCTGCTGACTTTCTCACAGTCGTCGATGCTGATCCCGCCGGGCTTATCGATGTAAGACCTGAGATACCAGGTGCTTCCCTCCTTGACATACTCCACATCTACAAGCTCAAATCCATATTCGTCCACAATGGGCTGCAGAAGCTGTTCTGTTTTCTGCTCGTAAACTTCTCTTTTAGACAATGTAAAATTCCTCCTTACCAACAAAGAAGAGTGAACTTTCGTTCACTCTTCTGCCGGATTTCTATGTAACTGTAGGTTAGTATAGCACTTCTCTCATGGAAAATCAAGGGTTTTCGGGAAATCTCCTTATATTTTCCCTTCCTTAAACGCCATCATCATGGCGTTGGTCAGGCTTAAGTCTTCTTCCTTCACCGGCATAACCTCCCGCTCAAACCACTCTGCCATGGCCAGTTCTTCCTGGTCGATGGAGATTGCATCTTCTCCATCCAGTTCGCAGAAAAATCCCATCAGCAACGTATCGGAGAAGGACCAGGGCTGGCTCTTGAAGTAGGTGATGTTCTTCACCTTCAGGCCCACCTCTTCCATCACTTCCCGGCGCACCGTCTCTTCAATGGTCTCGCCGATCTCATTGAAGCCGGCCAGAAGGGCGTAGTCCTTAAAATCACGTCTCGCGTACTTTGACATGAGGATCTTACTGCCATGGGTCACGCCGATGATCACCGCCGGACAGATTTTGGGAAACTCCATCAGGCCGCAGGAGGGACATTTCATCATCCGCTCTTTCTCATCTGGGACCATAGGTTTCCCACAGCGCCCGCAGAAACGATGGCTTTCATACCAGCGGAACAACTGCCATCCGGTGATTCCGGCAAACCGCAGGTATTTAGGATCTGCCCTGCGGAACAACCAGTTGTCCTCCCAGGTGAATCCATCCGCCTCTAGACTGTGTCCGTCCGCTTCCGGGTGGAGGTAGAACCGGATCTCTCCAAGAGCAGTTCCTTTCCCGTCAGCCCCGCCGGGACACCGGATAGAAAACAGATAGACCGCGCCCTGGTACAGCGGCTCTCTCTCCTTCTCCCACCGCTTTTCCGCCTCCTGGAAAGTAGGGAAACAAATCTCTTTCCCCTCCCGCTTCACCAGGGTCCGGGTTCCCTCATAGCACAGCAGGAAGTCCTGCGCCTGCGGCAGGACCGGGTGATAGGCGTTATCATATTGATATGGCTGTATATCCTGTATCATGATCCTACCTCGCTTTCGTTCCTGTTCCGTCCCGCTTCGCTGCCTTAAGGCGGTTCAGGGTGATCTCCCGGTCTCCGAACTGAACCTTTATCTCTGTGCCTTCTTCAAACAGATAGACCTCTTCCAGCTCGTCCTTTTTCTTCAGACGGATGCCCCGCACCCCAACGGCTCCTTTTTTCTTCTCTGAGACCTCCTCCGCGCTAAACCGCAGGAAATAGCCTTCCCTTGTCCGCAGCACCACCTGCTGGCTGTCGTTTACCACCTGCACGCTCACCACCTGGTCATCCGGCTGCAGTTTTGTGGCGGCGATGGTCCGTTTGGATACCTGGAATTCGGTTCCCGACACCTTCTTGATCATTCCCTGCTTGGTGGCAAATAAAAGCTGGGCAAAGCGCATCTGCTCCCCGTCGCAGATATAGACGATCTCTTCCTGGGTGCTGTCGTAGTTGCTCACATTGTCGATGGGCTGGCCCTTATCCCGGAACTTTCCAAAAGGAAGATCCAGCACTTTGACTTGATGCATCTTTCCATCCGCCGTGAAAATACAAAGTTTTCCTGTATTCAGACAGCTGATCACGTATTTGTTCTCTGTGTCCGCGGCCTCTTTGTTTCTCTCATAGGCGGTCCGGTCTAGGGTCTTGGCGTAGCCGAATCGGTCCATCAGGAAGATCACTTCCTGCTCCTCGATCTTCTTCTCCTCGAACACCGCTTCCTGGGCGTTCTCGATCTGGGTCCGGCGTTTCCAGGAGAACTCTTTCTTCAACTGGTCCAGATCCTGGATGATCACATCCGCCATAGACTCGTAGTTGTTCAGGATATCCTCATAGCGCTCGATATTCTTCAAGGTCTCTTCGTGTTCCTTCATCAATGCTTCGATCTCCAGGCCGATCAGACGGTAGAGCCGCATCTCCAGGATCGCTGTGGCCTGCCGCTCGGTAAACCGGAGCATGGCCGCCATCTTCTTAGAAATGCTGGATTTGAACTTAATATTCTCTGTCACGCCGTTTGTGAGACAGGCCTTGGCATCCTTCACCGACTGGCTGCCCCGCAGGATCTCGATGATCAGGTCGATCACGTCGCAGGCCTTGATCAGGCCTTCCTGGATTTCTTTTTTCTCTTTTTCTTTGGCTAAAAGGGTCTGGTATTTCCGGGTGGCCAGTTCAAACTGGAAGTCCACGTGATGCTCGATGATCTTCTTTAAGCCCATGGTCTCCGGCCGGCCGTCCGCCACTGCCAGCATATTTACCCCAAAGGTGTCCTCCAGCCGGGTCTTCTTGTAGAGCATGTTGATGAGGTTGTCCGCGTCCGCGCCCCGTTTCAGCTCGATCACGATGCGAATGCCTTCCTTGGAGGACTGGTTGGAGATATCGGTGATATCACTGGTCTTCTTGGACTCTACTAAGCCATAGACATCGTTGAGGAACTTCCCGATGCCGGTTCCGATCATGGTATAAGGAATCTCTGAGATCACGATCTGACTGCGGCCGCCTTTTAATTCTTCTACTTCCACCTTGCCCCGCAGCTTGATCTTGCCTGTCCCGGTCTCGTAGATCTGGAGCAGATCGTCTTTATTTACCACGATCCCGCCGGTGGGGAAATCCGGTCCCTTGATATATTTCATCAACTGTCGGGTGCTGATCTCACTATTTTTCATATAGGCCTTGACACCGTCGATCACTTCCCCCAGATTGTGGGTGGGAATACTGGTAGCCATCCCCACCGCGATGCCCTCCGCCCCGTTGACCAGAAGATTCGGGACTCTCACCGGAAGCACTTCCGGCTCTTTCTCCGTCTCGTCAAAATTGGGGACAAAGTTGACAATATCCTTGTCCAGATCCTGTAGGTAGGCTTCCTGGGTGATCTTCGCTAAGCGGGCTTCCGTGTAACGCATGGCCGCAGCTCCATCTCCCTCGATAGAGCCGAAGTTTCCGTGGCCGTCCACCAGTACCGTTCCCTTTTTAAAGTCCTGGGCCATTACCACCAGGGACTCATAGATAGAGCTGTCCCCATGGGGATGGTATTTACCCATGGTATCTCCCACGATACGGGCGCATTTCCGGTAGGGCCGGTCGGACTTAAGGCCCAGCTCATGCATATCGTAAAGGGTCCTTCTCTGGACCGGCTTCAATCCGTCCCGGACATCTGGCAGGGCCCGGGCTACGATCACGCTCATGGCGTAATCAATATAGGATTTCTTCATCACATCCGAATATTCGGTTCTTATGATCTGTGTTTGTTCCATGATCTTTCTTCTCCTTTAGATATCCAGTTCCGCTTCCAGGGCATTTTCATAGATAAAAGTCCGCCTTGGCGGCACCTCTGTGCCCATCAGCATCTCCGTCACGCTGGAGGCCATCCTGGCGTCCTCGATCTCCACCAGCTTTAACACCCGGGTTTCCGGGTTCAGGGTCGTCTCCCAGAGCTGGGAAGCGTCCATCTCTCCCAGTCCTTTGTATCTTTGTAACGTAAAGGGACCATCATGGGTCTTCCGGTAACGCTCCAGGGCCTGATCGTCATAGAGATATTCTTCTTCCCCTTTCTTGGGCATGGCTTTATACAGGGGAGGCATAGCGATATACACATGTCCCTCGTAGATCAGTTCCGGCATAAACCGATAGAATAAGGTCAAAAGCAGGGTGGAGATATGCGCCCCGTCCACGTCTGCGTCTGCCATGATGATGATCTTATCATAGCGCAGTTTGCTGATATCAAAGTCATTGCCATAGCCCTCCGAGAATCCACAGCCAAAGGCGTTGATCATAGTCTTGATCTCCGCGTTGGCCAGGATCTTGTCAATGCTGGCTTTCTCTACGTTCAGGATCTTTCCCCGGATCGGCAGGATGGCCTGATACATCCGGTCTCTGGCCGTTTTTGCGGATCCGCCCGCCGAATCTCCCTCTACAATGAAGATCTCACATTTCGACGGATCCCGGCTCTCACAGTTGGCCAGCTTCCCGTTGCTGTCAAAGGAGTATTTCTGTTTGGTCAAAAGGTTGGTCTTGGCCTTCTCTTCTGTCTTGCGGATCTTGGCCGCCTTCTCCGCGCAGCCGATGACTTTTTTGAGCGTCTCCAGATTCCGGTCAAAATACCGCACGATCTCATCTCCCGCCACCTTGCTGACCGCTCTGGCCGCATCCGGGTTGTCCAGCTTGGTCTTGGTCTGACCCTCGAATCTGGGGTCCGGATGCTTGATGGAGACGATGGCCGTCATGCCGTTCCTTACATCAGCACCGGTAAAGTTGGCGTCTTTCTCCTTCAAGATTCCCAATTCCCTGGCGTACTGGTTGATCACCGTGGTAAACGTGGTCTTGAATCCGGTCAGATGGGTCCCTCCCTCACCGTTATAGATGTTGTTGCAGAATCCCAGTACATTTTCGTGAAATTCGTTGACATACTGGAAGACCACTTCCACCTGTATGCCCTCAGCCTCTCCTCTAAAATATACCGGCTCATGGACCGTTTCTTTCTTGGAATTCAGGTCCCGGATAAAGCCCAGGATTCCTTCCGGCTCATGGTAGACGATATGCTCCTTCGCCTCGCCTCGCAAATCTTCAAAAATAATGGTGAGCTCCGGATTCAGATAAGCAGTCTCGTGCATCCGGCTTTTCACTTCTTCCGCCCGGAACCGGGTCTTCTCGAAAATCGTGTCGTCCGGCAGGAAATTGATCTTGGTGCCGGTCTTCCTGGTCTTGCCGATCTTGGGCAGAAGCCCGTCCTCCAGCTCCACCACCGGTATCCCCCGCTCATACCGGTCGTGGTGGATGTACCCGTCCCGGCTCACCTCTACATCCATATAAGCAGACAAGGCGTTGACCACCGAAGAGCCCACACCGTGGAGCCCGCCGCTGGTCTTATAGACAGAATCGTCGAATTTCCCCCCCGCGTGAAGAGTGGTATATACGACACGCTCCGCGGACACACCTTTTGCGTGCAGATCTACCGGCACCCCCCGTCCATTGTCAGATACGGTAGCAGAGCCATCCTTCTCCAGCGTCACGCGGATCTCGCTGCAGTACCCAGCCAGATGTTCATCCACAGAATTGTCCACGATCTCGTAGATCAGATGATTCAATCCTTTGGTAGACACGCTTCCGATATACATGCCCGGCCGCTTGCGCACCGCCTCCAGGCCTTCCAATATCGCAATACTGTCCGCATCATATGTACTCTTCTTCGCCATTGTCTGTGAATCCTTTCCTATACTTTCCCATACTGGGAATATATTAGCACAAAATATGGTATTAATCAAACACCTTTTATGGTTTCAGCACTGTATCTAGTACCTCTGCCAGCACTTCCATGGCGTTTCGCATCTCTTCCACCGTATTGGTCTGGGCGCCGGCTTCCACCAGA
>DXGF01000142.1 GCA_019114065.1 Candidatus Dorea gallistercoris
GACAAAGTGATCGCTATCGATCAGTCCCCTATCGGTCGGACGCCCCGGTCGAATCCGGCTACTTATACAGGCGTGTTTGATCTGATCCGGGATCTGTTTGCGGCCACGCCGGACGCGAAAGCAAAAGGCTATAAAAAGGGAAGATTCAGCTTCAATGTCAAGGGGGGACGCTGCGAAGCCTGCAGCGGGGACGGCATTTTAAAAATAGAAATGCATTTCCTTCCAGATGTGTATGTACCCTGCGAGGTTTGTCATGGAAAACGGTATAACCGAGAGACTTTGGAGGTAAAATACAAAGGAAAGAATATTTATGATGTGCTGAATATGACGGTGGAGGAAGCCCTTCACTTCTTTGAGCATGTGCCCAGCATTCGCAGGAAAATGGAAACGCTGTATGATGTGGGGCTGTCTTACATCCGTCTGGGACAGCCTTCCACCCAGCTTTCCGGCGGGGAGGCCCAGCGGATCAAGCTGGCGGCGGAATTGAGCAAACGCAGTACCGGCAAGACGATCTATATCCTGGATGAGCCGACTACCGGACTTCATTTCGCCGATGTGCACAAATTGACGGAAATCCTGCATAGACTGGCGGCGGATGGGAATACAGTGATTGTTATTGAACACAACTTGGATGTGATCAAGACAGCCGATTATATCATCGACATGGGACCAGAGGGAGGCGATGGAGGCGGAACGGTCATTGCCCAGGGCACGCCGGAGGAAGTGGCTGACTGCCCGGAATCCTATACGGGGAAATATATCCGCGCAATGCTCGACAGATAGGGCGTTTTTCCGACAGGGAGGAGTCTTCTTTCACAAAGATTTAAGGAAAAAAGGGGTTTCCATTTTACGGAAATTTCATTATAATAGTACCTGCGTGAAAGCAGATAAAACAAATGATGATGAAGATAGATAGAATGATGGAAGGGGATTTAGAATGTCGGTAGATATTGGAATCGATCTGGGAACAGCCAGCATCCTTGTTTATGTCAAGGGTAAGGGCGTTATTTTAAAGGAACCGTCCGTGGTCGCTTTTGACCGGGACACCAATGCCATCAAGGCGATCGGAGAGGAGGCCCGGCTCATGCTGGGGAGGACTCCCGGGAATATCGTGGCCATCCGGCCGCTGCGCCAGGGGGTGATCTCAGACTATACAGTAACCGAGAAGATGATCAAATATTTTGTCCAAAAGGCTATGGGCAAACGGACATTCAAGAAACCAAGGATCAGTATCTGTGTGCCAAGCGGCGTTACAGAGGTGGAGAAAAAAGCAGTGGAGGAGGCTACCTATGCGGCAGGCGCACGGGAAGTCAACTTGATCGAGGAACCGGTGGCGGCAGCCATCGGCGCGGGAATCGACATTTCCAAACCCTGCGGCAACATGATCGTTGATATTGGAGGCGGCACAACGGATATCGCGGTCATTTCTCTTGGCGGTACAGTAGTAAACACTTCTATTAAGATCGCGGGAGATGATTTTGACGAGGCCATCGTCCGCTATATGAGGAAGAAGCACAATCTCCTGATCGGAGAGCGAACGGCGGAAGATATCAAGATCAAGATCGGGACGACCTATCCGCTGGTGGAAGAAGAAGCGGTGGAGGTACGGGGCAGGAATCTGGTGACCGGCCTTCCTAAGACGGTAACGGTCACATCCTCGGAGACCGAGGAAGCCCTGCGGGAGACGACCGGACAGATCGTGGAAGCGGTGATCGGGGTGCTGGAGCGTACGCCTCCGGAGCTGTCTGCGGACATCCTGGATCGGGGGATCGTGCTGACCGGAGGCGGATCTATGCTGCGGGGCCTGGAGGAACTGGTCGAGGAGCGGACAGGCATCAATACGATGACAGCGGAAGACCCCATGAAGGTGGTAGCCATCGGAACAGGGCAGTTTGTAGAATTTATGAGCGGACGGAAAGAATACTGATGAGATAAATGGAAACGATCAAAGGATATGTAGAACACATTGTGTTTCGCAATGAGGATAATGGATATACCATATTTAACCTGAATAATTCGGACGGAGATCTGACCTGTGTGGGGAAGTTCCACTATATCGAGGAAGGGGAACTGCTGGAACTGACTGGTGAGTTCACTGTGCATAAGATGTACGGCACCCAATTACAGGTGACAAGCTCCAGGATCTGTGAGCCGGAGGATCTGATGTCCATCGAGCGGTATCTTGGCTCTGGGGCGGTCAAAGGCGTGGGCGCGGCGCTGGCTGGCAGGATCGTGAATAGATTCCGGGAGGATACCTTCCGGATCATCGAGGAAGAGCCGGAACGGCTGGCTGAGATCAAGGGCATCAGCGAGCGGAAAGCTAGGGAGATCGCCATCCAGGTGGAGGAGAAGAAGGAAATGCGCCAGGCCATGATCTTCCTGCAGAAATACGGCATCACCACAACACTGGCAGTGAAGATCTACCAGCATTACGGGACTAATGTTTATCGCATCATAGAAGAAAATCCCTACCAGCTTGCCGACCAGGTGGCTGGCGTGGGATTCAAGACCGCTGATGAGATTGCGGCCAGAGTGGGGATCCATACGGATTCCGACTACCGCATCCGCAGCGGTATTTTCTACACCCTTCTCCAAAGCGTTGGGGAAGGGCATGTCTATCTGCGCCAGGAGGCTCTGCTGGCAAGAGCAGGGAATCTTCTGGGTGTTCAGATCGAGCACATCGAGAAATATCTGATGGACCTGGCCATGGAGAAAAAAGTGGTCCTGAAAGAGAATGGAGACGAGATCCGGGTCTACGCATCCCACTATTACTATCTGGAATTGAATACAGCCAAGATGCTCCACGACCTGAATGTGCGGTGTCAGGTGGATGAAACCGCGCTGGCGCGGCAGATTCAGGCTGTCTCAGAGAACGCTGGATGTGCCCTGGATGAGATGCAACAGAAGGCAGTGGAAGAGGCGGCTCGGCAGGGGATCCTGATCTTGACCGGTGGACCTGGTACGGGGAAGACCACCACGATCAACGCCATGATTCGCTTTTTCCAGAGCGAGGGGATGGAGATCCTCCTGGCCGCCCCCACGGGAAGAGCGGCCAAAAGGATGACAGAGGCCACGGGGTATGAGGCCCAGACCATCCACCGGCTGCTGGAAGTCAATGGCAATCCGGAGGAAGAACGAAGCGGAGGATTTGCCAAAAATGAGGAGAATCCTCTGGAGACAGACGTGCTGATCATCGATGAGATGTCCATGGTGGATCTGCCGCTCATGCATGCGCTTCTGTCCGCGGTGATCCCGGGGACCAGGCTGATCCTGGTGGGAGACAGGAACCAGCTTCCCAGCGTGGGCCCGGGAAGCGTGCTCAAAGATTTGATCGACTCCCATTGTTTCCCAGTGGTGATGCTGACGAAGATCTTCCGGCAGGCGGGAGAAAGCGATATTGTAGTCAACGCCCATAAGATCAACCGGGGAGAGGAAGTGACCCTGGATAATAAAAGCAGAGACTTTTTCTTTTTGAAACGGCAGGATCCTAATGTGATCATCAGTATCCTTATTACGTTGATCCAGAAGAAGCTGCCGCCTTATGTAGACGCTAGGCCTTACGATATCCAGGTGTTAACGCCGATGCGGAAAGGCGCGCTGGGTGTGGAGCGGCTGAACCAGATCCTGCAGCAGTACTTGAATCCGCCAGAGGAAGGAAAGCAGGAGAGGACTTATGGAGACCGTTTGTTCC
>DXGF01000018.1 GCA_019114065.1 Candidatus Dorea gallistercoris
CGTCACATGGTCAAACAGGCTTTTCAACACATTGTTAAAATAGAATGTATTATCTACACAGTGATTGATATGCAAAACGACAACATCTTCCCGCCCTTTATCTGCTTTTGCCGCGCTGGCTGTCTGCTCCAACAGCTTCATTTTTCTTCCCTGATCCATCATTTATTTTATTCAATCGAGAGAATATCAACAAATCCGGTGACCTCAAACACTTCCATGATGGTCTCATTGACATGGCTGATGACCATTTCTCCCTGTTTGTTCATGATCTTCTGCGCGGCCAGGATGACTCTCAGCCCAGCGGAAGACAGGTACTCCAGCTTTTCAAAATCCAGTTTCAGCAGTGTGATTCCATCCAGAGACTGCTTGAGTTCTGCTTCCAGCTGAGGCGCTGTCGTCGTGTCCAGACGTCCCTCTAAAGATATATACCGTGTCGTTCCTTCTACTGTCTGATCGATATTCATAATAGATACCTCCAAAATTCAAGGATGAAACGCTTGAGAAAGTTACTGTATTATCTTACACCAAAAATCATTCCCAGAAATGTTCAGCGCAAAAAGCGACGGTATTTGCGCATAATTTGCCATGTCCGCGGTATCCAAGAGGCGGGCCTCTCTCGGATCACGAGAGAGGCCCGCCTCTTGATATTATCCGTCTTCTTCCTCCAGCCAGAAGCGTCCCCACGCAGTTTTGAACGCCGCGGCCGAAGTCCGCGGAATCGCCACCGTCTTACCATTGTCCAGCAAAACCATATGCGCGTTCACCCCCATGATATGCTGGAAATTAAAAGCAAAGCTGGAGCCGCATTGACAGAACCGGGAGTCGCCCAGCAGAGACTCCACTGCCTTGTGGAAGGGGACTCGAAGACTTACGGAGTCCACCGTCCCATCTATACAGTAATAACGCAGACGCCTGCCTGCCCGTTCTACATAGAGGATCTGATCCAGCAGGAGACGGCGCGGCCCCTCCTTTGTCGAAACCACGACTGCCTTGCGCCTGGGCCGCTCCATCTTTTCCAGCACTGCATCCAACACAGAAGAGAACTGCTCCTGCTCCACCGGTTTGAGCAGATAGAAAAAAGCCTGCACCGTATAACTGTCTACGGCGTAATCTGTAGAAGTAGTCAGGTAGATGATCTCACCTTCAGCTCCCAGTTCTCGCAGACGGATACCTGTCTGTATGCCATTGAGTTCCGGCATGATGATATCCAGAATGTAGAGGTCAAACCCTCCCGAGTTCTCTACTTTGGACAGAAGTTCCTGCCCGCTTTCAAATGTATGTATTTGTCCGGACAGTGCCGGATGACTGTGCAGATAGGCCTGCATTAGTTCCACAGCCTGCTGGAGTTGCTGTGATTCGTCATCACAAACAGCGATATTCATTTACGTAACTTTCTCCCTTCTTTCCGCAAACAAATCTTTTTTAAGTATAATCAAGGGATTTCAGGTTGTCAATGAATATACCCCTATTCATTTCGGATCGCTGCCAGGGGGCTTAACCTCATGGCTCGAAGAGCTGGAAAATATCCGGCCGCTATCCCCACAAACATGGCGAACGCCACAGCCGCCAGAACAAGCCAGGGAGGGATATAAGACAGGTTTCCATCGATTCCCAGCTCATTTCCCGAAGAAACGATCACATTGATCAGGTAAGACAGCAACCCACTCAGGACACTCCCAAAGGCTCCGCCGATCACCCCGATCAAGGCCGCCTCCGCAAGAAACATCTGGCAGATATTGGAAAGGCTGCATCCTAACACCTTCATTACTCCAATCTCCTTGGTCCTTTCATAGATGGACATCATCATGGTATTGGCGATGCCGATGGCCGCTACCAGGAGAGAAACCGCCCCGATGCCTCCCAGAACCGCCTGGATGATGGCAAGCTGGCTTTTGGCGCTCTCCATATACTCTACGTTGGTCTCTGTGTTGTAGCCCATCTCCCGGATCCACGAGGCGACCTGGTCCACCGCGTCAATATCGTCCACCTTTACCTTGGCATAGGAATAGGTAAAATCCTTATAGGGCCTGCCGCTCTTGCCCACCGGCTGTCCCGGGATGGCGCTTCCTGCGAATTCTTTCTTCAGCACGACCTTCAAAGTGTCCAAATCACAGTAAATGTTATAATAATGCCGGGTGTAGGCATCCACATCTCCGGCTGTCACTCCGCTTGCCCGGACAGGGTACTTCCGCGGCGGCTTGGAAGGCGCGCTTCCCACCTCTCCTTCTTCTCCTGTCTCTTGTGGCCCCGGCATCTGCTGCTGGCCGCTCATGTAGCCGTCTCCATCCAGAATCAAGAAAAGTGAATCCTTGGAAAGGTCGAAATCCGGCAGCTCTCCCGTCTCATAATAACTGCTGTTCCCGTTTTTATCTGAGAAGGAGGTGATGATCCCATTCCCATACACCAATTCCAGGGTGCTGGTGCCGGTCTTGGGAAGGCTGCCGCCAGGCGCCAGTTCGATATCCTCTTCTTTCAGTCCTTCTGGCGTCATGCCGATCAATTCACTGTAGCTCTCCAGGCCATTTTTCAACAGCACGACTTGCATTGCGTACACTGGCCGGGATGAGACCACATGCTCCATCTCTCCAAACTGTTCCACCACTTCATCGGTGATCCGCTTCTGGGTGTCCGTTTCCTGTCCACTTTCCCCGTACATACCCACCATGCCGCTCTCATGATCCGTTCCGGTGACGGTGATGGTATTCAGCCCGCCGGACTGCTCGATCTCCTGGTAAATGGCCTGCTGCATCCCCAGTCCCAGGGAGATCATCACAACAATGGAAGTCGTTCCAATGATCACTCCAAGGACCGTCAGGAAGGTACGCAGCTTCCTTTTCTTCAGGTTACTGCCGCTCATCCTCAGAATATCGATCCAGCTCATCGAGTAATCCCTCCTCTTCGATCTCCATCTGCCTTTTCTTCTTTCTTTTCCGCGCAATAACTGCTGCCGCTGCCGCTCCCAGGGCCAGGATGACCAGGATCACAGGCAGCACAGGGAAGCCTTTCTCGTCTTCGATCATCTCCTCATCCATCATTGCCATATCGTCGGAAACTTCCAGGATCTCCAGCTGGAATGTCTGTTCTGTGGAAGCGAGACTACCGGACTCATCCTCATAGCTTAAGGTCATCTTGACCTCTTCCGGCCCCTGTGTCACTTCTGTGCCTTCCAGCATGGCGTCAATTGCCGTGCTGGAACCGGGCTCGATATTTCCCAGGAACAATTCCTCTTTGTCGATGCCCTTTCCCTCAAAGACCGCCTTCACATTGTACAGCTTGATACGGCCTAGATTGTAGAGGCTGCAGGACACGTTTGCCTCTTCCCCCACCGCAACACTTCCCGGCACGATCTCAAATTCGCTGAATTCAAACCGGGCATCCTGCTTCACCGGGATTGAAATGCTGGACTGGGCCTCAATCTGTGCGGCGTCTCCATCTTCATACTTCATATTCAGGTTAATGCTGTAAGGCTTCTGCACCAGATCCGCCTTGGCGTTTAACTGGATGGAGATATCCGCCGTCCCGTTTGCCTTGATCCCGTCAAGATAGATAGAATTGGAGCCGGAAGAGGGAAGGAAGGCCGGCGCGCTTGTCTGCTCGTCCGTTCCTTCGGTCGGAGATTCCAGATCAAACAGCATGTTGGCCACCCTGGTGGCCTTGGAAGTATTCTTCAGATGGATCTTCAGGGTAAAGTTGCTGCCCGCTCTGACTTCCTCGGGATCTGTGGTAAATCCAGTCACGATCACTCTGGGCACGGAACCGGAGGCAGATTCCCCGCCGCCCTCATAGGCTGCGCCGCCATTGTCAAATCCTCCAGCCTCCGCGGCCGTAGAAGCCGCATCGTAAGCGACTCCTGTCCCCCCGCCTCCCGCTGTGTCGGAAACCTTCACCACCGGAGGCCGCGCCTGTGCGGTCTGCTTCTTTTCTTCTGCAGTACAGTTGACATAGAAGGACTGGGTGCTCACCGCTTCTTCCCCACTTTGGGCTGTTTTCGCCTCAAAGGTCAGAGTATATCTGGCGGTGGAAACATTTTGCCTTGCTTTGAAATTAAATTCCACCGTTCCTTCCTCTCCCTGTTTCAATCCGTCAAGCCTGGCTGAATAACTTTGATATTGAGTCTCAAACGGCCATTTATCTCCCTGATCTCCAAGCTTGGGAGTGATCTGGATCTCTGTCAGATCTGTTGTCCCTGTATTCTTCACCTTTAAAGTAAATTTCTTGCTCTCTCCCGCCCGATAAGTCAGCACTTTATTCTCCGGCACAGACATCTCCAGTTTGACCGTCTCCTGATCCGGCGCCGCTTTCACCGGAAGTGTCCCTGTATTTCCTAAAACCACGGCTGCCGCCAGGATTGCCGCTGTTATTTTCTTGATCCTATTCATCTCTTCTTCCCCTTCCCTGTTTTTTCTTCGATCCGTATGATCCTTCCGTCCATGATATGAAAGACCCGGTCCGCATAAGATGCCAGACTGGAATCATGGGTGACCATGACCAGCGTCGTCCTCTGTTCCCGCACCACACGCCGCATAAGTTCCATCACTTCTTTGGAAGTATGGGAGTCCAGATTCCCAGTAGGCTCATCCGCAAAAATAATGTCCGGCTCCACCACGAGAGCGCGCGCCACTCCCACGCGCTGCTGCTGGCCGCCGGACATTTGATTGGGTCTGTGCCTCCTGTGCTTCGTCAACTTCACCAGATCCAACATCCGCTCCGCCTTTTTGATCCGTATATCCCGCTTCTCCCCGCGGAAACTCAGAGGCAGAGCCACATTCTCCACCGCGTCCAGGGTCCCCATCAGATGGAAGGACTGGAAGATGAATCCCACATGATCACGACGAAACGTGACCAGCTGTTTTTCATCCAGCTTCTCAATATGCTTTCCGCTGACGATGACTTCTCCCCGGGTGGGGCGCTCCAATCCCGCTAGCATGTTCAAGAGCGTGGATTTCCCGGATCCCGAGGTCCCTACGATGGCGCAGAACTCTCCTTTCTGTATCTCAAAGTCTACGCCATCCAGGGCCCGGACGATTTCATCTCCGACCCGGTAAAGTTTAAACAGGTTCTTTACCTTGATGACCTTTTCCATGTTCCCCTCCTCTGTCGTTTTCCGAAGCGTACCATAGAAAAGTGAATATCAAGTAAGGAAATTTATTAAGATTTCATGAAAAAGAGAGAGTAAATCTGCTATCTGACCGTCCAAAAGGCTGTCTCCAGCGCCTGGATCAGATCCTCCGCCTTCTCGATCCCGATGGAGAGGCGGATCGTATTTTCCCGGATCCCCTGGTCCGCAAGCTCTTCTTCGGTACACTGGCTGTGTGTGGTGGTGGCAGGATGAATGACCAGGGATTTTACATCCGCCACGTTAGCCAGCAGAGAAAAGATAGGAAGATTATCGATAAAACTTCTGGCCGTTTCCCCGTTCCCCCTGATCTCAAAGGTAAAGATTGATCCGCCGCCCTCTGGCAAGTATTTCTGATACAGGTCATGGGTGGGCTCGCTTTCCAGGGAAGGGTGATGGACCGCTTCCACCTGAGGATGGACTGCCAGATATTCCACGATCCTGCGGGCGTTCTCCACATGCCGCTCCACCCTGAGAGACAGCGTCTCTAATCCCTGCAGCAGAAGAAACGCGTGGAAGGGGGAGATGGCCGCTCCCGTATCTCTCAAGAGGACTGCCCGGATATAAGTGACGAAGGCCGCGTCCGGCGCCGCTTCCACAAAAGAAGCGCCATGGTAGCTGGCGTTTGCCTCAGATATCCAGGGATAGACCCCGGCGCCTTTCCAGTCAAACCTGCCGCCGTCCACGATCACACCACCAAGTGCCGTCCCATGTCCCCCGATAAACTTGGTGGCGGAATGGACCACAATATCAGCTCCATATTCGATCGGACGGACCAGATAAGGGGTGGCGAAGGTAGAATCTACCACTAGCGGGATCTGATGCCGATGGGCGATCTTAGCCAGTTCCTCCAGATCTGCCACGTTGGAATTAGGGTTCCCCAGTGTCTCTGTAAAGATCGCCTTCGTGTTCTCCTGGATCGCTTCCTCGAAGGCTCCCTCCTCTTCCGGATCTACGAAAGTTGTGGTGATCCCGCTGGTCAGTGGCAGCGTATTGGCCAGCAGATTGTAAGTGCCTCCATAAATATTCTTGGAGGATACGATATGCTCTCCCGCCTTTGCCAATGCCTGAAATGTATAATAAATCGCCGCCGCTCCAGAAGCCAAAGCTAAAGCCGCGCTTCCTCCCTCCAGAGAAGCAATCCTTTTCTCAAGCACCTCTTCCGTGGGATTGGTCAGTCTCCCGTAGATATTTCCTTCTTCCCGGAGGCTGAACCGGTCCGCCGCGCTCTGACAGTCCGGAAATACATAAGAAGTGGTGGCATAGATCGGGACCGCTCTGGCTCCTGTCGCCGAGTCTGCTTCCTCTTGTCCGATATGGATCTGCCTGGTCTCAAAGCTCCAATTGGCTGAATTTCTGATATCTTTCATGATCAATTCCCTCCTTTGACTGGGTTTATCCTAACACATATCTTTTCTTCTTGCCAATACGCAAAAAAAATATCCGGTTATAGCTTCATCCTATAACCGGACTCTATTGATGTTATCCAGGGTTGCCCAGATATTTCTTCAGTTCCTCTATGTAAAGTTCTCCCATCCTGCTTGGGATCGTATCCTTTCTCACGATATAGCCGATCTCCATGACACTGTTGGGATTGTCTCTGTCGTCCCGGAAGGGCACCGCCGCGAATTCATTGCCGTTCAATTCTTCACAGATGATGCCGGAACACAGCGTATATCCGTTCAGACCCACCATCAGATTCAACATGGTGGCACGGTCATTGGCCCGGATGATCCTGGAATACTCATTGGTGGACAGGATCTCTTCCGCCAGGTAGAAGGAACTGTCATCTCCCTGCTCAAAAGCCAGACAGGGATAGTCCTGGAGCTGCCCAAACGAGATGGAAGCCTCTTTTGCCAGCGGATGCTCCTTCCAGAGATAGACATAGGCCTGACAGTCGATCAGATGGTGAAAGGTAAGACCGGCAGACCGCAGCAGCTTCTCCAGGCTCTTTCTGTTGAACTCACTCAGATAGAGGATCCCGATCTCACTGCGCATACTGCTCACATCCCGGATCACTTCTCCTGTCTTTGTCTCCCGGATGGCAAACTCATACTTGGCCATGTCAAACTGCTTTGCCATCTCCACGAAAGCCTTCACCGCAAAGGAGTAATGCTGAGCGGACACCCCAAACTTCTTCTTCAGTGTCCCGTTTTCTTTGTATTTCTCCAGGATCGTCTCATACTGACCGTAGAGCTGCCTGGCATACTGGAGAAATTCCTCGCCGTCGCCTGTCAGGGTCACGCCCCGCCCGCTCCGGTAGAACAACGTGATCCCCAGTTCCTTCTCCAGCTCCTTGATGGCGCTGGTGAGAGAAGGCTGGGAAACATAGAGCTGCTCCGCCGCCCTGTTTATGGATCTGGTCCTGGCTATGGTGATGATATAGTTCAACTGAGTCAATGTCATGTCATCCCTCCTTAATAAAATGACAGGCC
>DXGF01000019.1 GCA_019114065.1 Candidatus Dorea gallistercoris
AGCACCTATCATCTGGTGGATGCGATTTCCCGCCAGATGACAGAAACGGATATCTACCAGTTCACCAGTTCCGGCACATCTGTGGATATCGGGATGAAGGTCTTCCGGGTAAAGTGGGGCCAGCGGGCCTTCCTTACCAAGGGGCTTGCGGCCATGGGCTACGATATCCCGGCCTGTGTGGGAAGCTGCATCGCCTCCGGCGGACGGCGGACGGTGTGCGTCACCGGGGACGGGAGCGCGGCGATGAACATGCAAGAACTGGAAGTGATCCGGCGCAGGAGGCTTCCGGTGAAGCTTTTTGTGACGGACAATCAGGGATACAGTATGATCTACGGATCCCAGAAGGGGAATTTTGAGGGGCGTCTTACCGGGTGTACCCGGGAGTCCGGCCTGACTCTTCCGGATCTTTCGAAGGTGGCGGAGGCTTTTGGCATTCGAGGGATGCGCATTGAGACCGAGGAGGACCTGGATCGGCAGGTGGCCCGGGTGCTGGAGGGGGACGGGCCGGTGGTCTGCGCTGTGCGGACCGATATCCGGCAGAAAGTACTCCCCAGGCAGGCCAACTACATGCGGGAAGACGGACAGATGGCCAGCCGGCCGCTGGAGGATATGGCGCCGCTTCTGGACCGGGAGGAATTAAAGGAGTGTATGCGATGGGAGGACTAAAAAGCGCGGTGGTCACCGGGGCCTCCGGTTTCCTCGGGCGCGCGCTGTGCCGACAGCTTCGGCGGCAGGATTACGAGGTGACCGCAGTCATCCGTCCGGAATCCGCGCGAAGAGAACGGCTCAAGATGGCGCTGGAGGAAGCCGCCGGTCCCGGATGGCGGATCCTGGAACTTGGCCTGGGAGAGTTGGAACAACTGCCCTCCCTGCTGGAGGCACCGGCGGAGTTGTTCTTCCACCTGGCCTGGGAGGGCGCGGGGGGAATGGAGCGGGAGGATTTTGACATCCAGGAGAGGAATATCGGGCACACAGCCCGGGCAGTCCGGGCGGCGAAAGCCTGCGGCTGCCAAAAGTTCATCGGAGCCGGGAGCCAGGCGGAGTACGGAGTGGTCCCGGGACGGGCAAGAGAGAAGGAGACGGCGCAGGATCCCTTCCTTATGTATGGAGCGGCCAAGCTGGCCGCCGGACAGATGGGGAAGATCCTGGCCGCCCAGCTTGGCCTGGATTTCCTGTGGTGCCGGATCTACAGTGTATACGGGGAGGGGGAAAACCAGGGGACGCTGGTCCGTTATCTCATTGATACCCTGTCCCGGGGCGGTATTCCCCAGCTCACCGCCTGTGAGAACCGATGGAACTTCCTGCACGTCGCAGACTGCGCAAGAGCGCTATGCCTCTTGGGGGAAACCAGGGAGGCGGCGGGGATCTGCCATGTAGCATCGGAGGACACCCGTCTTCTGCGGGATTTCGTGGAGGAAATCCGGGATGTGGTATGTCCGGAGGGACAGCTTGCCTTCGGAACCAGGGAGGTGGACAGCCGACGTACGTTCTGGCTGGATCCAGATTGCGCCATGCTGAGAAGCCTGGGATTTTCCTGCCAGGTGGAGTTCCGGGAAGGGATCAGGAGAGAAAAGGAGAGGAGGAAGTGATGTTGGAGACGCAAATGAAAAGGATCGTCGATGCAATGGAAGCTGCCAGGAGGGAGCAGAATGTCAATGTATTCAACTGGAAGGAAACCTTGAAAGACCGGACAGTAGTTGCATTCGGCCTGGGGAAATTTTTCCGGGATGTGCATGAAAGACTGTTTCAGGCGTGCCGGGTTGATTATCTGTGTGATAATAATGAAAAACTGTGGGGGGGGGTATACCATGGGCGGACATGCCTGCCTCCAGGGAAGCTGAAAGAATTCCCTAGTGTATTTGTGATCATCGTTGCGGGAAATCCCAACCCGATTCGGGATCAGCTGGATCAGATGGGGATTGAAAGCATGCATATTACGGAGATGCATTTTGAGTATTATTTGAAGGGGACAGATCTAAGCTGGATGGAGGAAGCGCTTCCCTCTATTGAGGATGTGATGAAAAGACTGAAGGATGAGCAGTCCAGACAGGTTTACACAGAGGTCATCTGCCGGAAGCTGGGGGCTTGCTATGCTACCATTCCTTACTCCAGTTTGTACTCTGGAGGGGAATATTTCCGGCAGGGAATCTGGAGTCTGGACGACCGGGAGACCTTTCTTGATGTTGGCGCTTATCGTGGAGATACACTCAAGGAGTTTCTGGAGGAGACAGGCAATCAGTTTCAGAAGGCATACGCGATGGAGTTGAGCCCGAAAAACGCAGGATATCTGCAGAGTTATGTGGATTCTCTGGAGAGAGATGTGGCAGAGAGAATCCAGGTTATCTGTGCGGGAGCGTGGGACTGTGAGCAGAAAGCCTGGTGTGATGCTTATGGAGATATGGACGGATGCGCTGTGATGGATGATGAGCGGGGTGAGGCATGCAGACTGACCATGATCGATCAGATCATCCCGCAGGATGAGAAGATCACAACGCTGAAGATGGACATTGAGGGAGCGGAACTGCGGGCTCTTGAGGGGGCGCGAAGAGTGATCGCAGAAAGCCGGCCGAAGCTTGCCATCTGCTTATACCACCGCCCAGAGGACTTCTGGGAGATTCCTTTAAAGCTTCTGGAGATCTGTCCGGATTATCAATTATATATCCGTCATCATTCCATGTGTAATTACACGGACAGTGTCCTGTACGCATTTGTGTAACCCCTTCTGCGGATTGTATGATGACGGATCAAGAAAGAACGATAGATTAAGGAGAGAATAAAGAGATGTCCGAAAGCTTGCTGAGAGAAAAATTGATCCATATCATTGAGAGAGCAAAGGAGACCAACGGCTACTGCAAACAGGCAATGATCCATTCTCACAAAAATGTCTGCGTGTACGGTCTGGGGATATTTTTTGAAGATGTATTTAAGGAAAGGA
>DXGF01000143.1 GCA_019114065.1 Candidatus Dorea gallistercoris
CTACATATCACACAAGATGGATGAGGTGTTCCAGATCGCGGATGATATCACCGTTCTTCGTGACGGGACCGTGGTTTCTACAGACCGGGCGGAAGACCTGGACCTGGAGACGGTCATCAACCGGATGGTGGGAAGAAAACTGGATAATGCCTACCCGAAAGAAGAAGTTTCGCTTGGAGACGTGGCGCTGGAGGTAGAGCACTTCTCGATGAAAAATATTTTTGATGACATTTCTTTCCATGTGCGCAAAGGCGAGATCGTTGGATTTGCCGGCCTGGTAGGAGCAGGAAGGACAGAGACTATGAGAGCCCTCTATGGCCTGGATCCTCACGACACTGGTACCATTAAACTGAGTGGCAAGGATGTAAAGATCAAGAACCCGATGGAGGCCATCAAACAGGGGATGATCATGTTGTCAGAGGACCGGCGTGAATACGGATTGATTCCGGTGCGGAGCGTTAAGGAGAACGCGAGTATCGCCAATCTGGCTTCCTATATTTACGGAGGGATCACCCACAAGAAGAAGGAAGAAAAGGAAGTTGCGGAGATGTTTGAGAAGATGGAGGTCAAGACCCCTTCGCTGGAAACACCGATCTCCTCACTATCCGGCGGTAACGCGCAGAAAGTCCTTCTGGCCAGGTGGATGCTCTGTAATCCGGATGTCATGATCCTGGACGAGCCTACCAGAGGTATTGACGTGGGAGCCAAGTTCGAGATCTATAAACTCATGACAGATATGGTAAAGGAAGGAAAGGCCGTTGTCATGGTTTCGTCAGAGATGGCCGAATTGATCGGTATGTGCGACAGGATCTATATCATGTGCCAGGGCCGGATCACGGGATGTCTGAACAGGGATGAGTTCTCCCAGGAGACCATCATGAAATACGCAACCAATCTGATGAATCTTTGATTATTATGTTAGATGGAGGGAATGAAGAAAATGACTACGAATTCGAAATTACGTCAAAATGCTCAGAAGTACTCTATCTTCTTGATACTGATCGCGATGTTTATCATCTGCAGTATCTTAAGTCCGTACTTCTTGACGAGCAACAACCTGATCAATATCTTGCGTCAGACCTGTGTGGGCCTGCTGATCGCCTACGGTGAGATGATCCTGATCATCGCCGGTTTCCTGGATCTGTCTGTGGCGTCTGTTCTGGCGCTTTCCGGTGTTCTGGCGGTTGATACCTACCGGCATACACAGTCTTTGATCGCGGCTTTGGCGGTAGCGATCGGCGTAAGTATCCTGTGTAACCTGTTCAACGCGTTCTTTGTGGCGCAGTTTGATGTGCCGGCGTTCATCGCCACCCTGGGTATGCAGGAGATTGCCCGTGGTATCGCGCTTTACTACTGCGGCGGTTCCAATATCCTGCAGCTTGGAGACTTCGTTGTTCTTGGACAGGGAACGGTGGGGCCGATCCCGATCCCGGTCATTATCGTCTTCCTGATCAGTATCGTGATCTGGTATCTGGTCAACGAGACTCGGTGGGGCAGAAGCCTTTACGCTATCGGCGGAAACCGGAACGCGGCGGTAGCCAGTGGTATCAATGTAAAAGTAAGCATCTATAAAGCATATATCATTAACGGTATCATGGCCGCTTTCGCGGGAGTGATCTTTATGGCGAGAAATAACGCTGGTCTTCCCAACGGTGCGGTAGGATATGAGATGAACGGTCTGACGGCGGCTATCGTCGGCGGTACCTCCTTTACCGGCGGTATCGGAACGGTAATGGGAACGGTAGCCGGTGCCTTTATCATCGCGTTCCTGGAGAATATCATGAACCTGATCGGTATTGACTCTTACATCCAGCAGATCATCAAGGGCGCGATCATCGTTATCGCTGTAGCCTTCGATGTTACCAGCAAGGGCAAGAAGAGCGCGAAGGTGATCATCGCCGATGATTCCGATAAGAAAAAAGAAGCAAAATAAGACTGTGATTTAACGAGGATTTGTACAGCAAAGCGTTTCTTTCCTGCATGACGATGCTTGCGGTACTTAATACCTAAATAAAAAAAGAAAAAGGGAGGAAAAACTATGAAAAACATCAAAAAAATCCTTTCAATGGCGCTGGTTTTAGTCATGGTATTTTCACTGGCGGCCTGCAGCGGATCCAGTGGGGATTCCGGCAGCGGAGACGGTGAAGGCGGCGATAACTATCGTGTAGCATTTATCGCTCGTGCCAGCGCGGACACATTTGCCGCGTGGCTGACCCGCGAGATGCAGGCGGCAGCGGAAGAATATGATGATATCACCCTTGAGTACTTCAGTGGTGAGGGAGACAACAATCAGGTCAACAGCCTTCTGGAAGACTGTGTAACAAAACAGTATGACCTGGTTATCGTACAGGTTAACGATAACGCAGCATCCGCTCCTTATGTAAAACAGGTTGTAGACGCTGGTATCCCGGTTATCACAACAAACCCGGCAGTACATCAGGGCGACCTGGATGGAACAGATGATGATTCTCTTCTGGAAGGAACCGGAACTGTTGACGCTGACCCTGTAGCGCAGGCACAGCCAAGCGCTGAGGCGGCGGTAGAGGAGATTCCGGAGAACGCTAACGTAGTTGTATTGATGGGACCATCCAACAACTTCCACTCCGACGGACGTCGCGACGGATGGCAGCAGTACTTCTTCGATCAGAGACCTGACGTAAACATCCTGTATGAAGATTACGCAAACTGGAACAGTGATGAGGCTCTTGCGTTCATGGAGACATGGGTACAGGGCGGAACTCATATCGACGCGATCATCTCCATGAACGACAACATGGCAGCCGGCGCGATCGAGGCGATCCGGAACAATTCTGAATACTTCAACGAAGACGGAACACCGAACTTCCTGGCATATGGTGTTGACGGAAACGCGCAGGGCGTGCTTCTTGTAAAAGAAGGCCTTCTGACCAGAACAACACTTCAGGATGCTTCCCTGCTTGCTGAGCAGTGTATGTCCAACGCTCACGAAGTTCTGACCGGCGAGAAGGAAGTTACAGATGTAGAATTCTACGTTGACGCTCCTGTGATCAACAGTGAGACCGTTGATGAGTATGTACAGCTTTACATCGACAATGGTGAGATTTCTGAAGACGGGGCAAGCCTTGTTGAGCAGTAAGATCACAGAATGTTTTTTGGAAAGTAAGATTTAAAGAGCAAACGAAAACGATGCAGGAATAATGAAGGCGCCTCCTGGGAGGTATGTCCGGGAGGCGCCCATTAAAAAGGAATACTGGGGAGTCTTACGGCTTGTCAGTTTTTTATTTCAAGGAGTTTGGGAAAAAATTAACGATTTGAATATTTGGGGACGCAAAATACGGAGAAATCCGTGGCATATAAAACAAAAAAAGAAAGGAGAAGCGGTGTCGGGCGGGCACTGCGGTGAATGACTATGAAGAACAGAGGAGCATTTATGGTTGGACTGGACAAGATGGAGATCCGTGATATTCCAATGCCGGAGCCAAAGGAGAAGGAAGTCCTGGTAAAGATGGAATATGTAGGGATCTGCGGATCTGACGTACATTACTTCCATGACGGAAGATGTGGTTCCTATGAGGTAGAAGGCGATTTCATGCTGGGTCATGAGTGCGCCGGGACAGTGGTAGCCCTTGGAGAAGGCGTCCAGAATCTGAAAGTAGGAGACAGAGTTGCTCTGGAGCCTGGAATTACCTGCGGTGAGTGTGAGTTCTGTAAGAGAGGCCTTTACAATCTGTGCCCGGATGTACAGTTTCTGGCCACGCCTCCGGTACAGGGCTGCTATGAGAACTATATTGCCTTCCCGGAGAATATGTGCTTTAAGCTTCCTGAGAATATCAGCACCAAAGAAGGCGCTCTGATCGAGCCTCTATCTGTAGGGCTGCACGCGGCCAACCAGGGAAATGTACAGCTTGGGGATTCCGTAGTGATCCTGGGAGCCGGCTGCATCGGTCTGGTCACGCTCCTGGCCTGCAAAGCGCACGGCGCTTCCGATATCACGGTTGTAGACGTGATCCCGAAACGTCTGGACTATGCCATGAAGCTGGGCGCTACCCGTGTTATCAACGGCAAAGAAAAGGATGCGGTAGAAGAAGTCATGAAGCTGACGAATGGTGTGGGTGTGGAGAAGGTATTTGAGACCGCTGGTTCTCCGTTCACGATCCAGCAGACGCCTTATCTGGTAAAAAGAGCCGGAACCATTACACTGGTCGGAATTTCCGCTCAGGAGAAGATTGAGTACAACTTCGCCCAGATCATGGATAAAGAGCCGGAGATCAAATCTGTATTCCGTTACCGGAACATTTATCCACAAGCGATCGCGGCGATCGCGGATGGAACCATCGATGTCTCCGGTATCGTAACACATGAATTTGATTTCGATAACATTCAGGAAGCCTTTGACTGTGCGATCAATAACAAAGATGAAGTTGTAAAAGCAGTGATCAAGATAAAATAAAGGTGAGAGGATCATGGATTACAGAAATTTTGATGAGAATTTTTCGCTGGCCGGAAAGACGGCGATCGTTACGGGAGCGGCCAGCGGAATCGGATATGAAATCGCGAAAATGTATGCCAGAAAGGGAGCGAATGTAGTAAGCTTTGACCTGAGCGCGCGTGAGGAGCTGCGGGAATATATAGAGGGACAGAAGGTGGAATTTCTGTCCTGCACCGGGGATATCACAAAGACTGAAGATATCGAAGCCTGCGTGAACGCGACGACGGAGAAGTTTGGAGCCCTTGATATCCTGGTGAACTGCGCCGGCATCGGCGTGGTGGAAGGTGTGCTGGAACACGGGGAGGCCCTGTGGGACAAGACCCTTGCCATCAATCTCACGGGGAATGTGCGGTTTATGCGGGCCGCCGCCGCGTATATGAAGGAACATGGCGGCGGCAAGATCATCAACATGGGCTCTCAGGCCGGCGTGGTGGCGTTGGACGGCCACCTGACCTATGGGTGCTGCAAGGCGGCCATCATCTACGCCACCAAACAGTTTGCCATGGAACTGGCACAGTATAATATCAATGTAAACGCGATCTCTCCGACGATCATTCTCACACCTATGGGTGAAGAAAACTGGAATAATGAAAAAGGCGAAGAGTTTAAGAAAAAGATACCGGCGCATCGGTTCGGCTACCCAGAAGAAGTGGCCGCCTGCGCGGTATTCCTTGCCAGCGATGCGGCAAGTCTGATCAACGGGGCCAACCTGGTGATCGATGGTGGATTTACGATCTGTTAGACGATAAGAAAGACATAACAAGCAAGGCATAATCAACATGGAGGTTCTTAAAAATGGAAGAAAAAAGAGTAAAAGAACTGGCGCTGCAGGCGGCGAAGATAAGAAAGACCGCCTTGGAGGCGATCAACGCCGCCCAGTCCGGGCATGTGGGAGGATCTTTTTCAGTGGCAGATATCCTGACGGTACTGTATTTTGAGAAGATGAACATTGACCCCAAAGATCCCAGGAATCCCGACAGAGACAGGTTCGTGTTATCCAAAGGGCACTGTACGCCTACAATGTACGCTACGCTGGCGCTGAAAGGATATTTTCCGGTAGAAGATCTAAAGACGTTCCGGAATGTGGACAGTTATCTGTCCGGACATGTGGAGATGACCAAGGTGCCGGGCGTGGATATGTCAGCCGGTTCTCTGGGACAGGGACTCTCCGCCGCGATCGGCATGGCTCTGGCCGGGAAAGTAGATAAGAAAGACTATCGTGTATACGCGGCTCTGGGAGACGGTGAGATCCAGGAAGGCCAGATCTGGGAAGCAGCGATGGCCGCGGGAAATTACGGACTGGACAACTTGACCGTATTTGTGGACAACAATAATCTACAGATTGACGGGACCATTGAAGAAGTGATGTCCCCCTATCCCATCGATGAGAAATTCCGGGCGTTCAAGTGGAACGTGATCAATATCGATGGTCATGATTACGCCCAGATCGCCCAGGCCATCGACATGGCCAAGGAAACAAAGGGAAAGCCGACCATGATCGTAGCTAGGACAGTGAAGGGAAAAGGCGTATCTTTCATGGAGAACAATGTGAAGTTCCATGGAAGTACTCCGACGGCAGAACAGTTTGAACAGGCATTTGAAGAGTTGGATGCGCAGATCGCATCACTGGAGGTGTAATCATGGGAAAAGTAATCGCTACAAGAGAGGCTTACGGAAGGGCTCTGTGTGAATTCGGAGCAGATGAGAGGATCATGGTGTTTGACGCGGACCTTACGATCTGTACCATGTCCTGCTATTTCGCGGAAAAATACCCGGAGAGATTCTTCAACGCCGGTATCGCTGAGTGCAACATGGCGGGAATGGCCGCCGGCGCTGCTACAGCCGGAAAGATTTCCTTCTGCCACACCTTCGCAATGTTTGCCGCAGGCAGGATCTACGATCAGGTGCGCAACTCCATTGCGTATCCGGGGCTGAATGTAAAGGTAGTGGGGACTCATGCCGGTCTGTCGGTTGGAGAGGATGGAGCTACCCATCAGTGTATCGAAGACTTAAGTCTTATGCGTACCATTCCGGGCATGACGGTGATCTGCCCCTGCGACGCCAACGAGACCAGGGAAGCAGTGAAAGCCATGATCGACTACGAAGGGCCCTGCTATCTGAGACTGGGTCGTTCCGGTGTGGAGTGCATCACAGATGAGATTCCGGGATATAAGTTTGAGCTTGGTAAGGGAATCCAGCTTGTGGACGGGAAAGATGTGGCCATAATCGCCACCGGCCTGATGGTGCAGGAAGCGTTGAAGGCCGCTAAGATTCTGAAGGGAGAGGGCATCAGCGCAAGGGTGATCGATCTGCACACCATTAAGCCGATTGACAAAGATATCATTGTGAAAGCAGCCAAAGAGACGGGAGCTATCGTGACCACGGAGGAACACAATGTGATCGGCGGCCTTGGCGCGGCGGTTTCCGAGGTGGTCGGAGAGACCTGTCCGGTACCGGTGGTAAAACATGGAGTAGAGGATGAGTTCGGACATTCTGGTACGGCGGAAGCTCTGATGGTGAAATACGGCCTGACCCCGGAGAAGATCGCGGTGAAGGCCAAAGAGGCCATCGCGCTGAAGAAGTAAGAAAGGCAGAAGGGAGAGACTAAAACAATGGAAATGATGCGTGCGAATGTATATGATAAACCAGGACACTGTGAAGTCAAACAGGTACCGGTGCCGGAGATCAGCCCTCACCAGGTATTGATCAAAGTCATGTCCTGTGGTATCTGTAAAGGCGCGGACGTGGCGCTGGCCCAGGGAGGATTCCTTGCGAAATTCCCGCTTCTGAACGGCCATGAATTTGCGGGCTATGTGTGCAAGGTGGGAGAACATGTAGATACATTTAAAGTGGGAGACAGAGTGACCGCGGACAATACAGTGTTGTGCGGTGACTGCTACTACTGCCGTAAGGACCAGCCTCTTTACTGTGAGAATTTCTATTCTCTTGGATGCAACGGGCCAGGAGGATTCGCGGAATATGTGGCGGTAAACGCGGACAAAGTATTTCCGATCAGCGATCACCTTTCCTTTAATGAGGCGATCTTCGCTGAGCCCACAGCCTGCGCGGTACATTCCATGGACCGGATCCAGGTACAGTTTGGCGACGATGTGCTGGTGTATGGCTGCGGCCCCACAGGCATCATCATGATCCAGCTCCTGATGCACTCCAACGCCAACCGTGTGGTCGTGTGCGGACCAAGCCAGGACAAACTGGACATCCTGAAGAAATACGGCTGCAAAGAGACGATCCTGATGGATCGCAACGATCCAGGCGTCCACGAAGAGCAGTTAAGAAAGATCGCGCCAAACGGCTTTGATATCCTGGTAGATACAACAGCAAATGTAGACGTGATGGAAAGCATGATCAAATTTGGAAAGATGGGCGCCAAATTCATGATGTTTGCCATGCCCCACGCAGGCGCCAAATGGGCCATTGATCCGGAATACTGGTATCTCCATGAGATCCAGCTCATCCCCACCTGGGCACAGACACACTGTTTTGGAAGAGCTCTGGAATACCTGGAGGCCGGAAAAGTACAGGTAAAAGAACTTGTGACCCACGAGATGGATCTGGCAGACTACGACAAAGGAATCGCGCTGGCGGCCAAAGGCGGGCCAGGGACACTGAAAGTAATCCTGCACCCCAATTACGAGGAATAAGCCATTTGGGTACAGGGCAAAAGTCAATTGGGGACGTAGTAAAGTTTCATTTTACTACGTCCCCTGTTAAAATTTGAACAAAGGTGGGCTTGCTATGAAGGCGGTTGGTATTGATATTGGAACCACAACGATCTGTGGGGTGCTGATGGATGGAGATAGGGGAGGGCTTCTGGATGCCCGCACGCTCCCCAATGATGCGGCAATAGAAACGGGAGAGGGAAAAGGCTGGGAGCATCTCCAGGACCCCGAGAGGATTCTTGAGAAATGCCGCAGGATCCTGGGGGAGTATCGGGAGCTCTATCAGGATATCGGCAGTGTGGGTGTGACTGGCCAGATGCATGGGATCCTCTATGTGGATCGAGAGGGGAAGGCGGTCAGCCCTTTGTACACCTGGCAGGACCGCAGGGGAGACCTGCCCTGCAGGGGCCCGGGGCTGCCAGAGAAAACGTACGTGGAAGATCTGAACGAGAAGACGGGATATAGGACGGCTTCTGGGTTTGGCCTGGCAACTCACTACTA
>DXGF01000144.1 GCA_019114065.1 Candidatus Dorea gallistercoris
ACGAATTTCAGTTTGCCGCAGTGAGGGCAGCCATACATGTCCCGATCGTAGGAAGGGGCGCCGCCGGCGAGCCAATCCTTGCGGAACAGAATATTGAAAGCTACTTCCCTATCCCAACGGAATTTCTTCCCAATAATCAGACGTTCCTATTGAAAGTACGCGGAGAAAGCATGATCAACGCAGGCATCCTGGATGGAGATTATGTATTGGTAGAACAGGCTCAGACAGCCCGAAATGGCGATATGGTCGTGGCTCTGATCGAGGATGGCGCCACGGTCAAGACTTTTTACAGAGAAGAAGGTGTGATCCGTCTTCAGCCGGAGAATGATTTCATGGATCCTATTATTGTGACAGATGTCTCTATCATGGGAAAGGTTATTGGAGTTTTCCGTTTCTTTCGTTCGTGAGTGATAAATTGATACATATGGCAAAAGCGCCTTGTGGTTTTTCTCACAGGGCGCTTCATTCTTCTCAAATTTCGCAAATCTACATCTCTGCCACAAACGTTTCCACACTGTCTGCCTTGGCAGCCTGTTTCAGCCAGCGTCTTAATAACTCCAGGTCCGTCTCACTCATGATCCTCTCCCGGAGTTCGTCCGACACAGGACCGATCTCCTCCAGAAACTCCAGTATGCCTTCTGCTTTTCCCTCTGCTTTTCCTTCTGCTCTGCCCTCTCTCTTCCCTTCTGCTTTCCCCTCTGCTCTGCTGATCCTCCTGGTCTCCTGTACATCGTATGCCTCAAAATTCTCAAATAACATCGCAAATTCCCTCCGTTCAATCCGGTCTGTGAATTCTTCCACTTCCTCCCGGGGCACATTCAGTCGGATCAGCAGCGCCGCTATGATCTTTCCGATCAGTTCCAGCACCGTCTCCGGTGACGCCCGGGTGATCTCTTCCAGATACCCCTCCGGCAGCTTCCTTAATTCCCGGAAATCTGACGCGCTCCGCAGTTTGTCCACCAGCATGATCAGCGACAGCTCATCCCGCTTCTCGATCAGTTCCTCATTGGTGTATTGGGACAGCGGGACCACGATATACTGGAAAGATGGGATGAATTCTCCAAGGACCTCCTTCAGATATACTCTGTCTCGAAAATCCTTCTTGGCCGTCCACTGTCCAGGCCCGTCGAAAAATACGATGGGCAGGATCGGCGGGTAATGGAACTCCTTCTGCCGGGTGATCCCTTCCCGCTCTCCCTCCGCTTCCTTTGCGTAGTCTGTCAGGATCTGGACGATATAGCGCAGAAGGCGGAAGGACATATCATAGTCCACCTTAGACTGATGCTCGATCACCGTGATCAGAAACAGCGTGTCCATCCCCTCACAATCCCGCAGATGGATCTTCTTCACTGAATCCGACTCCCGGTTCTCCTGCCACAGCCACAGGAAGCGCTCTGAGATATCCTCGATATCCTCTGGCCGCACATCTTTCAAAAGTCCCACGTCCACATAATCCCGCAAGAACTGGGCGCAGAGGACGTGATCGTCAAAGATCAGCTTCGCGCTGCTGTCTTTCAGCGTGGCGTTTGGTATCTGGTTTTCCTGGTTTCTTGTCTTGGCGTCTTTTCTCCTGCCGTCTTTCATGTACTTCTCCTTTCTTTTGGGGAAATACAGAAAGAAGAACGGCTTGTTTCTTATATTTTACCAAGCGTCTGCCAGAAAGACAATGTCATGCCGGAAAAATCTGAAAAACCCGCGCGGAAATCCTTATGTATTTCCCATTAGATGTTTGGGGAAAAGCCCCCGACTGCGCTGCCTGCGGATTGTTCTGTGCTGCGCACTCTCACAATCCTGTCCAATATTCGCATATCGTGGGATAGTCATCCCACTTTTATGCTCATATCGGGGCGGGTCCCAAGGTCTTTCACCCACTTATGAGCAGGCTCATGTGGGCTTAGACCCTTTGACCCTGGCAGCATTACATTACAAGATGAATCTTTGGCCGAATGGCCGGAACGTTGAATGGAGATCCTAAGACAGATCTCCCGGGACGGATGGAATCTTTGAGCTCAAAGCCGTCCTGGATCGTTATAGGGAAAGTATACTAAAGACAGATTGAAACCGCAAGCCCGAAAACAGATCTACAAAGAATTTAGGAAAATCTTAATAGTTTCTCATAGAAATACTAGGAAAGAATTCATCTCAGCCTGCTATACTGAATCCTGATGTTGTCGTAGAAAGGAGATCTATATGCAGGACAAAATATTGATCGTGGATGATGAGCCAGAGATCGCGGATCTCATTGAACTCTATCTGCAGAATGAAAACTTTCAGGTTTTTAAATTCTATCAAGGGGAGGCGGCTCTGGAATGTATCCAGGAGGAAGCCCTGGATCTTGCCGTCCTGGACGTTATGATGCCAGGGATAAACGGATTTTTGCTCTGTCAGAAAATACGGGAATCCCATCAGTACCCGGTGATCATGCTGACTGCCAAAGGAGAAGAGGTCGATAAGATCACCGGGCTTACGCTGGGAGCGGATGACTATATTACCAAACCATTTCTTCCGCTGGAAATGGTTGCCCGCGTCAAAGCCCAGCTTCGCAGATACAAGCGCTATAACGCCGGGTCAGAGAAGGAAGATGACATCTTTGTTCACTCTGGTCTGGTCTTAAAAGTCAAGACCCATGAATGCTTCCTGAACGAGAAACCTCTACTGTTAACGCCTACCGAATTCTCGATCTTAAGGATCCTGTGCCAGAACAAGGGCAATGTGGTGAGCGCCGAGGAACTCTTCCATCAGATCTGGCAGGACGAATATTTCAGCAAGAGCAACAATACCATCACCGTCCACATCCGGC
>DXGF01000145.1 GCA_019114065.1 Candidatus Dorea gallistercoris
AACAGTATTGAAATAAAGAAAAAAATGAAAACTTCACATTTTGGTAGGAAAATCTTAAGAAATTCGTTATAGTAAATAGGAAGAAATTAGAGACAGAAAGGAACACTGATCAGAATGCGGGAAGAGTACAGAATCATATATCAAGGCGCGCAGGCCCAGATCGCAGAGAAGAAATCCAGATTTATTGCCACGGTGGTCTCTGTGGAGACCGAAGAGGAGGCCCTGGGATTTATTGAGTCCATGCGTAAAAAATACTGGGATGCGACCCATAACTGCTACGCCTATGTGATTGGGGACAGGCAGGAGATCCAGCGCTGCAGTGATGATGGAGAACCATCGGGGACGGCGGGGCGGCCCATGCTGGAGGTCCTTTGCGGGGAAGGGATCCATAACGCGGCGGTGGTAGTGACGCGGTATTTTGGAGGAACTCTTCTGGGAACGGGAGGACTGATCCGGGCGTACTCACTGGCGGTACAGGAGGGACTTGCCTCTTCTGAGATCATAACCAGGATTCCGGGAATGAAACTGACGATGACGGTAGATTATACAGAACTGGGGAAGATCCAATATCTTCTCGGTCAGAGAGGCCTGGCGGCTCAGGATGAAGTGTACGCGCAGAACGTAAAGCTTGCGGTCCTGGTGCCGGAAACAGAAGTATTAAAGCTTAAGGAAATCCTGACGGAAGAGACGAGTGGGAGGATCCTCTGGGAAGGAGAGGAGAAATGTGGGATTGGAAGACGGGGCGGGAAATGGAGGGAATTGTAGAATGTCTGGGCCCGGAGGAACGGCTTGTACCGTTTCTCCGGGCCTTGTTTATGGTGAGGGACATTTAGAAGAAACCTCGTGCTTAACTGAATTCTGGTTCGATCAGGCCAAAGCTTCCGTCCTTCCGGCGGTAGACCACATTGACTTCATCGGTCTGAGCGTTGCAGAATACGAAGAAGTCATGCCCTAGGAGTTCCATCTGCACGCAGGCGTCTTCCGGAAACATGGGCTTGATGCCGAACTTCTTGGTGCGGACGATGCGGATCTCGCCATCGTCCTCCACTACATCTTGGTTGTCAAAGAATTCCTGTTTGAAATTGCCGCCTTCCTGATGTCTGGCGATGAGTTTGTTCTTATACTTCCGCAATTGGCGCTCGATCACTTCTTCTACCAGATCGATGGAAACATACATATCGCTGCTCTCCTGTTCTGAGCGGATGAGACCGCCCTTGACAGGAATGGTGACTTCTATTTTCTGACGCTCTCTCTGGACACTCAGTGTTACGTGGATTTCCGTATCAGGAGTAAAATACCTTTCCAGTTTCCCCAGTTTGCTTTCGATGGACTGCCTTAAACCTGGCGTAACATCAATGTTTTTGCCGATAATGATAAATTTCATGATACCACTCCTTTTGACATATTTTCAGAAAGTATAGTCTGACAATTATTGTCGAAACCATGAATCTATCTGATATATCTAGTATAACATGTTTGGAGCTCAATGTATAGCACGGATTACTTCAATCCGAGAAATTTTGTCGTCATGCATCTTTGCGACACGGAGACCATAATTTGTGAAACGGACACAGGTGCCCACACCCAGTTCGATCTCTTTTTCTCTGCATTCCCGCAGGAGAACGTCTTCCAGCGTATCGCCGTTCTCGTGGGAGATAGAGATCCCGAGGATTTTATTGACCACCCCTACTTTGGTGGAAGCGCGGAATACGATCTCGTCTGAGACATCGAATTCTGAGAATAAAAATTTGCGGGTGGCAAAAAGAACCGCGATGGCGCATACGCCGATCAGGCTAGCCCACGCGGAAGAGTGCTCCACGATGATCTGCCGGGCGATAGCGAAAAGAAGTACGTCAAATACAGTCGCCGGCGTGTGGTAGTACATCATGCGGATCAGTTCCACACCGATGATCAGGTTAAAGCAGGTGGCCAGAAGATCGTCATAGTTAGGCCAGACACTTAAGTTCGGGATATTGCCCAAAGAAACCGCCATCCTAAGGGACAGCAGCAGGATTCCGATCGCCAGCATGATGGCGATGAAAATCTCCAGAACAGATGCCAGTCGTTTTAAAAAGATAGATACATATTGTTTCATGATCTCCTCCTTGCATATTTGTCAGGAACGGTTTGCCCGCCTGCGCATCCGGGGGTCTAGGATCTTCTTGCGGAGCCGCAGGCTTTTGGGAGTGACTTCCAGCAGTTCGTCGGTGTCAATGAAATCCAGAGCCTGCTCAAGACTTAAGATCCTGGGAGGTGTCAGCCGGAGGGCTTCGTCGGCGCTGGAGGATCTGGTATTGGTCAGATGTTTGGTCTTGCAGACATTGACCTCGATATCGTCGGCTTTCGCGTTTTCACCGATGACCATGCCGGAGTAAACTTTCTCGCCGGGGCCGATGAACAAGGTGCCCCGATCCTGGGCGCTGTAGAGGCCGTAAGTCACGGATTCCCCGGTCTCAAAGGCGATGAGCGAACCCTGCTTGCGGTACTGGATATCTCCTTTATAGGGAGCGTACCCGTCGAAGGCGGTGTTCATGATCCCGTTTCCTTTGGTGTCAGTCAGGAATTCGCCCCGGTAGCCGATCAGTCCCCGGGAGGGGATGGAGAATTCCAGGCGGGTGTAACCGCCGCCGACGGGATTCATACTCTGCAGTTCCCCTTTGCGCTGGCCAAGCTTTTCGATCACGATCCCGGTAAACTCATCCGGCACATCGATGTAGACAGTTTCCACAGGCTCCAGCAGTTTGCCCTCCTCATCTTCCCGGTAGAGGACTTCCGCCTTGCTGACCGCGAATTCATAGCCTTCTCTCCGCATATTTTCGATCAGGACAGAGAGGTGGAGTTCGCCCCGGCCGGACACCTTGAAGCTGTCGGTGCTGTCGGATTCCTCAACCCGGAGACTGACATCGGTGTTCAGTTCCCGGAACAGACGGTCCCTCAGATGGCGAGAGGTGACGTATTTCCCCTCCTGTCCGGCGAAGGGACTGTCATTGACCACAAACTGCATGGCGATAGTGGGGTCGGAAATCTTCTGGAATGGAATGGCTTTCGGGTTCTCAGGAGAGCATAAAGTATCTCCGATGGAAATATCCGCGATACCGGAGATTGCCACAATGGATCCGATGCTGGCCTCCCTGACCTCCACCTTATCCAGACCGTCAAACTCATACAGTCTGCTGATTCGGACTTTTTCCTGACGGTCGGGGTCATGCTCGTTGACCACCACCGCGTCCATACCTACGCGGATCCTTCCGTTTTCCACTTTTCCGATCCCGATCCGGCCTACATATTCATTGTAGTCGATGGTGCTGATCAGTACCTGGGTCTCTGCGGCCGGATCGCCCTCCGGCGCCGGGATATAATCAAGGATGGTCTCAAAGAGCGGCTTCATATCCCGCTCCTCATCCGTCAGATCCAGCACGGCCACGCCTGCCTTGGCGGAGGCATAGACAAAAGGACAATCCAGCTGTTCCTCTGAGGCGTCCAGATCGATGAAAAGTTCCAGGACCTCGTCGATGACTTCAGCAGGACGAGCCTCAGGCCGGTCGATCTTATTGATGCAGACGATGACCGGAAGCGCTAAGTCCAAGGCTTTGCGCAGTACAAATTTGGTCTGGGGCATGGCGCCCTCAAAGGCATCCACCACCAGGATCACACCGTCCACCATCTTGAGGACACGTTCTACTTCGCCGCCGAAATCCGCGTGCCCCGGTGTGTCTACGATGTTGATCTTGGTCCCTCTATAGAAAACAGCAGTATTTTTGGAGAGGATCGTGATCCCCCGCTCCCGCTCGATGGCGTTGGAATCCATGACCCGCTCCGCCACTTCCTGATTTTCGCGGAACACGCCGCTCTGCTTGAGCAGTT